>CAITGX010000299.1 GCA_903892045.1 uncultured Planctomycetota bacterium | reverse complement strand
CGCGCTCCTGCGCCGGGAGAGCCTCGCAGGCTCGCACTGCTGCGCAGGGAGTCGCGGGGGAGCTCGGGCCTAGCTCAGGAGCGTGCGCACACCGCCGATCCTGCTCGCGGTTCTCGCGGGGCTGGCCGTGGCGCTCGCGATCTCGCCGGTCGACCGGATGACGTGGGCGCTCGAGAACGCCGCGTTCCTCGCCGCCGTGGCGTTCCTCGTGGCCACGCGCCGTCGCGCACCGCTCTCCAACGTGGCCTATTCGCTCGTGTTCGTGTTTCTCGCGCTGCACGAGCTCGGAGCGCACTACACGTACTCGCTCGTGCCCTACGGGGAGTGGTGCGCGCGACTCTCTGGCCAGGCCGTGGCGCTCGATCGCAACCACTACGACCGTTTCGTGCACCTGTGCTTCGGTTTGCTCGTGGCGCCGGCGCTGCGCGAGTTCCTCGTCGCCACGCTGGCGCTGCGCGGCGTCGCGGCCTCCGCCATGGCGCTCTGCACGTGCCTGGCGTGCTCGGCGCTGTACGAGCTGGTCGAGTGGGGCGCCGCGCTCGCGTTCGGCGGCGAGGCGACCTACGCCTACGTCGGCTCGCAGGGCGACCCGTGGGACGCGCAGAAAGACATGGCGCTCGCCGCGGCCGGCGCCGTGCTCTCGCTCTGGCTCGCGACGGTGCTCGAGCGCGCGCGGGCTAGCGCTTCACGAGCAGGCACGCGGCCTGGACCGCGACCCCGGCGCCGTTGGCGAGAGCTCCCAGCCCTTCGAGGGACTTTCCCTTCACGTTGACGGCGTCGACTCCGACGCCGAGCAGTGCGGCGATGCGCGCGCGCATGGCGGCGCGGTGCGGCGCGATGCGCGGGCCCTCGGTCGCGATCACGATGTCGGCGTTCTCCACGCGCCAGCCCGCGGCGTGCACGCGGTTCATGCATTCCCCGAGCAGCGCCGCGCTGTCGGCGCCCTTCCAGCGCGGGTCCTTGTCGGAGAACAGCGTGCCGAGGTCGTCGAGTCCCGCGGCCCCGAGCACCGCGTCGGCGAGCGCGTGCAGCACGGCGTCGCCGTCGGAGTGCCCGAGCGGACCACTCGGGTGGGGGAGCTCGAGGCCGCCGAGGACGCAGCGCCGGCCCTGTTCGAGCCGGTGGATGTCGAAGCCGATGCCGATGCGATGGGTCATGCGTCTTGCTCGCGCGCGCGCCGCGACAGGATGGCCTCGGCGATCTCGAGGTCGTCGGGCGTGGTGATCTTGAGGTTGGTGTCGTCGCCGCGCACGAGCGGCACGGGGCCGATGTAGCGCTCGTGCAGTGCGGCGTCGTCGGTCGGGGAGAAGCTCTCGGCCTGCGCGCGCTCGAGCAGCGAAGCGAGCTCGCGCGTGCGGAAGACCTGCGGCGTCTGCGCGGCCCACAGGCTCGAGCGGTCGACCGTCGCTTGAGCGCAGCGTCCATCGGGCGCGCTCTTGAGCGTGTCGCGGACGGGCACGGCCACGAGCGCGGAGCCGAGGCGCGCCGCGGTGTCGAGGGCGGCTTCGATCGTCGCGGGGCGCACGAGCGCGCGGGCAGCGTCGTGCACGAGCACGAGCTCGCACTCCGCGGGCACGGCGGCCACTCCGAGGCGCACCGAGTCGCTGCGCTGGGCGCCGCCGGGCACGACCGCGCGCACCTTCGCGAGCGCTGCCGAGCGAGTGCAGAGCTCGCGGACCCGCTCGACGTCGTCCTTGTGCACCACGAGCACCAGGGCGCTCACTCCGGGGCAGGCGTCGAAGGCCGCGCAGGCGTGCTCGAGGATCGAGCGGCCGACGAGGGCACGGAAGGGCTTGCGCTCGCCCGCGCCCATGCGGGTGGAGTTGCCGGCGGCGACGAGCACGGCGGCGGCGCTGTGGGTCTGGGTCACGGGGCTTCCTCGCGGGGGATGCAGAGCGTAGGGTTCGGGCGCGGTCCGATGCATCCTCCTGAAGTCGCACCCCTCTCGGACAAGATCGTGCTCGGCATCGATCCGGGCACCCGCGTGGTCGGTTTCGGGGCCATCGCGCTCGCCCCCAAGGGCTTTCTGTTCCTCGGCGCCGGGGTGATCCGGACCTCGGCCAAGGCCGACATCGCGACGCGCCTTGGCGAGGTGCGGGTCGAGATCGACCGCATGCTCGGCGACCTGCGCCCTGGCGTCGTCGCGATCGAGGAGGCCTTCGCCCACCGCAACGTGCAGAGCGCACTGCGCATCGGGGAGGGGCGCGGGGTGGTCATTTCCGCGGCGGCGGCGAGCGGGGCCAAGGTCGTGCAGATCCCCCCCACGGTGGCCAAGAAGGCCCTCGTGGGCTACGGGGCGGCCGACAAGTCCCAAGTGGCGGCCATGGTGGCGCGCCTGCTCGCCCTCGAACGCCCCCCCGAGCCCCTCGACGCCACGGACGCCCTCGCGCTGGCCCTTACCTACGGCATCCGGCGCACCTCGCCCGGGCTCCTGCGCTGAGCGCTATGCCGAGCCACAGACGGTCACGCCCGTCCCGCAACGAAGGCCTTGGCTAGGAAATCGCTCCTCGGCTAGCGGGATCGGCCCGCGTGCCTCAGACTGACACGTTCGCGGCGTGCCAATGGCCTTCGAATCTCCTGAGACCGTCACAGCGGCCGTCGGCCGCCTGTTCGCCGCCGGGTATCCGGGATTCGAGCTCGTCGACCGCGATCTCGTGCTCTCGCGGCACCGGCGCGTGCCCTATCTGGGCGTCGACGGTTCGGGGCGGCTCGTGCTCGTGCTGTGTCTCGAGCCCGACGCCGGCGATGCGGCCTCGCTGGCCCTCGATGCGCTGGCCTTCGCGCGCGCGCGCGCCGCGGCGCTCGTGCGCCACCTGAACTCGCCCCGGCTGCGGTCGCCGCTGACGGCGGTCGTCTGGCTCGTGGCGCGCGAGTTCGGCACGGACGAGCGCGTGCGGCTGCAGCGGCTCGAGCCGGGTGCCGTGCGCCTGTTCGAGTGCGTGTGCATCGAGAGCCAGCGCAGCGTCAGCGACTACCTGCTCGAGGCCAGCGTGGCGGCCGACGCCGCGCCGGGTGCCGTGCCGGGCCCCTCTCTCGCCCCGGCGCCGAGCGGTCCGCTCGCCGCGCTCGCTCCGAACCTCCGCGAGCTGGCGGAGGGCGTGGTCCGGCGCGTCGAGCACCTCGACGACGACCTCGAGGCCACGCGGACTGCCGACGGCATCGTGTGGCGCTTGCCGGACGAGCTCGTCTGCTCGCTCTCGCTCTCGGGCGGCGAGCTCTCGGGCGCCGTGTCCGGTGGCGGATTCGACGG
>CAITGX010000298.1 GCA_903892045.1 uncultured Planctomycetota bacterium | reverse complement strand
GACTCGGTGAAGTCGGTGAGCTTGACCTCGCGCGCCGGATCGATGTAGCCGCCCTTGAGCGCGAGCGCGTAGCTCTCGGTGCCCGGGAACGGGAAGAACAGCGAGGTGCGGAAGCGGCCGATGCCGGACTTCGCGAGCACGTCGACGGTCTCCCAACGTTCCTCGCGCGTCTCGTAGGGCAGGCCCACCATCAGGAAGCCCGACGTATGCAGGCCGAACATCTCCGCTGCCTCGACGGTGTTGAAGATGTCGTCGTTCGACATGAAGCGCTGCAGCACTTCCTTGCGCACGCGCGGGGAACCTGACTCGATGCCGAGCTTGAGGATGCGGCAACCGGCCTTCGCGAGCGCCTCGGCGACGCGCGGATCGAGCTGCTTCACGTGGCTGTTCACCACGAACGGCACCTTGATCCCGGCCGCGTGGTACGCATCGCACACCGCGATCGCGTGCTGCACGTTCTGCGTGAACAGGTCATCGTCGAAGATGAACGTGCCGATGTTCTTGTAGCGCGCGAGCACCCACTGGATCTCCTCGATCAGGAGCTGCGGCGGGCGGAAGCGGAAGAAGCCGATCTGCGTCGTCGAGCGGCCGAGCTCGTCGCGATAGCGGTCGACGATCTTGTGATTCAGGCAATACGTGCAGCGGTACGGGCAGCCGCGCGAGGAGAGCAAGCCGAACCAGCCGTGCTTCTGGTCGGTGATGCGCTGCGTGTCGAACAGCTCGTAGTCCGGCATGGGCAGCGTGCGCATGTCCGGGAACTCGCCGACGGGATTGTGGTGCCATAGCTCGCTCGAGACCGGCGCGAACTCGGCCGCCGCGGGCCGCACACCGCCCTTCCAGGTGAGGAAGTTGCGCACGTCGTCGGGCCGCTCGCCGCGCTCGAGGCGCGTGACGAGCTCGAGCAGCGCGTCCTCGCACTCGCCAACGCCAACGTGATCCCACACGCCATCCGACATGACCTCGGTCGGCACCATCGTCGGGTGGATGCCACCGACGAGCATCGGGGGCAGCTCGAGCCCGCGCTCCGCCGCCGCGCGCCGCAGCCACGTCGCGAGCTCCTTCGCGGCGCGGTACTGCTGGGTCAGGCACGAGAACGCGATCAGCCCGGGCTGCCAGTCGCGCACGAGCGCGAGGACGTCCTCCTCCGTCGGGACCGGTGGCAGGTTCTCGTTCTGGTTCAGGAGCCGCGTCTCGTGCCCGGCGCGCTTGAGCACCGCCGACAAGGTCGCCAGCCCGTGGTTGAACCCCATCTGCGTGTAGAGGTTCGGATAGACGAAGAGCACTCGCATGGAAGGTCGCAGATACTACCGAAAACGCGCTGCGGACGCCCCCGCGTGCACCGTGAGGAGGGCGCCGCGCTCTAGCGCGGCTCGAGCAGGCCGGCCGCGCGGATCGAGGTGAGGTGCGGCTCGGTCCAGTTGGGGTTGGGCAGGAGGCGAATCGTGGTGCCTTGGCAGCGCAGCCACGGGTTGTCGGCGTTGCTCGGGCGCGCGGCGATTTCGTCGACCTGCGCGCGCGTGAGGACGCAGCCGACGCTGAAGCGGTCGAGCAGAGCCTCGAGTTCGGCCTCGGTGGGAACGGCGTCGGTGGCGACGAGTGCCTGCAGGCGCGCGGTCCACTCGAGGCGCGGGAAGACGTTCTCGTGCTGGATGCTCTCGAGGAAGTAGCCCTTCGAGACGCGCTCGCACACGCGCTTGAGCGTGCGGCCTGGCCAGCGCGCGTCGAGGCCGACGACCACGCGCAGCGCCTCGGTGCTCCAGAACGGGCAGCCCGCGTACTTGCCGGCGAGCTCGGACCACTTCCACGACACCTGCCCGATCGGCTCGCGGCGCTCGTCGATGCGGAGTTGCTTGTGCGACGAGTGCAGCTGCGGCGGCTCCTGCACCACGCCGGTGGCGAGGTACTCGCGCAGGTAGCGGACGAGGTTGCGCCGATCCTCGGGCAGGGACGAGGCGATGAGGGGCTCGGGGGTCAGCACGTCGAACGCGGGCATGGCCCCATGCTCGCGCACGACCGCGGCGCGTAGCAACGACGGAATGCGAAGAACGCTACGCTGTCGCGCACGATGACCGTCGATCCGTGGCTCGCGCTGGCGCTCCTGTGCGTGGTGAACCTCGTCGCCTTCGTGGCGCAGGGCATCGACAAGGTGCTCGCGGAGCGTGGCCTGCGACGCATCAGCGAGGGCACGCTGGCGATGCTCGCGCTGCCGCTCGCGAGCCCGGGCATGTGGATGGGCATGCGGACCTTCCGCCACAAGACGCGCAAGCTCTCGTTCCTCGCGCTCGCGGTCGGGGTCACGATCGTCAACGCCTCGATGGTCTCGGCGCTGATCTGGGCCTTCCAGCGCGGCTGGCTGACGCTGGAAACGCAGGGCTAGGGCCGCGCGGCTTGCGCCGGCCGCGGCGCGGAAACTACGCTGCGCGCACGATGAGCACCGCGAAGACTCCGGGCGGCCCGCGCGTGGGCGTGATCATGGGCTCCAAGAGCGACTGGGAGACGATGCAGCACGCGAGCGCGACGCTGAAGGAGCTCGGCGTCGAGCACGAGTGCCAGGTCGTGAGCGCTCACCGCACGCCCGAGTGGATGGCGGAGTACGCGCGCACCGCCGAGAGCCGCGGGCTCGACGTGATCATCGCGGGCGCGGGCGGCGCCGCGCACCTGCCGGGCATGGTGGCGGCGCAGACGGTGCTGCCGGTGCTCGGCGTGCCGGTCGAGAGCCACGCGCTCAAGGGCATGGACAGCCTGCTGTCGATCGTGCAGATGCCCGGCGGCATCCCGGTCGGGACGCTCGCGATCGGCAAGGCCGGGGCGATCAACGCAGGCCTGCTCGCCTGCGCGATCCTCGCGCGCCACGACGCGGCGTTGCGCGAGCGCCTCGGCGCGTGGCGCACGCGCCAGACCGAAGCCGTGCGAGCCGCGACCCTGCCGTGAGTTCGCCGCGCGCGATCCTCCCGGGCGCGACCATCGGCGTCCTCGGCTCGGGCCAGCTCGGCCGCATGCTCGCCATCGAGGCGCGCAAGCTCGGCTATCGCGTGCACGTGTTCTCGCCCGATCGCGACTCCCCCACCGGTCAGGTCGCGGACGTCGAGGTCACGGCCAGCTACGACGACCTCGAGCGTGTCGAGGCCTTCGCGCGCGACGTCGACGTCGTGACGTTCGAGTTCGAGAACGTGCCGTTCGCCTGCACGCAGGCCGCGGCCAAGCACGCGCCCGTGCGACCGCGCGGCGAGGTGCTGCACACGACGCAGCAGCGCAACCGCGAGAAGACGTTCCTCGCTTCCAAGGGCATTCCCGTCGCGCCGTTCGCCGTCGTGCGCACGGCTGCGGAGTTCGAGGCGGCGCTCGCGCGCATCGGAACGCCCGCGATCCTCAAGAGCGCGGACTTCGGCTACGACGGCAAGGGCCAGCGCAAGCTGCGCAGCAGCGCGGATGCAGCGTCGGCCTGGGCCGAGCTCGGGAAGAGCGAGTGCGTGCTCGAGGGCTTCGTCGACTTCGAGCTCGAGTGCTCGGTGGTCGCCGCACGCGGGCTCGACGGCTCCTTCGCGCACTGGGGCGTGTTCGAGAACCAGCACGCGAACCACATCCTCGATGTCACGCTCTCGCCGGGCCGCGTCCCGCCGCAGGTCGCCGCTCGCGCGATCGAGCTCGCCCGCACGATCCTCGCGGAGCTCGACGTGGTCGGCGTGCTGTGCGTGGAGCTGTTCCTGACGCGCAGGGGAGAGCTCGTCGTCAACGAGCTCGCGCCGCGCACGCACAACTCGGGCCACCTGACGTTCGACGCCTCCGTCACGAGCCAGTTCGAGCAGCAAGTGCGCGCAGTCTGCGGACTCCCGCTCGGTTCGACAGAGTTGCTGCGTCCCGCCGCGATGGCCAATCTGCTCGGCGACCTGTGGCTCCCCCACGAGCCCAACTGGGCGGCGGCGCTGGCGCTGCCCGACGTGAAGCTGCACCTCTACGGCAAGGCCAAGCCGGCACCAGGCCGCAAGATGGGCCACCTGACTGCGCTCGCCTCCACGGCCGAAGCAGCCGCCACGCTCGCCCGCGAGGCGCGCGCGAGACTCGCGAGGCTCGGCTAGTCGCCGCCGGGCCCGAGCGCGCCGGTGCGCACGGCGTGGATGAAGTCCGTGGTCGGCGGTTCCGCGCCCGCGGCGCGCAGGGCCGCAGCGACCTGGCCGCGATGGTGCGCGCCGTGGAAGAGCACGTGGCTGATCACGTCACCCAGCGTGCTCGTGTAGTACGAGCCCTTCGTGTTGACGTAGCGGATCGTCGTGTCGAGCGCGGCGGAGTCGAGTCCGCGCAGGAAGTTGCGCCAGCCGTTGCGAGCCATGTCGAGCCGCAGCGCGCACTCGCGGATGTCCCAGTCAGGCCAGAACGGAGTCGACAGCGGGCGATGCGCGACGCGGTCCTGCCACAGGAACTGCGTCGACACGAGGTGCGCGAACGCGCGCACCGCGGCCGGATCCGGGCGAGCCTGCAGCGCCGTGAGAAGCTCGCGATTCGCCCAGTCGTCGAAGGAGAGCAGGCGAGCG
>CAITGX010000297.1 GCA_903892045.1 uncultured Planctomycetota bacterium | reverse complement strand
GGCACGAGCATCTCGATCGAGGGCGCGTACCTGCAGCCGGGCTGCGAGGTCCTGTTCGGGATGGACCCGGACACCGGACTCGGCGGCGAACCCGCTGTGGGTGTGACCTGGATCGATGCGCAGCGCGTGCAAGCCATTAGCCCCGCCGGCGCGGCCGGTGACGTTGCGATCGCCGTGCGCGACGGCAGCACGGGACAGGTCACGGTGCTCGCGGGCGCGTTCCGGTTCCTCTCGGGCTCGACCTCGGGCGGCGGTGGTGGGGGCGGTGGCGGCTGCGGCAGCGTGGTCGGCGCTCCGCCGATGGGGCTCGGCGACCGCATCGCGGCGGCGGGCTGGATCCCGGTTCTGATCGGGCTCCTCGCGCTGGCACAGCTGCGCCGGCAGCGTGCGGCGCGCGGCTGAGCTGGCGCGACCCGCAGCCACGCACGCGCGAATCCGAGCTCGCCATGAACACGCAGCTTCGTCGAGCGCACGCTCCGCAGCGCGACCGCGGGGCTGCTAGTGCGGCCGTCGCCGCGGCATCCTAAGCTCGCACTGGCCATGAGTGAGACCACGCGCCCTCGACCGCTCGTGCTCGTCGCGCTGTGCGCGCTCGTGCTCGTCGGCTTCGCACTGCGCTGGGTCGGCGTCGGCTGGGGGTTGCCGCACCAGACGTATCGCGACGGCATGGTGATCTCGACGCAGGTCGAGTACTTGCGCAACATGCCGGAACACCCGGAGCGCGACGAGTTCTGGGGCTACTATCCGCACCTGATGTCGCGCCTGATCGCGGCGGCTCCGGAAGATTGGGTGGGGGAGCCGCGCGAGCCGCTCGAACTCGACGGACATCTCGCCCGTGCGTCGGAGCCGTGGCTCATGGCGCGCAAGCTGTCGGTGCTGCTGTCCTTGCTCGCGATTCCCGGCGCGTTCTTCGTGGCGCGCCGCTTCGTGAGCGATGGCTGGGCGCTGTTCGCGGCCGCGCTGGTGACGTTCAGCATCTTCCACCTCTCGTTCGCGCAGCAAGAAAAGCCGCACGGGCCGGTCAGCGGCACGGTCGTGCTCGCGGTGCTCGCCGCGATGTCCCTCGCGCGACGTCCGAGCGCATGGACGTGGACGGTGGCGACGCTCGCGATGGCGCTCGCGCTCGCGACGGCGGTCAACGGAGGATTCGCGCTGTTCTCCGCGGGCGGCGCCGTGCTGGCGATGTTTCTCGCCCGCACCGAGCGTGCGCGCCTGTGGAAGTTGGTCGCATGGGGCCTCGTCCCCACGGTCCTCGCGCTCGCGGCGACGGTGCGCTTCTTCTACCCGTTCCTGTTCGGAGCCGAGGAGAAGGAGAAGCTCGGGGATCACGCGCTCAACGTCGGCAATCACCCGCTGATGCTGGACAAGCTCAACTTCGCGGGCTCGAAGAACATGTTCCTGACGCTGTACCTGTACGAGCCCGTCGTGCTCGTGCTGGGCATCGTCGGCGTGGCGGTCTTCCTGCTGCGACGTCGCGCGCGGGTCGCGGTCGATGTCGAGCGTCGGCGCGACTTCCTCGTGATCCTGCCGTTCGT
>CAITGX010000296.1 GCA_903892045.1 uncultured Planctomycetota bacterium | reverse complement strand
GGCGTCGGTGACGCCTGCGAGATCGCGGCGGGCACGCAGCTCGACACCAACGCCAACGGCACTCCGGACAGCTGCGAGCTCGGCGCCGTGTTCACGTACTGCACCGCTGGTACCACCACCAACGGCTGCAACGCGAGCATCAGCGCCGTCGGCACGCCGAGCGTCTCGATCCCGGCCGGGTTCGTGATCTTCGGCAGCGGCATCGAAGGCCAGAAGCAGACGCTGATGTTCTACGGCGTGAACGGTCCCGCGGCCCAGGTCTGGGCTCCGGGCTCGTCGAGCTTCAAGTGCGTCCGCAACCCGGTCCAGCGCGTCGCCCCGCAGAACTCGGGCGGCACGGTGGATACCTGCGGCGGCACCTACGCCATCGACCTGCGCAACTACCTGGCGAACCGCCCCACCGCGATCGGCAATCCGCTGTTCGCCGGTGAGGTGTTCAACGCCCAGCTGTGGTTCCGTGACCCGCCGGCTCCTGGCACCAGCAGCCTGTCGAACGCGGTGCAGTTCACGATGGCTCCGTGATCTAGCAGAGGTCACGGAACCACCTCAGCCGCGCCGCGCCTAGCGGCGCGGCTTGGGGGATCCTTCTCGGGGGACGCCTATGCGTCCCCCGAGCTTTTTCTGGCCGCAGGAGAGACAAGACAGCGGCCAGAAAAAGACAGGCTTACCTTCCGTGACCCGCCGGCTCCTGGCACCAGCAGCCTGTCGAACGCGGTGCAGTTCACGCGTGTGCCCGTGATCGCGTGAGCGATCCACGGGCTGCCGCCAGCCCGTGACACGCAACGAGGGGCGTCCCGAGCGATCGGGGCGCCCCTCGCGCTTTCGCGGCCGCGATGGCGCCTCCACACTGCACTCGCGAGCTTCGGCTTCGGCCAGCGCACGGCCTTTGGCCGTGTTCGGGGGATCCCTCGCGAAAGACGCCAAGGCGTCTTCCGCGCCGTCGCGTGCGAGCACGCGACGGACGGGCTTACCCCTGTCGAACGCGGTGCAGCTCACGCGTGTGCCCGTGATCGCGTGAGCGATCCACGGGCTCGGAAGAGCCCGTGACACGCAACGAGGAGCGTCCCGAGCGATCGGGGCGCGGCTCGCGCGCCTCCCGCGTCGCTGCCCCCCAGCCCACACGTGCGAAATGCGCTCGCAAGCGAGGCTGCAGACGTCTGCGATGCGCGGAAGGCTCCGGCTCCCGCGGAGCGCCAACCTACAGGCGAGACTTGGCCAGGGCATGGACGGCTAGCGGCCTTGCCTCCGTTCGTGATCGCGCGGGCGATCGGAGAGCTGCCCCCAGGTCGTCATTCGAAACTGGTGCGCGCCCGACGCTCGCAGGCGTCCCGCGTGCCGTTCGCAGCACCGCGAGGCGTCACAGGAGAAGGCTACCTGTCGCTCGCATGCGAATGACCCGAGGCGAGCGCGAGGAGTTGGACTTCCGCAAGTGCGCGAGCGTCGATGGACACGCGGCACGAGCGGGCGCAGCCGAGGACGCGACTCGCCTCGGACGCGTCGTGGAGCGCTAGCAGCGAGGAAATGCGGGGTGACCGCGAACGACGCGTGCGCGTGCTCGGGGCTCCGCGGACGGATCGCTGTGGGCTGGTACTCGGCGAACGAGCGCGGACTTCACGCTCGTTGAAACGCGCGGCGCAGGACTAGGCTCCGCCGGTTCTGCGGCTGTCGCAGGAGTTCGGCACGACTCGGGGCACGACTCGGGGCACGACTCGGGGCACGACTCGGGGCACGACTCGGGGCACGACTCGGGGCACGACTCGGGGCACGACTCGGGGCACGACTCGGGGCACGACTCGGGGCACGACTCGGGGCACGACTCGGGGC
>CAITGX010000295.1 GCA_903892045.1 uncultured Planctomycetota bacterium | reverse complement strand
GCTCTTTCACATCGACCTCAACGCGCAGCGCATCGGGCGCTACGACCAGGACTTCCGCTTCGGCTCCGAGGACGTGCGGCAGGCCTTCCTGCTGGTGCGCCTGCTCGAGGGCACCATGGGGACCGAGCCCTACCGCGGCCCGCTGCACTTCGACGCGCACGCGTACCGCACGGAGGACGAGCAGGGCGTGTGGGACTTCGCGCGCGGCTGCATGCGCACCTACAAGATCCTGAAGGCGCGCGCCCAGGCGTTCGACGCCGATCCCGAGGTGCGCGCGATCATCGCGGACGTCAGGGATTCCGCCGTGGATCCGCTGCTCTCGGGCTACACGCGCGACAAGGCCGTGCGGCTGCGTGCGCTCGCGATCGACGCCACCGCCGTCGCGAAGCGCGGGCTGCGCTACGAGCGGCTCGACCAACTGATGATGGAGCACCTGCTCGGGGTGCGCTGAGCGAGACTCGATGGCGCTCTATCTCGGCTTCGACGTCGGTACCCAGGGCACGAAGGCGCTCCTGATCGACGACGTGCAGCGCGCTGTGGTCGCGCGCGCGTCGGCTTCCTACGGGTTGATCGAGGGCTTGCCGTCCGGTCACGCGGAGCAGCATCCGGACACGTGGGCCACGGCGTTGCGCGAGGTGACGACGCGCATCCTGCAGCAGGCGGACCTGCGCGAGCTCGCGGGCATCGGCGTCTCCGGCCAGCAGCACGGCGCCGTCGTGCTCGATGCGAGTGGCGCGGTCGTGCGCCCGGCGAAGCTGTGGTGCGACACGTCGGCGGCGGACGAGGCCGCGGAGCTCTCGAGCCGCACCGGGCGCGCGATTCCAGCGGGCTTCACCGCGCCCAAGCTCGCGTGGATGCGGCGTCACGAGCCCGAGCTGTGGCGCAAGGTCGATCTCGTGCTGCTGCCGCACGACTGGGTGAACTGGAAGCTCACGGGGCTGGCGACCATGGAGCCCGGCGACGCCTCCGGCACGGGCTGGCTCGATCCGCAGGCGCGCGCGTTCTGCGCGCGCACGATGCGACTCATCGACCCGCGCCTGCCCGGCATGCTGCCGCCGCTGGTGGAGAGCGGCTCGATCGCGGGCACCCTGACGGCGGAGGGCGCGGCGTGGCTCGGACTGCCGCGTGAGTGCGTCGGCATACCGGTGAGCTCTGGCGGCGGCGACAACATGATGAGCGCGATCGGCGCAGGCGCGACGCGCGAGGGCGTGGCGGTGCTGAGCCTCGGCACGTCGGCGACCGTGTTCGCGCACTCGTCGCGCGCCATCGTCGACCCCGAGGGACTGATCGCGCCGTTCTGCGACTCGACCGGCGGCTGGCTGCCGCTGCTGTGCGTGATGAATGCCACCGGCGTGCTCGAGGAAGTGTGCGCGGCGTTTGGCTCCGATCTCGAGACCCTCACGCGGCAGGCCGAGCAGGTCGAGCCGGGCTGTGGCGGACTGTTGTTCGTGCCCTATCTCGTGGGCGAGCGCGTGCCGAACCTGCCGCGCGCGAGCGGGGCGCTCGAGGGGATTCGCCCCGGGCTCCTGCGGCCGGGCGTGGTGTTCCGCGCCGCGCTCGAGGGCGTGGCGCTGAATCTCGCGCTGGGTGTCGAGCGGTTGCGGGCACTCGGCCTTGGGATCGACACCGTCCGCGCGGTCGGTGGCGGTGCGCGCAACGCGCTGTGGCGCTCCATCCTCGCCGATGCCCTGGAGGCGACCGTCGTGCCCCTGTCCGAGCCCGAGACCGCGGCCCTGGGCGCGGCGCTTCAGGCGGCCTGGACGAGGCGTCGCAGCGAGGGCGAGCACATCGGCATCGATGCGGTGGCGAGCGGTTGGGCCAGCCCCGCCGGCGCTCCGGCGCGACCCGACGCGCGCCGCGTGCTCGTGATGCGCGCCGCGCGGGAGCGGCTTGAGCGCGCTGGTCGCGCGTGAAACGAACCGATCGGGCGGACATAATCGACAGCGTGGAAACGTTGCCGTTCGTGCTGTCGGTCGAGGGTTTCGGTCGCTCCTACGAGTCCCATCGCGCGGTCGACGGGCTCTCCTTCCAGCTGCGGCCGGGCGAGATCCTCGGCCTCGTCGGGCCGAACGGGGCAGGCAAGACCACGACGCTGCGCACGATCGCGGGCGTGCTGCCCGTCAAGGAAGGGCGCATCTTGGTCGGCGGTTTCGATCTCTCGCGGGACGAG
Source organism: uncultured Planctomycetota bacterium (assembly GCA_903892045.1). Classification (GTDB taxonomy): domain Bacteria; phylum Planctomycetota; class UBA1135; order UBA1135; genus F1-120-MAGs118. Next base: position 407 of record CAITGX010000295.1, on the reverse strand, counting down.
GAGCGGGCCAAGCGCGCCATGCGCTGGATTCCCGACGACCCGCAGCCGTTCGATGCCCTGACGGTGCTGGAACACCTCGAGTTCACGGCGGCGCTGTACGGCCAGCGCGACTGGCGCACGCGCGCGGACGAGCTGCTCACGCGCTTCGAACTCGCGGAGAAGCGCGACGCCTTCGGCGGCGAGCTGTCGCGGGGCATGCGCCAGAAGCTGGCCTTCTGCTGCGCATGGATCGCTCGGCCGGCGCTGGTGCTCATGGACGAGCCGCTCTCCGGTCTCGATCCGCGCGGGATTCGCTCGGCGAAGCACGAGATCGAGGCCCTCGCGCGCGCGGGGACGGCGGTGATCCTCTCGTCGCACCTGCTCGTGCTGATCGAGGAACTCGCGACGCGGCTCCTGATCCTCGACCG
>CAITGX010000294.1 GCA_903892045.1 uncultured Planctomycetota bacterium | reverse complement strand
GCCTACTGCGCTCAGGCGCGCTCGGCCCCGGGAAAGAAGTTCCGGTTCCCTAGAGATCGGCCAGCGTGCAGGTGCGACCGCGGTTCTGCTCGACCAGCCACAGGCGCAGCGGCTCGAAATACTCGACCATGGCCCGCGCCGAGAGGTCCGAGCCGGTCGCCTCGCGCAGCACCTCGCGCCAGTCGCGGCTCGAGCCGGGAGTGAGGATGCCGCGCAGGAACTCCCCCACTTCCTTCGAACCGTAGTAGTTCGTGTCGCGCGGGTCTTGGTGCAGGATCTGGGTCGCGATGTGCTGGTGCAGCTGGAACAGCAGCACGAAGCTGAGCGCATAGTCGTAGTAGCCAGCGGGATCATCGTTGATGTGCGTCTTCGTCGCCGCATCGCAGAACTCCTCGCCGCGCGGGGCCGGAGGGGCGATGCCCTGGTAGCGCGCCGCGAGCTCCCACCAGCGCGCGTTCCAGCGCTGCGGGTCCAGCTCGTCGTGGTAGAGCTCCTTCTCGAAGGAGAACATCGTGCCCGTCGACCACGGGATGAACACCACGTAGTTGAGCGCCTCGCGCAGCAGCAGCTGCATCGGGTCGGCGGCCTGCCCGCCCGTCTCCAGCCCGATCGCCTGCACGAAGCGGGGCTGCATCGCCGCGAGCCCCATCAGCGAGCCGACCGCCTCGTGGTACGCGCGGTTGGCACCCTCGCGCAGGAGCGGCGGCACCTGCGGGTTCGTGTAGCACAGGTAGTAGTAGATGTGGCCGAGCTCGTGGTGCGTCGTCTCGTACCACTCGGCGTTGGACTCGACGCTCATCAGCGAGCGCACGTCGCGATCGAGGTCCATGTGCCACGCCGACGCGTGGTTGTTCTTCTTGTAGCCCGCGTCCGGAGCGAGCGGATAGAGCGACGAACGCTCCCAGAACACCTGCGGCAGCGGCTCGAAGCCGAGGCTCGTGTAGAAGCGCTCGGACTGCTCGACGAGCCACTGCGGCGTGCGCGTCGCCATCGCGGCGTCGAGGTCGAAGCCCTGCACGTCGACGAGGCTCGACCAGTCCTGCCCCCAGCGGTTGGGGAGCCAGTGCGCGGGAATCAGGTCCGGCACGGGCTGGCCATACTTCTCCGCGAGGCGATAGCGGGCCCAGGTGTGCAGCTCGCGAAACAGCGGCCGCAGCTCGCGGTTGATCTCCTCGATCTTGGCCGCCATCTCCGGCGTGGTCATGTCGTACTCGCTGACCATGTAGGAGAAGTAGTCCTTGTAGCCGAGCGTGCGCACGACCTCGTTGCGCAGCCCGCGCAGCTCGACGAGTCCCGGTCGCAGGCCGATGCCCACTTCCTTCGAGCACTCCCAGATCGCGCGGCGCCGCGCGAGATCCGCCTCGGACTTGAGCCCGCCGTCGATCTCGTTGGCCGACACCTCCTTGCCGTCGAGACGGAACGTGAAGCCATACAGCTTCTCCACCTGCGCCGTCTCGGCCGCGATGCGCCGCTTGACGAGCTCGCGCTGGGTCTGCGGACCGCTCGCGGCGCGGAACAGCACGCCTTCTAGCTGCTTCACCTGCAGCTCGGTCAGCCTGGCGCGCTCCTTCAGCAGCCGCTGCGCGGTCTCGATGTTCTCGATCGACCCCGTGAACGCCGCGGTCGCCTCTTCGGCTGCCTGCGTGCGCTTGGCGTTGGTGTCGTCGCCCTCGACGATGCGGGTCTGCGAGGCCCACTGGGCCTCGCTCGACGCCGCGTACAGCTCGACGTAGGTGCGGGTGTAGCGATCGAGGAACTCTTGCGCCTCGATCTGCAGGGCCGAGGGCGCGGACACGCAGGACGACACGAGGAGCGCGAGGAGCGCCGGCAGGTGGAGCTTCATTCCGGAGAGACTAGCGCCGCCCGTGCCGCTGTTGGAGCACCGACGCTTGACGCTCGCCTCGCGGCTCCAAAAGCCGCAGAATCGAGCCATGAGCATCGACCCGATGGCTGACCGGGGCAGCCGCGCGCGCCTGCGCTGGCTGGGTGCTCTCGCCGTGCTGACCGCGGCGCTGCTTCCCTTCTGGAGCTCGCTGTCCCATCCGTTCCACGCGTGGGACGACGACGTCAACTTCACGCTGAACGAGGGCTTCCGCGGCCTCGACGGGGAACACCTGCGCTGGATGTGGACCAGCTTCCACGCTGGCCACTACATGCCGCTGACGTGGATGAGCTGTGCGCTCGACTTCGAGCTCGCCGGGCTCGATCCGCGCATGTTTCACGCCACGAACCTCGCGCTGCACGCGGCGTGCTCGCTGCTGCTGTTCCTCGCGCTGGACGAGCTGCTCGCGCTGGCGCGGGTGACCCGCGCGCGAGTGGCGGCCGCCACGCTGGGCGCCGCGTTCTTCGCCGCCCACCCCCTCCGCGTCGAGTCCGTCGTCTGGCTCACCGAGCGTCGGGACGTCCTGTGCGGCGCATTCCTGGCGCTGTCGGCGTGGTCGTGGCTGCGCTCGCAGCGTTCCGGCGCCCGGCGCGGTCCGTGGCTGGCGCTGTCCGTCGCGGCGTTCGCAGCGTCGCTCCTCTCGAAGGTCGCGGGCCTCGGCTTTCCGCTCGTGCTGCTGGCGCTCGAGGCGTGGCCCCTGCGGCGCCACGAGCGCAGCGGCTGGCGGCCCTTGCTGGTCGAGAAGCTGCCCTACGTGGCGCTCGCACTGGCGGGCGCAGCGCTGGGCATCCTCGGCCAACGCTTCGGTACGCAGGTGCTCGCGAGCCTCGATGCTCGACCGCTCGACGAGCGCGTGGCGATCTCGGCCTTCGCGTTCCGCTCCTACTTGCGCCACACGCTGCTGCCAGTCGGTCTCTCACCCTTTTACGAGCTGCCGGCGCGGCTGTCCCTGCTCGATCCGCGCTACCTCGCTTCGCTCGTGTTCGTGCTCGTCTCGACCGGATTCCTGTTCCTGCGCCGTCACAAGTCGAACGCGACCGCAGCCCTCTGGAGCGCGTGGTGGAGCTTCGGCGTGCTCGTCGCTCCGGTGATCGGGCTCGTGCACGCCGGCAACCAGATCGCCGCGGATCGCTACACCTATCTGCCCTCCTTTGCGCTCGCGGGCCTCGTCGCCGCGTGCTTCGCCCGCTGGAGCACGCGCAGCGCCCTCGCGACCGGCGCGGCGGCCATCGTCGCGCTCGGCTTCGTCGCGAGAGCCACGACGGCGCACTGGAGCGACACGCGCACGCTGTTCGAGCGCGCGATTGCCGTGGAGCCCGGGAATTCCCTCGCGCACCACAAGCTCGGAGTGCTCGCCTACAAAGCCGGCGATGCGCAGAAGGCGCTGGAGCACTACGACCGTGCGATCGCGCTGCACTCGCGAGGCTCGCAGTCCGACGTGCGCTACGACCGTGCGCTCGCGCGCATCGCCCTCGACCGCCACGATGCGCTCGCCGACATCGATTGGGCGCTCGACGAGCAACCGGGGCACGAAGGTGCCCTGCGGCTGTTCGCTCAGGAGGCGGAAGGGCGCTTCGGGTTGATTCCCAGCGAGGTCGACTTCCGCGTCGGTCTCGCGTTGACGTTGCCCGGACCACCGCTCGTCTCTCTCGAGGTCGCCTCGCGCCGTGCGCTCGACAAGGGCGAGAACGAGCTCGCGCTCCAGCACGCCGAGGAGTACATCCGGCTCGCGCCGAGCTCCCCAGTCGGCCACCGCCTCGCCGGGCGTGCGGCGCTGTTCCTCGGCCGCTTCGCGCGCGCCCGCGAGGCCTTCGCGCGGTGCTGCGAGCTCGCTCCTTCCGCCGACGCCCACTACGAGCTCGGCCTCGCCCTCGACAAGCTCGGGCAGCGGGACGCCGCCCGTGCCGAGTTCCGCCGCGCTCTCGAGTTCGACCCGTCGCATCCGAGAGCCGCGGGCAAGCTCTAGCCGCCGACCTGCGGAAGAATCTTCAAGTCGCCCACCCGCCGGGACCGATGGGGTTCGCACGGGGCCCGCGCCGCGCAGCTCGCGCCGTGCCCGCCCCCCTTCCGCGAGCCCAAGACATGGCCTGGATCGACGCCCTGTTCCACCGCATGGTCGAGGTCGGCGCCTCCGACCTTCACATGACCTCCGGCCTGCGGCCCTTGTTCCGCCAGTCAGGCGACATGACGCCCATCGACGGCGCCCCGGTGATCGGGCCCGAAGAGATGCGGCAGGTGCTCTACGAGATCACGCCCGAGCGCAACCGCGCGGAGTTCGAAGAGGCGAGCGACACGGACTTCGCCTACGAGGTCGAGGGACTCGCGCGCTTCCGCGCCAACCTGTTCATGGATCGCAACGGCCCCGGCGCCGTGTTCCGCCAGATCCCGAGCGACGTGCTGACGGCCGCGCAGCTCGGACTGCCGAAGGCGGCGCTCGACTTCTGCATGCTCTCGAAGGGCCTCGTGCTCGTCACGGGCCCGACCGGCAGCGGCAAGTCGACCACGCTCGCGGCGATGATCGACCACATCAACAAGACTCGCACGGACCACATCATCACGATCGAGGACCCGATC
>CAITGX010000293.1 GCA_903892045.1 uncultured Planctomycetota bacterium | reverse complement strand
CTGTATTGCCCGACCATGCCGCTGACGAACAGCCTCGCCTTCCACCATCTCCCCGATGGTCAGGCGCAGTTCGGCAAGGTGCGCCTGTGGGGCACGATCGGCTGGATCGCGGTCGGCATCGCGATGGGACAGTGGCTGCTCGTGGCGCACACGCCGACGGGGCTCGACGAGGCCGCCGTCACGGCCGCGCAGAACGCGGGCCGGGCCGACGCCTTCAAGCTCTCGGCGATCCTTGGCGCCCTGATGGGCTTCTACTGCTTCACGCTGCCCGACACGCCGCCGCAGAAGGGCTCGGGCTCGAAGGTCGCGATCGCGGGCGCATTCGGTGCGGTCTCGAAGAACCCGCTGCTCACGCTGTTCCTGCTGACGATCCCGATCGCCTGCATCCACCAGTTCTACTTCGTGCACACCGGCGGCTTCCTGTCGGCCTTCCAGTCGAACGCGGCCGGCGCGATCAACAGCATCTTCGGCGTCGGCGGCGGCGGCCTGATGACGATCGGCCAGATGTCGGAGATTGCGGTGCTCGCGTTCATCCCCGTCTTCGCGCGCTCGGTCTCGCGCAAGTCGATCCTGGTCATCGGCACGCTCGCGTACGCGCTGCGCATGGCGCTCTTCGCCTACGTGCACGAGATTCCGCTCGACCCGATCGTCACGCTCGTGCTCGGCGTCGCCCTGCACGGCGTGTGCTTCGGCTGCTTCATCTTCCTCGCGTTCATGATCATCGACGAGGAAGCGCCGACCGACATCCGCGCGAGCACGCAAAGCCTCTACAACCTCGTGATCGTCGGCATCGGCGTGATCGTGGGCAGCCTCGTCTCGACCAAGATCGCGACCTGGGCCCAGCACGGAGCCGAGCGGCTCGACTACGCGAATCCCGAGCAGACGCGCGACCTGTTCGGCGCGCCGATGTGGGCCTCGCTGGCGGTCCTCGTGCTGCTGCTCGCGTTCTACCCCAGCGGAAAGCGCGCCGCGAACGCCGCGTGAGGCAAGCCATGCGTCTCGCGTTCGCAGCGCTCGCGCTGGCCTTCGTCCTCGGCTGCAAGGAGGAGCCGGCGACGCCGCGTGACTTGCCGCTCGAGGGGCCGGCGCGGACCAGCGAGGTTGCGCCGCCCGCGCCGAAGGCCCCGGAGATTCCGCCCGGCTCGCCCAAGGTCGCCTTCCTTGGCGACAGCATCACGGCCGGCCTGCATCTCTCGGCGGACCTCGCCTTCCCGGCCGTCCTGCAGCGCGAGTTCGCGGCCGCTGGCATGCCGTTCGAGCTCATCAACGCCGGAATCAGCGGTGACACGAGCTCCGGCGGCGAACGCCGCGTCGATTTCCTGCTGCAGTCGAAGCCCGAAATCGTCGTCGTCGAGCTCGGCGGGAACGACGGCCTGCGCGGGCAGCCGGTGGAGGTGGTCGACGCCAACCTGCGCTCGATCGTCTACAAATGCCGCGCGAAGTACGCGAAGGTGCTCCTGCTCGGCGTGCAGCTGCCGACCAGCCTCGGCAGCGACTACGTCACGCAGTTCGAGGCGCTCTACCCGCGT
>CAITGX010000292.1 GCA_903892045.1 uncultured Planctomycetota bacterium | reverse complement strand
GTAGCGAATGCGGCCGGCCGCCTTCCACTCGCGCAGCGTCGCGAGGTGCGTGGAGTAGTCGACGAGGTTGTGGATCTGCATCAGGTCGATCCGCGCGGCGCCCATCAGGCGCTCCGAGTCCCCCATCTGCGCGATCCCGGCCTCGCGGCCCTTGTCGGTCCACACCTTGGTCGCGAAGAACGCATCGCTGCGCCCAAGCCCGGAGAGCAGCTGGCCAACGACCGCCTCCGCGCGCCCATACATCGGCGACGAGTCGATCACCGAGCCGCCGAGATCGAAGAAGCGCTGCATCACGGCCTTGAGCCCGGAAAGGTCGCCCGCCGGATCCACGTCGAGCGTGCGCGACGTCCCCAGCCCGATGCACGGCAAGAGCTCGCCCGTGCGCGGGATCCGCCGTCGCGCCACCGCCGCGCACGCGCTCGCCGGAGCGACTTCCGTTCGTGCAGCCGAACCTGCCAGCACCGTCCCCACCGCCACCGAACCACCGAGGAACTCCCGTCGCGTCGCCATGCGCGAGAGCCTAGCTCCAACTCCCGGCCGAAGCTCGCTACGCTCGTCTCCATGCTGCAGTTCCTCGCTTCCATCGCATCGCTCCTGCCCTGCGCCGTCCAAGCTCCGGAAGCGCAGACCGACTCTCCGCCGACCGGCCTCCTCACGAACCTCGAGGGTGCGAGCGATGGCTACGTGCTGTTCGCGCCACTGCGCTCGGGCTCGATCTATCTCCTCGACGAGCACGGCCAGACTGCACACGAGTGGAAGCACGGCGTGCCGCCGATCACGGCCTACCTGAAGGACAACGGCAACGTGCTGCTCGCCTCGCGCATCGACGCCAACCCGACCTTCTTCGGCGGTGGCCTCGGCGGGCGCATCACGGAGTACGACTGGAACGGCAATCAAGTGTGGGAGTACGTGCTGTCCGACGCCGAGCGCTCGCTGCACCACGACCTCGAGATCCTGCCCAACGGAAACCTGCTCGCGATCGCGTGGGAGCACCTCAGCGCGGCCGAGGCCATCGCGCTCGGTCGCGACCCGCGCTTCGTCGACGAGAAGGGTTGGTGGCCGGACGTGGTGCTCGAGCTGCGTCCGCTGCCGAAGAGCGGTGCGGAGATCGTCTGGGAGTGGCGCGCCCACGACCACCTCGTGCAGGACTTCGACCGCACCAAGGCCAACTGGGGCAGCGCGGCGAACCAGCCCGGTCGAATCGACGTGAACGGCGATCATCGCGACCAGCCGCCGATGACCGAGGAAGAGCGTCGCCGCGTCGCGGAGGAGCTCCGCAAGCTGCGCGAGCTGGGCTACGCCGGAGGCGACGAGGAGGAGCAGCACGAGCCGGGTGCGGACGCTCCGCGCGAGCGACGCGGCGACTTCCTGCACATCAACTCGATCCACTACATGCCCGAGCACGACCTGATCGCGCTCTCGACGCCGCACCTCCACGAGCTGTGGATTCTCGACCACTCGACCACGACGGAAGAGGCCCGCGGATCGAAGGGCGGCCGTTGGGGCAAGGGTGGGGAGCTCCTGTATCGCTGGGGCAACCCACGGACCTACGGTTGCGGCGGAAAGAGCGATCAGCAGCTCTTCTACCAGCACCAGCCGGACTGGATTCCGCCTGGGTTCCCCGGCGCCGGCAACATCCTCGTCTTCAACAACGGCGCGCGGCGCGGCGAAGTCGAGTACAGCTCCGTGGACGAAATCGTGCTGCCGTTCGATCCGCGCAAGGGCTTCCTGCGCGAGTCGGGCAAGGCCTTCCTTCCCGCCGCGCCCGTCTGGAGCTACACGGCACCGAACAAGCCGGACTTCTTCTCATTCTTCATCTCCGGTGCCCAGCGACTCGCGAACGGCAACACCTTCATCTGCTCGGGCAAGCAGGGTCGCTTCTTCGAAGTCACTCCCAAGGGCGAGATTGTCTGGGAATACCGCAATCCCCATGGCGGCGAGATCCCAGTCAGCGCCGGCAACGCAGCCCCGCCTCCGAAGGGGCCCAGCCCGGTGGAGTCGACGAGCTGCTTCCGCGCCACCAAGCTGCCCCCGGACCATCCGGGCCTTGCGCGCCTGCGCGCGCCGCAGCCCGCAGAGGCCTCCGCGGGCAAGTAGGCTCGGCAACGTGCACTTCGCGCCGCTCGGACCGTCGGACTTCCGCTCCGACTTCTGGCACGCACTGCAGCCACCGGGCTCCGCCGATGCGCGCGCCCCGCAGGTCGTGTGCATGGGCGCCTATGCGCTGCCGCTCCTCGTTCCGGCCACTTGCGAGCGCTGGCTGGCGGAGATCGCCGAAGCCCGCTTGCGGCTCGCGGACTCGGAGCCGCCGAACTCGATGCACGAGCACGGCGTCGACCTCGTGAAGCTCGGCTTCGGAGCGCGCATCGACGGGCTGCTCGAGCGGCTGCAGCCGCTGCTCGCGCGGCTCTACCAGCCGTTCGACGGAGCAGGACTCGACTCGCACCACAGCTACCTCGTCGAGTACGGCACCGACCTCGACGAATCGCTCGCCTGGCACGCCGACGACAGCGAGGTCACGCTCAACCTGTGCCTTGGCGAGGAGTTCGTCGGCGCGGAACTCACGTTCCTCGGCCTGCGCTGCCGCGACCACATGCAGACGCGCCCCAAACCGGAGGAGGTGCACTCCTTCGAGCACCAGCCCGGCGTGCTCCTTCTGCACGCTGGCCTGCATCGCCACCGTGTCGAGCCGATCGCCTCCGGAACGCGCCGCAACTTGATCGTGTGGGCGCGCTCCTCCCGGCTGCGCGCGAAGGGCACGCCCCCGCCGGCGGCGAGCTTCTGCCCGCTGCACGGCTGAGAGCGTCCCGCCACGACTTCAGCGCGCGGGCGGCGCGACTTCTTGGATCACAGCGCCCGCGCTCTCGCTCGAGACGAGCACCGCATAGCGCTGCGCGTCGTTCGCGCCTTCGCCGGACATCGATGCGTAGTCGAAGCGCCCGCGCAGATCCGTATAGCCGTCCTTGTGGAAGCGCACGCTGCCGTCGGCGAGACGCGCATACACCTTGACGTACACCTTCGACTGCGGCTTTCCGCTCGCGGCCTCGGTGACAGCGAGCTGTCCCGAGCGCTCGAGCCACTGCACGCGCAGCGAGCCCTGCAGGCACGGAACTCGACGCACCAAGCCACCCGCGCGAACTTCGAGCAGCACGTTCGTGGCACGCAGCTCGGCCGGCAGTTCGAAGCGCTCTTCGCGGGCATCCGCGGCGAGTTTGCGTTGTTCCTTGAGCCGCGGACGGATGTAGGCAAAGTCGCGCGAGTCCTGCCCGACGAACGGGTTCGTCGAGAACAGGAACTCGATGTCCATCGGGTAGTAGCTGAGCTCGCACTCCGCGAGGTTCGCGTAGGCGAGCGTCACGCGCGCGCCCTCGACCTTCACGTCGAGCGCGGGCTCGCTCGCCGCGAGCGCCGCCTGACGAGCCTCGCGGTCCGTCTCGTCGCTGGCGCCGGCCTTGCGGCCAGCCGCCTCATCGAGCTGCGCAAGAACAGCGCCGAAAAGCGCGCGCCAGCGCTGCACGGGATGCTCGCGATACGGCTCGGCGATCGCGCGCGCCGTCTCCGGCTGCTCGCCGTAGAACGCGAGATAGGCACGCAGGTAGTCGAGCTGAATGCGCTCCGTCACCTTGCTGGCATCGACCTTGGCGAAGGCCGCGAGCGCGTCTTCGATGCGATCCTGCAGCAGCAGGTGGTACGTGACCTCGAGCCAGTCCTGCGCCGAGAGCTCGGGCTTGTAGCACAGGATGCGCAGGAGCTCGCGCCACTGGGCCTCGGCGCGCTCGTTGCGCACCTCGCGGCGCTTCCCGAACGGATGCGCGCGCGGGTTGACGAGCGGATCGAACTCGAGATGCTCGAAGGCGCGCGTGCGCACCGGATGGACAACGAGGAGCGGCGAGACGAGGTAGGGCCCGGCGAACGACGCACCGAAGCGTGCCGTCCAGTTCTCCAGCAACTCCCTCGCGGCAGCCACGTCCTTGTGCACCACGGAGTAGCTCCACAGGTCCACCTCGAACACGAAGCGCTCGCGCAGCCTCGGAACCACGGCCTCGAACGCCTGTCGATCGGACATGCGCCATGCGATCCGCGGCAGGTACACGCGCTCGAGGTTCGAGCGCTCGAGGAACGCGAGCACCTGATCGAGCGTGCCACGTTGCGACACGAACGACCACGACTCCATGTCCTCGCGGCTCGGCTCGACGACCACGTTGAAGCTCGCCGGCTCGGCGAACGCCACCAACGCCTCGTCCTGCGCCACGTGCACGGGGTAGTGCTCGAAGCGGCCAGCGCGCGGGAAGTAGAACAGGTACTCGACGCTCTCGGTCGAATACGGCGCGAGGTTGACGCGACGTCCGCGCGTTCCCCGCTCCCCGCCGAGCGCCACCGCGCCCGCCGGAACTTGCGTGAAGAGCTCCACCACGCGCGTCGCCGAGGTCGGGTTCGTCACCACGACCCGACAGCCGTAGGCCACGTGAACCAGGAACTCGTCCCGCACGAACTTGTCGCGCCGGACCGACCCTGCCGTGTCGTAGCGGTCGTCGAGCCGGAAGAAGTTCTGGCTGACGAGCAGCGGCTCCACGCTGTCAGGCTTCGTCGCATCCTTGAGCTCGCGTCGCACCGCCAAGAGCGGCGTCGACGGCTTCAGCGTGCGCACGCCAGACTCGCTGCCGCGCACCTGCTCGCCGGCCTTGAACGGCAGGTCGAGCACCGCGAGCGCGAGCAGCATCTCCGTCAGGTTGTGCGTCGCCGTCGTGAAGTTCGATGACACGAACGGCTCGCCCACCGGAATGGCAGCAAAGTCGTTCCAGAACGCATTCGCTGTCACGAGCTCGCTGTCGCGGGATGCACGACCCACATTCCAATACGTGCGCTCCGCGAGCACCTGCGTCGCTCCGACGGGCTGGTACAGGAGCTGCAACTGCCTTCGAGCGAGCGCGTCATCCATGTCCTGCTTGAGCAGTCCGATACTCTTGTCGTCGCCGAGCTCATTGCGCTCCTGCTCCGCAAGCTCCGCATCGCGCATCGGCGCATCGCCCGCGACGGCATCCTTGTTCTTCTTCTCCGCTTCGCCCGCAAGTCCGGCGCGCAGCCCGCCGCCGCCACCCGGCATGCCCGGCGCGGGGCTCGCAGGCCCGCCGGACTCAGGCGCTTCCGACGGCGCCGGCGCCATGGGCTTGCCCGCCGACGGCGCCCCGGGCTCGCGCAGCCCGCGTGCCACGAAGAATCCATCGGAATCGTTCGCAAGCACTCCGCTCCCGAGCGCCGTCTCGAAGCCGAACTGCCGCTCCTCGAGGTCCGGCGGCAGGGCCTCGACGAGCTCCCGCACGTGCCGCTGCACCGCCTTCTCGCGCCCGACGCGCTGCGACAGCAGGATGCGCTCGACGATGTTCAGGTCTCGGAAGGCCGTGAGTTCCGTGTAGCTCGTGAGTTCGTCGCCCAGCAGGTAGTGGTCGAGGAAGTTCTTCTCGAGCTTGTTGGCGAGGTAGGGCTTCACCACGCTCGCGAAGAACTCGGGGTCTTTGCGCTGCAGAAACAGGTTCAGCTCGTGGCAAGCATGCTCCGAGTATTCCGCGCGCTTCTCGTCGACTGAGAGCGAAGGCCACCGCACAAGGAACGCGAAGCGCTCGAGCTCGCTGTCGACATTGCGAGCACGGAAGTACTGGTATACGTCGTCGAGCGAGTCGAAGAGCTGCAGAGCCTCGGTCGCGGCTTCGTCGACGCGCAGGGTCTCGCCGGCGCGCACGAGATCGACCGCATTGCGCTCGACTAGATGCCGCGTCGCATCGAGCGCCGAGCCGAGCCGCAGGTCGCGCGGCACCAACGGCGTCTCCGCGAGCGCGAGCGAGGCGTAGGCACGTCCGCCGCGATCGAGCGCGAGCACGTGAATGTGCTGGCCATCGCCCAAGCTCGCCCGAGGAATGCGCACCAACCCATCCCAGCGCCCCGAGCGCACGTTCGCAGCAAGCTCGCGCGATCCGGTCAGGAAGCCGAGGTCAGCAAAGCCGCGCGCGTCGCCCCAGCGCGCACCGCGGCCGCCCGCCGCGACGCCGCGCGACTTGGACTCGGCGCGCCCGCCGCGGCGACCACCGAACTGCCCGCCGCTGCCCCCGCCAATCCCGAGCACCGTCCGAGCCTCGTCGAGCGCCCAGGGATTCAGCAGCAGCGTCGGCCGCTGGAGCATGTTGCCGGGGAACTTGCGCGCGAAGCGGCGTTCGAGGATGTAGCGGTACTCGTCCGAGAGCGCTCGTCCAGCGCGCAGGTCGCACTCCGGACCGCCCAGCTCGATTTCCCGCACGTCGGGTCCATCCCAGCCGCCGATCTCACGCAGCGGCTCGAACTCGGGCATGTAGCGCGTGGCGAAGACATGCAGGCGCGTGCCCATGCCCGCGCCCGCCAGCTCGATCACGATCTCCTCGCCATCTTGCGAGATCCCCCGCACGTGCAGCGGCTGCCGCTCCGCCACCTCGAGTGCGCGCGCCTTGCCGTACGCCCAGCCATCGCGCACGTCTCCCGCCGTCATGACGACGTCGATGCTGCGCCGTTCGCCCTTGAGCACGAGCCGATAGTCGCCCGTCGGGAGGTCGCGCAGCTCGAACGCTCCAGCAGCGAGTGCCAAGTTCTCGAAGCGGTCGCGCACGGGCGCCCCCACGGAGTTGAGTTCCATGAGCGACACCTGCGTGCGATCGAACGTGGTCGCCCCACGCTGGAACGGCACTCGCAGCGCCCAACCCACGATCCCGTGCATCACATCGGGCAGGTCCGTGCGCTCGCGATCGAGCTCCCAGCTCTTGAGATCGTCCGGGAAGCCCGAGGCCGCCACTTCGGTCACGCCGTCGAGAGCGCCGAGCTTCACGCGCCCGTTGGCGTCCGTCTTGACCGCAAAGGTGAAGTCGTCGAAGTCGCGATGCGCGAGCACGACGTTCATCACGAAGTCCGGCCGCGGCTCGCCGCTGCGCCCGAGCACGTCGAGGAACCAACCGTCCGCGTTGCGGCCGAGCAGCGTCGCGTGCGTCTGGGCGCTGGGCGCGATCTTGGACAGATCGCGCTCGAACAACTCCCGAGAGAGCTCAATCTTCGCGCCCGTAGCGAGGCTCTGCACCTTCGCGCGCAGCCACACCTGCAGCTCGGCGAGCCGCTCGGGCACCGCGATGTCGTGCACGAGCTCGTTGTCGTCCGAGAGCTTCAGGTCGCGCACGTCGAGGCTCGACTCCACGCCCTCGAAGTTCTTCGTCTTGATCGTGAGCACCGGCTCCTCGAGCACCGACAGCGACACGGGCACGCCGCTCGCGACGAGAATCGGCCGCGCCACGATGCGCGCCGTCTCCCCCGCGCGCAGCGCCTCGCGCTCGACGAACGCGCCGCCCGCTAGCTCGTAGCGCTCCTCGCGATGCTGGAAGCGCCCGAGCGACGCGCGCTCGCCCACTTCGAGCACGACCGTCTTGGCTCCCGGCTTCGTGCTGAACGGCACGCGCACGTCGCCGCTCGCGTCGCTCTCGTAGCGCCGCCCATCGACATGCACCGCCGCCTTCGGCTGCGCAACGCCGCGCTCATCCAACACGCGGAACACGTGCCCCGCCGCGCTCACGCGCTCCTGCGCCAGCAGCGTGCCCTTGCGGATCACCGCGCGACTCGCCGTGCCGTTGCCGATGAACTCGACCACGTACACGCCCGGCTTGCCGAGCGACGGCAGCTCGAACCGCCGCCGCACGCGCAGGAACGGGCTCTCGGAGTACTGGAACGTGCGCTCCTCGTTGGCGACCAGCCCGTCGAGCTCGATGGTCGCATCGACCTCGCGCAGCTGCGACGTGTACCAGTTGAGCGCGTGCACCTCGTAGACCTTGAGCAGCAAGGTCGGCACGTTCTTGACGTCCAGCTCGATCGTCACGGGATCGCTCGCGCCGTAGTGCTCGACCTGCGTCGGCGCAAAGCGCAGCTCGACGCGCTGCCGCAGCTCTTCGTGGTAGGCCGGATCGTCGAGCAGCGAGTACCAGCGCTCCATGTCACCGCTGCCCGCGAGGATCTTGGTCTCGGCGAACACGCGCGCGAGGTAGCGCGGCTCGACGAGCTCGTCGAACGCGCCCGTGTCGCTCGCGTCGCGCAGGAAGTGCTCGAGCAGCGCCCGCACGAGCGCTTCTTCGTCGCCGATGGCGTCGAGCCCGGGCACGAAGCGTTCGCCCGTCTGCGCCCACTGGCCGCTGCGCTCCGCCTCCTCGCGCACGCGCGGGTGCAGGAGCGCGCTCGCGCGCGGCAGCCGCAGGTACGCCTGGAAGCGCGCGAGGTCGTGCACGCCCGCGCGCCGGTCGAGCTCGAGCCGCCGGAACAGCACCTGCGCCTTGAGCGTGTTGAACCCGCCGCCGAGGCGGCCCGCGAAGCTCTCCAGCCGCTCGAGATGCGCGCGCCGCACCGCGACATCGCGCTCGCTGTCCTCATCCGCTCCCGGCGCCAGCCGCGCGATCCAAGCCTCCACGAAGCGCCGCTCCAAGAGCAGCTTCGGCTCCAGCCGCGCGCATTCCTCGAGCTGCGCGAGCGTGAGCTCCGCGTGCACTTCCAGCGAACCGAAACCGCCGCTGCGCTGCAGCTTCAGGTGCCGCACGACGAGCGCCGGCAGCCCGGGCAGGTCCGCGTACTCGAGCCGCGCCATCACGCTCGCGAGCATCCCGTCGTCGAGCTCGCGCTGCGCCAGCCGCTCCAGCGCCGCGCCCCGGAACCCGCTCGAGTCCCCCGGGCTCGCCTCCGCCGCGCGCCGCTCCCACGCCTGCAGCGTCACCAGCGCCGGGTCGAGCGCCGTCGGCAGGTCGACCTTCGCGCCGGGCACCTCCGCCTGATGGCTCAGGTCGAGCCCCAGCCCCTCGCGCATCCAGCGCCACGTCGCCTCCGGGTCCTTCGCGAACCCGAGCAACATCTGGCGGTTGTGGAGCTCCATCCACTCCCCGCCGCGCCCATGCCGCTCCTCCCACGCCCGCAGGATCCCCGCCGCCCCCTCCAGATCCCCCGCCAGCTGCCGCTCCAGACACCCCCACCGGTACGCCTCCACGCTCCCCGGAATGAGCTGCCCCAGCACCTTCCCGCGCTGCCCCGCCAGCGCAAACGCCTCCTCCACATCCGCCGCCCGCCCCTGCGCCAGACCAACTTGCCCCAGCCCCGCCTGCCCGGCGCTCATCCGCCCTGCAGCCCCGCCCGCGAGCCCCATCGCCGCCACACTCGCCCACACCACCCCCATCCAACCTGCGCTCTTCATGCTTCCAGCTCCTCGTTCCCGCACTCTAGCCACTCCCCCCCGCCCTCCTACACACCCTCGCAGCCCCCCAACGCCACCCCCACCCCTCCGGTTGGCACTTTCCCGCCAATTCGTGCGCAGCCCATCAGGTGAAAGCGGTCGTGACGGATCTCCCCGCTGTCAAGCCGACGGGCTCCGAGCAAGCGACACAGGTGAAACGGCCCTCTGGAAGAACAGCGCGCGCGCCCGCTCGACAGGCCGCACCTAAGTCGAAGCCGCCCCAAGACCCAGCGCATTGAAACGCGCCGCCTTTCTAGCCACATGCGAATCCCAGATCCCCTCCCGCACCTTCACCATCAGGAGCGGAGCCCACTCCGGAGACACATCGAATCTTCGGAAAGCACGGTAATCCGCGCTGTGCGAGCAACACCGCCGTCTGTCCGCTGCGCGCTGTCCGTCAACCGAGGAAGTCGCGAGCCGAAGCTTGCGAGCGATCGGCACGCATACGCGGACGGCTTGCTCACTGAAAAGCGACATTGCATCGCTCGGAGCGCCAGGAACGCGCCGCAACGAAACAGTGCGCAACGGATGCATGGCGATGCATCGGTTGCTATCGACTCCGGAATCGAGCACATCCTGATGTGGCAAGACGTGTAGCCTGCTTCTACTCTTCCGATGGGCTTGACACTCGAGATCTACTCTCACGACCGTGGCGCCGATTGGGGTATCCTGCCGCCCTTTCAGCTACCGGAATGATCATCTACTACGAGTTCAAGCAGCGTTTCCTCGACGATGTGCTGGCGGACCGCGTGGCAGAACGCGTCCACGAGGCCTATCAAGTGCAACTCGGTCGTCGCGCGGCACCGGCCGAGTACGACTCCTGGCGCAACAGCCTGCTTCGCATGCGCATGGTCCTCGAAGACCCGCAGATCCCATCTGACGTGGGCGTAGGCATCGAATACCAACTGCCGCAGTCGAGCAAGCGCATCGACGTGCTCATTTCTGGCCGTGGGCCCAGCGGCGGCGAGTCGATCGTGATCGTCGAACTCAAGCAGTGGAGTCATGTCGAAACCACCGGCAAGGACGCCATCGTTCGAACCGCCTTGGGTGGATCACTGCGCGAGACGAGCCATCCTTCGTATCAAGCGTGGTCGTACGCCAGCCTGCTCGCGAACTTCAACGAATACGTCGACTCGGCCCGCGTAGAACTGAGCCCCTGCGCGTACTTGCACAACCTGCATGATTCAAGGGCGGTCTCGGACCCTCGCTATCGCGAGCACCTCGAACGCGCGCCGGTTTTCCTAGGGTATGAGGCCTTGAAGCTGCGCACGTTCCTCCGTGAGCGCATCGCTACGGGCGACACGGGCTTGCTGCTGAAGCGTGTGGAACAAAGTCCGTCTCGACCCTCCAAGGCACTCGCGGACAGTGTCTGCGCGATGCTCGCCGGCAAGCCCGAGTTCGTGCTGATCGACGAGCAGAAGCTGGTGTACGAGACCGCACTGGACCTTTCAGATGTGGCGGCGAAGGGTGACCGGCAGACGCTGATCGTCCACGGCGGCCCAGGCACTGGGAAGTCCGTCGTGGCGATCAACCTCCTCGTCGAGCTCACGCGGCGGCGACGCAAGGTGCACTATGTGTCGAAGAACGCTGCGCCACGCGCCGTCTACCTGCACAAGCTCACCGGATCCGGCCGAAAGTCGAGCATCGAGGCGCTCTTCTTGGGCTCCGGTTCCTTTGTCGACAAGACTCCCGAGACCTTTGACACGTTGATCATCGATGAAGCACATCGACTGAACGAGAAGTCAGGTCTATATCGGAACCTAGGGGACAACCAAGTGGCCGAGATCATTCGCTCCTCACGCTGCAACGTGTTCTTTCTCGACGAGTCGCAGCAGGTCACATGGCATGACATCGGATCCGCGAAGGAGATCCGGCGTCACGCTCGCGAAGCTGGCTCAACGATCCTCGAGCTCGATCTGCCGAGCCAGTTTCGTTGCTCGGGCTCGGACGGCTACATCGCCTGGTTGGACGATCTCCTCGGCATCCGTGCGACGGCCAACGCGAGTGCCATCGAACACTCCTTCGAGTTCCGAGTGATCGAGAGCGCGAGCGAACTTCGAGACCTGATCATCCAACACAACATCGCCAGCGGCAACCGCGCACGACTTGTCGCGGGTTACTGCTGGGATTGGAAGAGCAAGAAGAACGGCGAGGCCTACGACATCGAGCTCGAGGGCGGCCAGTTCCGAATGCGATGGAATCTCGCTGATGACGGCAACCTGTGGCTTGTGGGATCGGAGTCCGTCAACGAGGCCGGCTGCATCCACACATGCCAAGGACTGGAGCTTGACTACGTCGGCGTGCTGGTGGGACCGGACCTTGTGTTCCGAGACGGCTGTGTCACGGCCGTTCCGGAGGCTCGCGCGCGCACGGACAAGTCGCTGCATGGCTGGAAGAAGCTGGCGAAGACGAATCCAGTCGACGCGATGGAGCGCGCCGATCGGATCATCCGGAACACCTACCGCACCCTGATGACACGTGGCATGAAGGGCTGCTTCATTCACTGCGTCGATCCCGAACTGAACGCATATTTCAAGTCACGAATGGCGCACTTGAGCAACCGTTCCTGAGATCGGCAATCTCACGACCGACCGCTGAGTTGATCAACTCGCCGCCGTGGTGAAGGACCAGCGGAGGTGAACGGAGCGCGGGCCGTCGGGGGTGGTCTCCGTGGCGCGGAGGTCGACGGTGTAGCGGGTTCGGGGCTGGAGCGGGACATCGGGCCAGAAGAAGGCGGCGTCGCGGTTGTCGGGCGCGGCCTTGGGGCAGACGGGACGGGCGGGGGTGAAGAGCTCGCCCTTCACGGGTCGCGACTTGGGGTCGAGCAGCGTGAGCTGGATCTCGCTCCAGCGCCTCGGTTCGAAGTAGGCACCGATCGCGGTGCCGCGCCGAGTCTTGAAGAGCGAAGGTTGCTCACCCGAAACGGGGTACTCCGAGTCGCAGGCGAGAGCGACGTCAGTCTGCCCGGGCGCAGGCTGCACGCGCGGTAGACCGAGCTGGGAACCAACGCGACCCGTGATCCAGAGCCACGTGTAGCCAGGCCGACCACCGTGGTTCTCGGGGTTCCGAGTGCGCATCGAAGCGGCGGCGAAGCCCGCGTCGGGGTCGCACAAGAACGAGTAGCGGTTGTAGTTGGTCGTGAAGCTCGGCCGGATCGCCTCGATCGGCTCGACTGTGGGAGCGAGCGTGTTCGAGTTGCGCGCCGCCGCGTCTCCCTCTGCGGAGTAGCCGGGCTTGGCAGGATCTTCCTTCTGCAGGTCCCCGTCATTCCCCGGCATGTTGACGTAGGCCGCGTGCTTCAGGAGCGACTGCGTTCGCTCGACATTGACGCGCATCGGCGCGAAGCCCGCCTGCATGCGCCAGCGATTCAACTCCGAGAGTGCGAGCGCGACAGACAGCGGCACGGACTCGGGAGTCTCGACGCGCGCAGCCAGCACGCGCGAGGACTTCTCGCTGGACTCGAAGCTCAGCGCGAAGAGCGTCTCCCCGACCTGGGCGAGTCGTTCCGCACCACACAGATAGAACGAACCGGAGCCCAGTCGCATCCAGTCCTGCGCCCCACCATGCTGCCCATCGAGGTCGGCGTCGTAGCTCTGCAGCACGCTGCCTTGCAGCGTCCCCTGCAGCAGCGCCGCGGACGCCACGAACCACTCGCCGTCTTCGCGCCAGAACAACAACGGCCAGCGCGCTCCATCGATGAGCAGCTCGGCTTCCAGGGGCTTGCTCGCTGGCACCGGCTTCCACACTTGCCCCAGCCCGTTCTCGTCGATCTCGAGCTTGCCCTCGCCCTTGAAGCGCCAGCGCCCCGCCACGAGCCCCGCGAGCCGCTCCTGAATCCGGTTCACAGTCGGCGCACCACCCTCGGCAACCAACCGATACCGACACGCAAGCGGCACCCGCTCCACCTCGACCTCCTTCGCCCCCTTCAGCGCGACCGCGAGCTCTCCCTTTGCCATCTGAGGCTCCGAACTCCACGCTAGACAGACAAGAGCGCTCACGAACCACGTGTGAAAGCGCCGACTGACTCCGACCGCGTAAACTCCGAGATTCAGCCGCAGCAACGGATACGTCCACATGATTCACCAGAGAGCAGAAACTGAAAAGTGAACGAAGGCGGATAAGCGCAGCCCCTTCGAACAAGCTACTCGCAGAGGGTAAAGCGAATCGCGTTGCTGAGATTCGTTCCTTTCGGGGCTCCCATGTCACGAAACCATGCTTGAGCGTAGAACACTTGCCCGGGAGTGAAGGGACTACCCAAAGCACCCGGCGTGGATGCGATGAAGGCGTTGAAGTCCAACCCATACGCTCCGTCGCAGGCACCCAGCGTGCCACCCGAAATAGAAGCTCCCGTGCGACGCTGAGGTGGCGCCACACAGACCAGACTGGTGCTATTGATCGCCCAGGACACCGCGGCGGGTGCGAGTCCGTAGAGGATCAGTCCATAGCGTCCGCCTTCCGTGTTGGAGCAAGTAAGCTGAAAGCCGCTGCCTGCGGAAGAACTGGGAGTTCCCGAGGCGGACATGGCGGGCATGCATCCGCTTGTCGTTGTGCCCGCAGTGCAGTACGCGACAGGTACCGGGCACGACGCCACATCCGTGGACCGCGTGTAGTTGCCGGTCAGTTGGCCTTGTTGGCTCGCGATCCCGCTGTCCACGACGATAGAGCCCGTGCTTTCGTCGAAGTGCAGTAGCATCACGGTGTTGGCGTCCTCAATGTGCCGAACAGATGGGATGAAGCTGGCGCTCGAATAGCGTTCAACGTTGGAAACGC
>CAITGX010000291.1 GCA_903892045.1 uncultured Planctomycetota bacterium | reverse complement strand
TGATCGCGAGCTTCGACGCCGCCGCGGTCGCCGCCGGACGGCCGAGCGTGCACCCGGCGTCGACGCCCGCCATCGACTCGCTGCTCGCGGCGCAGGGCATGTCGTTCGATCGCGCGTGGTCCCTGCCGACCTGCACGCCGGGCCGGACCGCCGCGCTGACGGGACGCTTCGGCCTGCGCAGCGGCATCGGCCAGGTCGTGCCGCCGCGCGCGACGCGGCCGAGCCCGGGGCTCGCCAACGGGGCGGAGCTTTTGCCCGGCGTGTTGCGCGCGGCCACGCCCGCCTACGCGAGCGCGGCCGTCGGCAAGTGGCACCTCGCCGACCAGCTGCAGCTGGTGGCGAACCCCGTGCACCCGCTCGGCGTGGCGAGCAACCCATGGTTCGATCGCTTCGCGGGCACGTGGTTCAACCTCGGTGCGCTCGCGCTGCAGCCCTACCAGGACTCCGGCTACTACGTCTGGGAGAAGGCCTACGCCAGCCGCGTGGAGCTCGCGCTCAACCCGTGCCCCGCGGGCGAGCCGCCGTGCAATGTCGACATGGACGTGAACCTCACGCCGCTCGACTACCCCACGGTCGACACGATCGAGGATGCGCTCGCGCTGGTGAACGAGCTGCCCGAGCCGTGGTTCCTGTGGGTTGCGCCCCACGCCACGCACGCGCCGGTGCATCCGCTGCCCGCTGGACTTCCCACGGATTCCTGCCGCGGCGTGCCGGCTCCGGGTCCGTCCTGCTCCTATCCCGGCGTGGCAGTTCCGCAGTCGCAGGCGCGCTGCATGCTCGAGGCCCTCGACCACCAGCTCGGGCGACTCCTGTGCTCGCTCGACTTCGGGAACACGACCGTGATCCTCATCGCGGACAACGGCTGGAGCGCGCGCTCGCTCGTCCCGCCCTATCTCGTGTCGCGCGCGAAGAGCACCGTGTATCAAGGCGGCGTCGAGATTCCGTTCCTCGTGCGCTCGCCCGCCATTCCGCCAGCGCTGCGCGGAACGCGCAGTGACGCGCTGGTGTCGGTGGTCGACATCTTCGCGACCGTGCGCGAGCTCGCGGGTGCGCCGTCCGCCGTGCAGGGCGAGGACTCGCTCTCGCTGCTGCCGATCCTGACCGGTGCGCAAGGCGCGACGCGCGACATCCTGTACACGGAGAACTTCCTGCCGAACTTCACGCCGGATCCGACGACGGGCCTGCCCCCCGCCGGCTATGCGTGCACGCGCCACGACCAGGCGTTGCGCGACACGCGCTTCAAGCTCGTGCGCCGCTGGCGACGCGGGGCAGCCGGCAATCCGCCGATCCTGTTCGAGGAGTTCTATGACCTCGAGCAGGGCGCCGGCGGCTCGCCGGACTGGAACGAGACGAGCAACCTGCTCGCGGCGGGCGCGCCGCCGCTCGTGTCCGAAGCCCAGCTTGCGCTCGGAATGCTGCGCAACAAGCTGGACACGCAATTCCCCAAGCTCGTGCAGTGACGAGCCCGCGTGCGGCGGGAATTCACCGGATTCGCACTGGCGCATTCCGCGCACTTGAGTGATTCTGGCATGCACTGCGGTCAGCGATTCCCGTCGCGGCCCGGTGCTTCCACTCATGCTCGCTGCGCTTCCGGCCTGTCTAGGGCTCTTCGCCCCCCTGTCGATTCCGCGTCCGCTTCTGGGCGGGAATGTGTGCGTCATCGTGCTCGATGACGTCGGCGCGGAATTGATTTCGAGTTGCGACGACGAGTTGCGCAGTCGCGGGCGTCCGAGCGGAGTGCCCGCGGCGACGCCCGCGATCGATGCGTACCTCGCTGCGCAGGGCCTGTACTTCACGAACGCGTGGTCGATGCCGACCTGCACGCCGTCGCGCGCCGCGATGCTCACGGGGCGCATCGGATCGCGCTCGGGAATCGGACGCGTCCTGATGCCGCGCGAGGACATCGACAATCCGGGCCTCGAGCCGGGCCTCGAGCTGCTGCCGCAGTTGCTGCACCTCGCTCCCGTTCCCTACACCTGCGCCGCCCTCGGCAAGTGGCACCTCGCCTCGAGCGAGCAGCTCGAGGCATGGCCCGCGCATCCGCTCGGGAGTCCTGTCGGCCGCTGGTTCGACCGCCATGCGGGCTCGTGGTTCAACTTCGAGTCCCAGCCGACGCTGCCCTTCTGGTCGAGCGGCTTCTACGTCTGGGAAAAGGCCTACTCGACACGCGTGCGCGCCAGCCAGAGCCCGTGCGAGGCCGGCGAGCCGCCGTGCGTGCGCGCGATGGACGTCAACTTCGACACGCACGACTACCCGAGCGTCGACACGATCGACGATGCGCTCGAGCTCGTGCGCGAGCTGCCCGAGCCGTGGTTCCTCTGGCTCGCGCCCAACGCGGCCCATGGTCCGCAGCACGAGGTGCCCGCCGGCCTGCCCAGCGATCCCTGCGGTTTCGGCTCGGCGGTGCTCGGCGGCTGCGCGCTCTCGGGCATGAGCGTCGAGGCCAGTCGCATCCGCTGCTCGCTCACCGCGCTCGACCAGCAGCTCGCGCGCCTGTTCTGCGAGCTCGACTTCAGCGACACGACGGTGATCCTCGTCAGCGACAACGGCACCGGAGAGCTCGCCGCCCTGCCGCCGTACCAGCCGTCGCGCGTCAAGGGCAGCGTCTACCAAGCCGGCGTGCAGGTGCCCTTCCTCGTGCGCTCGCCGGAGCTCGATCCGGCCCTCGTAGGCACGACCTCTGATGCGCTGGTCTCGCTCGTCGACGTGTTCGCGACGGTGCGCGACCTCGCCGGCGCGCCGGCGGCGACGCTGGCGGAGGACTCGCGCTCGCTGCTGCCCGTGCTGCGCGGCGAGAGCGCGAGCGCGCGACGCTCGGTGTACACCGAGCTCTTCGGCCCCAACTTCGTCCCTGATCCGACGACGGGAGGGCCGCCCGCTGGCTACATCTGCAACCGGCATGATCAGGCTCTGCGCGACGCGCGCTTCAAGCTCGTGCGCAAGTGGCGGCCGAATCCGGCGGGCGGAGCACCGCTGCTCGTGGAGGAACTCTACGACCTGCGGCGCGGTGGGCCACCCGACACATCGACTGTGCCGCCCACCCCGACGCCGGACTGGCTCGAGCAGAACAACCTGCTGGCCTCGTGGCCGCCGACGGATCCGGCCGTGCCCGGCGCACTGCAACGGCTGCGACGCGAGCTCGACACGAAGTACCCCACGCTCGTGCGCTAGCATCGCGCGCATGGCGCTGTACCGGAATGCGGACGGAATCGACTTCGAGCCGCGAGAGCTCGCGCGCGTGGCGCAACCTCGTCGCGTGTGGATGGCGGATCCTGCGGAGTTCGACGTCGCCTACGACATCAATCCGCACATGCGAGCCGACGATGGCACGCTCAAGCGCGTCGATCGCGCGCTCGCGCGCGAGCAGTGGCGCGCCCTGCGGAACGAGTTCGAGCGACTCGGACTCGAGGTGCGCACGATCGCGCCGCTCCCCGGCCACCCGGACCTGGTGTTCTGCGCGAATCAGGCGCTGCCGCTGCCCGCGGAGACGACGCACGATGGTCGAGCGCGCTTCGTTCTGTCGAACATGCGCTGGCCCGAGCGGCGCGGCGAGGTCCCGCACGTCGCGCAGGCGCTGGCGACGGCCGGCATGGAGCCCGTCGCGCTGGAGACGCGCGAGCGTCTCGAGGGCATGGGCGACGGCCTGTGGCACCCTGGACGCGCGCTCCTGTGGGCGGGCGTCGGGCCACGCTCGAGCGCGGAAGCGTGGAGCGAGGTCGCGCGGCACGTGACGGCGCCGGTCGCGCTGCTCGAGCTCGTCGCGCCGGCCTTCTATCACCTCGACACGGCGCTCGCGCTGCTCGCCGAGGACACCTGCCTGTGGCTGCCCGACGCGCTCAGCGCCCGCTCGCGTGCGCTGGTCGAGCGGCTCGTGCCGCGGCGCATCGAGGCCGACCCGCGCGAGGCGCACGCGCTGCTCGCCTGCAACGCGTGCAGCCCCGACGGGCGCAACGTCCTGATGCAGCGCGGCTGCGAGCGCACCGGCGCGGCCTTGCGCGCGGCGGGGTTCACCGTGCGCGAGCTCGAGACCGGCGAGTTCCTGAAGTCCGGCGGCAGCGTGTTCTGCATGAAGCTGCTGGCGTGAAGCGCGCGAGGGCGGCCCCCCTCGGGGACCACCCTCGCGACCAAGCTCGCTTCGCTTGGGTTTCCCGCGCTACTGGTAGCGCAGGCTGACGTTCTCGCGCCCCATCTCGCGCAGGCGGTCGATCTCCTTCTTGATCCCGAGGTTGTGGGCCTTGGAGACGATGCTCTTGACCGAGCGGTTCAGGCGCTGGGCGATCTCGAGGTTGGGCGTCTTGGGGTAGATCTCGCGCAGGAGCGTGAGTTCCTCCTCGTCCCAGCGCGGCATGCGGCTCGCGCCGTCGCCGTTCTGGCGCTTCAAGAAGGCCTTGTCCTTCGCGAGGCAGTACTTCTTCGCGATGCGCTGGACGGCATCGAGGCTGCGACCAAAGATCGCGGCGAGGTCCTCGTCCGTGCGAGTCCCGTACAGCCGGCGCAGCTCGTTGACCTCGTCGCGGGTCCAGCGGCCGTTCTGCTGGATGCGACCGAGCTCGAACACCTGCTGCTTCACCTCCTCGGGGTCGCGACCGAGGATGCGGGCGATCACCTCGGGACCGGAGGCTCCGAGGTAGCGCTTCAGGTCCTGGATCTCGCCGGCGGTCCAGGGGCCCTGCCGACGCGAGGCCGTCCGGAAGAGCTCGTCGGCCATCTTCCGCACGCTCGCGACCGAGCGGCCGAGATCGCGGGCGATCGCGGCCTCCGGCCGTAGCCCGTACATGTCCTTGAGGCGGTCGATTTCGGCCCGCGTCCAGCGCCCCTTGCGGGTGCCTCGCGACGCGTCGTCTCCGCTCCAGTGCAGTCGTGCCAAGTGGGTCTCCTCCTCGCGGGCTGAAATGCGACTTCCAGCCATGCGTCCGGAGATTCAGATGGTCCCGGGTGGAAAAATGTGCCGCTTTTTTGCGATTTCCTGTCCAAAAAGCGGGCGCCCCATGGACCGCGGGCCCCCAATGGGCATTCCTGCCAGTGCCCTAGAAGTGCAGGCGCTCGCGCATCGTCGAGAGCGCCCGCTTCACGCCCTCCACCGAGTCGGCGGCCAGCACCTCGGCCGCGAGGTCCTGGGCCGCGGCCAGGGTCGTCCGGCGCACCGCGTACTTGATCTCCGGCAGGAAGTAGGGCGCCACGCTGACCGAGTCGTAGCCGAGCCCCAGCAGCAGGACCGCCGTGGCCGGGTCGTCGGCCATGTCGCCGCAGACCGAGCAGGGCTTGCCCGCGGCGTTGGCCGCCCGCGCCACTTGCGCCAATGCACGCACCACGGCCGGGTGATGGGGCTCGTACAACTTGGAGACCCACGGGTTGTCGCGGTCGACAGCGAGCATGTACTGCACGAGGTCGTTGGTCCCGACGCTGACGAAGTCCACCTTGGCCAGCAGGGACTCGAGGCAGAAGAGCACCGAGGGCACCTCGACCATGATCCCCACCGGCACGTCGGCCTCGACCTCCCAGCCCTGCTCGAGCAGGGACGCCCGCACCCCGTCGAAGATGCGCCGGGTGGCCTCGACCTCCTCGAGGGACGAGACCATGGGCAGCAGGATGCGCAGGTCCCGGCCCACGCCGGCGCGCAGGGCAGCGCGCAGCTGCACGCGCAGCAGGTCCTGCCACTCGAGGCTGACGCGCAGGCCGCGCCAGCCCAGCGCCGGGTTCTCCTCGCGCGGGGTCTGGAAGTACGGCAGGCGCTTGTCGCCGCCGATGTCGAGCGTGCGCAGGGTGACGGGCTTGGGCGCCATGCGCTCGAGCACGCGGCGGTACATGCGGAACTGCTCGTCCTCGGAGGGGAACTGCGGCCGCTCCATGTAGAGGAACTCGGTGCGACACAGCCCGATGCCGTCGGAGTGCGAGACGTCGAAGATGTCGAAGTCACGCAGGCTCTCGATGTTGACCGCGACGCCGAGCTCGCCGCCGTCGGTGGTCCGCGCGGGCTCCGCCGCACGTTCTGCGAGCGATGCCCGGCGCTCCTCGAGGCGCGCCCGGCGCGCCTCGAAGTCGACGATCTGCTCCTCGCCCGGCCGCAGCTCGACCGTCCCGCGCCCGCCGTCGACGGCGAGCTGCATGCCCTGCTCGAGCCGCGGCAGCAGGCCCGGTAGGCCG
>CAITGX010000290.1 GCA_903892045.1 uncultured Planctomycetota bacterium | reverse complement strand
TCGAGACCTGCATCCGAGCCCTGATCGATGTAGAGACTGGAGCCCGACACGGCCGTGACGCGTGCCTCGACCCGTCGCGAGTCGGGCTCTTGAGCCGCCGCGACGGCGCAGGCGAGCGGCAGGAACAGCGCGCGCGAGAGCCTCATCCCTTCCCCTTTTCGAAGCCGTGGCACTCCACGCAGGTCGTGCCCAGAGGCTTGTATCGGACGGCGGAGCCTCCGTTCGCGAGCGGCCACGGCCTGTGGCACGCGGCGCAGGCGAGCTGGGCGTGGTTCCGGTCGAGCGGGAAGCGCGAGTCGCGCGCGTGGTCGAAGCGCAGCTCGCTCCAGCCCTCGGACGAGGTGTGGCACTCCTCGCACGAGCGCGACGCGAACTGGCCGACGTGAGGATCGAGATGGCAGTCCGAGCAGCGTGAGCCGCTCGCGCGTCCGAACGCCCGGCCACTCGCATCGCGCGGGCTGGGCACGTGGCACGCCTCGCAGGCCGCAGCCGCGTGCCGTCCCTCGAGCGCGAATCCGGTCCACGCGCCATGGTCGAACTCCGCGCGAGGCACGTCGTGGAAGCGCTCGACTCCATGGCAGCGCGCGCAGCCGGCCTCCCCTGCCACACGCTCGGGGCGGCCGGGAGCGTCGAACATTCCGGCGTGGACGTCGGCGTGGCACGCGACGCATGCGCGGGAGTCGGAGCCGACGAGCGCCGGACGCACATCACCCAGCGTGCGTGTCGAGGCCAGCTGGGCGCCGCGCGGCCTCACGAGCGGAGCCGGCTCGGAGTGGCACGCCGCGCACTCGGCCCGCGCGTGGGCCCCCTCGAGGGCGAGGCCGGTCCACAGCGCGTGGTCGAAGGTCCGCGCGAGCGGCTTGAAGCGCTCCGCGTCGTGGCAGCGCTCGCACGAGCCGCGCTCGCCGAACTGGGTCGGCGAGGACGAGCCGTCGAAGGCGCCCGCATGAACATCGACATGGCACGTGGAGCACTGGTCCGGCGGGACGCCGAAGATGCTCGCGACGCGTCCGAAGCGCCGACCGAGCGCGTCCTCGACCGGCGCGCGCACGTGGCAGCGCTCGCACTCCGCGCGCAGGTGGGCACCGTCGAGCGCGAAGGCCGCGCGCAAGGAGTGCGTCGAGGCGTCGAAGTGGTGCTCCGCTTCGAACGCGCTCGTCGCATGACACTCCTGACAGTCCCGCTCACCGCCCGGGACGGCCGCGTAGAACGCCTCGCCGTGCACGTCCTCGTGGCAATCCGCGCAGCGCGAGGACGTGCCGCGGAACGTGCGCGGACGTTCGCCATCGCGGAGGTGGCACTGGTCGCACTTCACGCGCACGTGCGAACCGTCGAGCGGGAACGCCGTCTGCCCATGGCGCGCGAGATCGAACGAGTGCGGCTCGAAGCCCTGCCTGCCGTGACACGAGACGCAGGCCTGCGGAGTCCCGCGGGCATCCACGAACTGACCGCCGTGGGGATCGGCGTGGCAGGCTCCGCAGTCGTTCGCCTTGCGGCCCGGGTAGCGCGACGCAAAGGCGGCCTCGGTTCCGTAGCCCGAGTGGCACTGCTCGCATCCGACCTTGTCGTGGGGCCGCTCGAGAGCGACGCCGCTGGCGGCGTGCAGCGTCCGCGGGAACTCCGCTTCCGGAACCTCCCAGCCGGCACGCGTCGTGGGATGGCACTCCGCGCAGCTCGCTCCCACCGTCTGCTCGATGCTCGCAGCCAGCGCCTGCGCGAAGCTCGGCGTGTGCGGCGAAGCATGGCAGTCCGCGCAGGTGCGCTCGGGAGGACGGGGTCCGCGACCACCGACGGACTCGACCGAGTGCACGGTCCCCTTCTCGTGGCAGTCCACGCACGCCTTCCCGGCGTGCACGCCGGAGAGCGGAAAGCGCTCGGTGTGCACGAAGCTGCCGAGCTCCGCGAACGGTCGCTCCTGACCGTGGCAGGCATCGCAGGACTGCGCGAAGCGACCGTCGTGCGGGTCCTTGTGACAGCTGTCGCAGCGCTGCGAGAGCCCGAGAAAACGCGCCGTGCCGCTCGCGAGCACGTCGACGTCGGCATTCACGTGGCAGGCCTTGCAGTCGAGCTGCGCATGAGCTCCGACCAGCCCGAACTCGACGAAGTCGTGCTGGAACAGCGCGCGATCGGGCACGCCCGCGAGTGCGAACACGCGTGCGTCGACGGGCTTGAGAGAGTCTCCGTGGTGCTCGATGTGGCACTTGCCGCAGCGCGCAGCCTCGTCCGGCGTCATGTGGCCGTGAAAGCCCGCCTTGGACTGCAACTGGGTCGCGATCGACGCGTGGCATTCGCCGCAGGCGAGGGCCATCTCGGGCGCGCTGTCGCCATGGCATCGCTCGCAACTCCCGCTCTCCATGAGCTCGGGCACGCGCGCGTGGACGGTCGTCAGCGGACCGGGAGAGGTCGCCTCGGACTCGTGCAGGACGATCGCGAGCACGATGAGCAACGAGAGCAGGGCCAGCGCGGCGCGCGGCTGGACCAGCTTCATGGCAGGAGCTCCCCGAACGATGCGTAGCGCAGGGCCGCGACGATGTGAAGTACGACGATGAGCACCATGTAGAGCGCGACCCAGCGGTGAAGGTAGCGCCACGAGCCCATCAGCGCCCGCAGGTCCTCGAAGTGCGCCGCAGCCAACGAGGCCCGGTGCGCGCGCCGGGCGAGCTCGAGCGTCTCGCGCAGCTGCACGTCCGGAATGCCCTCGGCGCGCCCGCTGGCAGCGAGCTCGGCGAGCGTACGGCGCAGGTCGCGCTGGCTGGTGAAGAGCGCGCGCAGGCGTCGCGGCAGCGAGCCGCGCCAATGCCCCGCCGCGACGAGGTCCTGGACGCGGCGCCGCACGCGCTCGCCGAAGCTGCGATTCTCGCGATCCCAGTCGCCGGCGAGCTGCGCGAGACGCGTCTGCACCTCCTCGAGCTCCAGTTCACGGCCGTTCGCGGCGCGCGGGACGAAGGCGTACAGGTAGCGACCGATCGCGCCCGTGACGACGAGTACCGCCAGCGCCGCGAGCGCATGCCCACCCACCGTGGCGCGCGGGGCCATGCCGGCGTGGACGAGCGCGAACAGCAGCGCGAGCACGCCCGTGACGACATGCGACGTCATCCAGCGCTGCAGCGAGAAGAAGCGCACGCCGAGGTACTCCCCGCGCCGCAACAGGTAGGCCAGATTGACGAGGATCAGGACCGTCGCGACGACGCCGCACAGGAGTCCCGCGCCCGACACGGGGCGCAGCCACGCGTGCTGCACCGACTGGGCGCGCTCGTGCAGCTCGAGTGCATAGTAGTCCCGCTGCCACAGGACCCAGCCCAGCACGCCGAGCGCGCACGCCAGCGCCACGACCAGCGCCCGGGCGAGGCCGGTGCCCGAGTCCGCCAGCGGCTCGACCTTCGAACGCAGCGCCGGGTCGAAGGAAACGCCGCTCCGTTCGAGCAGTCCGAACGGCGGCTTGCCACCGGCGAGCACGAACACCTCGTCGTTCTCGAGCCGCACGGCCCGACTACCGCCGCT
This sequence comes from uncultured Planctomycetota bacterium, assembly GCA_903892045.1. Lineage (GTDB taxonomy): Bacteria > Planctomycetota > UBA1135 > UBA1135 > F1-120-MAGs118. The sequence continues at coordinate 910 of CAITGX010000290.1, read as the reverse complement.
CCCACTGACCTTGAGTTCGACGTGTCCCTCGTCGATGCGCACGACCTCGCTCGAGAGCAGCACCTCGAGCCGACCGTCGGCGCGCGCCTGCACGAGGTGGGCCTCGTTGCGCGCCTTGATGCGGAAGAAACCGTCGCGACGGTACGAGAGCGTCACCCGGTTGCCGGGCTGCTCCGCGAGGCCGAGCGCGGCCTCGATCGCGCTGTCGCCACCTCCGACGACGAGGATGCGACGATCGCGATAGGACTGGGCGTCGAGCAGCGAGTACGCGACCTTGGGCAGCTCCTCGCCAGGCACGCCCAGCCGGTTCGGAGTGCCGCGGCGCCCGAGCGCCAGACACACGTGCCGCGCTCGCAGCTCGCCGCGCGACGTACGCACCGTGAACACGCCATCCGCCCCGCGCGAGACCTGCTCGAACTCGAGCCCGGTGCGGATCGGCAGGTCCATCGCCGAGGCGATCTCGCGCCACAGGTCGATCAGCTCCTCCTTCGTGTAGGTCTCGCGATCGAGCAGGCCGAAGCCCGGCAGCTCGACCGGCTGCGTCATCACGAGCTTGCGGCGCGGGTACTTGGCCACGGTGCCGCCGACCTCTTCCTGCTCGACGACCACGAAGTCGAGTCCCCCGAGACGAGCCTGCAGCGCGCACGCGAGCCCTGCGGGGCCGGCGCCGACTACGACCAGCTCGAGCACCCCGGCGGCCCGGCTCGGAAGGTTGCGCGCGCGACGCGTCACCTCCGTTCCCACCGCGGTGCCGTGGGCAATCGCCGTGCGCACGAGCGCGTAGCCGGTGACTTCCCCTGCGAGAAACAGGCCAGGCTGCGTCGCGCTCTCGAGCGATTCGGTCAGCGCCGGAATGTCGCGGCGCTCGTTCAGGTCCCCCAGCGTCAGGGCGATGGCACCGACGGGGCAT
>CAITGX010000289.1 GCA_903892045.1 uncultured Planctomycetota bacterium | reverse complement strand
CAGCCTCGCGATATCCAGCTCGGCCAGGTCGGTCGAGCAGCGCTCGCACGGCTGTGCGCGCGCGCTCGTCGAACGGCCCCTGCATGCCTCGCGCTGCGTGCGAGAGCGCGGCCACGGTGTCCCGCGTGTCCTCGCCCGCGATGGCGAGCCACTCTCCGAGGCGTGCCACGGCCTGCGGCGTGCGACTGTCGCCGATCGCCGCGATCAGCGCGCCGCGCCACGGTTGGGCGCGCTCCCCGAGCAGCGAGCCGAGGCGCGGGAGCTTGACGGCGTGCCGCGCGAAGACTTCGCTCGCTGAGGCACGCAGCGCCTGCACTCCGCGCGGCGTCTCGCTGCTGCTGTCGGGCTCCTCGATGCGCGCGGCGAGCAGGACGGCGAGCTCGAGGTCGGCGAGCGTTCCCTCGCGTCCGATCCGCTGCAGCCCGGCCTCGAGCTCCTGGCTCGTGGCCTCGCGCAGCGCGAGGGCACCGAGCTCGACGCGGAGCCCGGAGGCCGGCGTGCGCCCCGCTTGCGGGAAGCAGGCGAGGGCGGAGAGGGCGAGTGCGACGAGCATGTTCAGTCGTCCTTCTCCTCGCGGCGGCGCAGCTTGCGCACCTCTCTCGCGCGCTTCCAGTCGAAGTCCGACTCGCGGCCCTTGTACTTGCGTTCGACTCCGGCCTCGTCGACGTAGTCGAGGTCGAGCTCGTAGTCGGCGGCTTCGTAGGCCTGCGCCGGCGGCTTGAGCTGGTCCTTGGCGACGTCGAGCGTCGTGAACGGGTCCTCGGCGAGGTCGCGGGCGATCTCGCGCGGGATCTCGACGACCTTCCATGCCAGCGGATCCACGTCGACGCTCGCGGTCGGGTCGCTCCCCCGCAGGCTGACGTCGAAGTGCACCTGCGCCTCGTCGCCGAGCTGCAGGATTCCGGCGGCCACGGCGCCGTAGAGCTGGAAGCCGCGCGGCAAGGCGAGGCGCGCGTTGGGAGCGTAGAGCGAGCCGAAGAACGGGCCGCTCGCGGAAAAGCGCACCGGCGCGTCGATCGAGCCGTTGCCGTCGCGGTCGCGCGAGCCGGTCGCGGACACGAGCAGCCGCAGGCCGCGCGTGTCCTCGTTCGGGAAGGCCAGCTGCGAGCCCGCCTGCAGGTCGAGCCAGTCCGTGACGTGCAGCTCGACGTTTCCGCCGGCGCAGTCGATCTCGAGCTTGCCCTTGTCCTGGACGCGCAAGCGCGCGGCGGAGAGCTGCAGCGGGCCGCGGAGCACGAGCGTCGAGTTCTTGCCGACGCGGATCTCGCCGTAGGACTTGCCGTCGCCCGCGAGAACGCGGCGCGTGCCGCTCGCGTGCACGAGATCGCCGCCCTGCTCGAGCGCTAGCGGCTCGATCACGGCCGGCTGGGTCTCGATCTGGGCCGGAGCCGTCGAGCCGGTGACGAGCGCGTCGTCGTCGAGCTCGACCGAGCCCTCGGGTCCGGGAATCGCGTCGCCGAAGACGCGCGCGTCCTCGCCGAGCTCGATGTCCCCGTTGCTGCGCAGCTCGACGGCCACTCCGGTCGCCGGATCGAAGCGCTCGGGCAGCTTGGGAGCGCCGCGCTCGCCGCCCGAATCGTAGGCATCGACGCGCGCGTTCTTGCCGAGCAACACCTGCTGCGAGCCGAGCACGCCGAGGGCCGCCACGTCGCGGCTCGTGCGACGCACGACGAGCGACAGGGTCGCGCGACCGGTGCCCGCCATGCCCGTGCTCTCGAGGCCGATCACGTTCGGCGCGATCTCGGTCGCGGTGACCCAGAACAGACCGTCGCCGAAGCGCGCGGGCGCCTCGGGGCTGCCGATCGTCCCGGTGTGGCCCGTCTCGACTGCGAAGCGGCCTTCCGCGAGTCCCGCTTCGGCGAGGTTGAAGGCGCGCTTGTTGTCGATGCTCGCCACTTGTCGGCGCAGGCGCGTCGAGTCGAGCTCGAGCAGGCACACGCTCAGGCCGCCGACTGCCATCACGGCGACCAGCGTGGCGACGAGCACGCCGCCGCGGCGGCTCGTGCGTGCTTGGGAGTGGAGCTTCATGCGCACTTGGATCTCCAGTCAGGAATTCCGGCAGCGAACCAGCGATTCGCGCGTGTAGGTGAGGCGCCGGTCGCCCGCGCCCTCGCGCTCGATCGTGAGCAGCACGCGCACGATCGAGCCTTCGATCACGAATGCGAGGCCGCTCTCATCGACGAGGCCGTTGCCGTTGTCATCGACGCCATTGGGGAGCTCCCCCTCGAGGAACTCGCGCACCGAGCGCGTCCAGGTCGCGATGCGCTCGCCCGGCTCGCCCGGTCGCTCGATCCACACGACCTCGCCGTTCTCGATGCGCAGGGAGATGCGCTCGGGAGCACCGTGGATCACGGCTCCGTCCTGCACGCCGAGGCTCTGCGCGTAGGAGAGCGTCGAGTGGAAGGCCGGGTTCGCCACGCCGGGCTGGAGCGACGAGGCGCTCGCCGCCATGAGCGCGAGCGCGATGCGATCGAGTGTCTGGTCGAGCTGCAGCTCGAGGCTCGCCTTCGACATCTCCTCGTCGTAAGCCTCGCTGGTCGAGCGCGTGACCATCACGATGTTCCCGAGCACCAGCCCGACCACCGTGAGCGCGATCAGGGTCTCGAGCAGCGTGAAGCCGCCGCGCCGGCGCTTGCGCGCGCCCATGGCTAGTGCCCTCCCGGCGCGAGCATGGTGTACATCTCGATGCGCCGCGGCCCGAGCGGGCTCTGCCACGCGATCTCGACCTTCACCGGCAGGATGCGGTAGTCGCCGCGGTGGTCCCGGTCGTCGACGAGCGTGTCGCCGTCGAGGTCGCGCGGCAGACCGAGCTCGAGGTCGCTCGCGTCCTCGCGCAGCGCGCCGTCGCGCTCGGGCAGCGTGATCCGACCCACGAATCCATCGGGGTCGTCGGGGCGCGGGTCGAGGCCCGGCACCGCGAAGTGGGGGCCGGCGGCCGAGCCGGGCCCCGCGGGGTCGTCGGACGGCGCGTCGTTGTAGCTCGACCAGACGCTCGCGAACGGCGCGCCGCGCAGGCGCTCGAGGGCGCTGCGCGCCGCGTGGGCCGCCACGCTCTGCTGGCGCTTCTCGGAGCCGATGCGCGACGAGGACGCGACCACGCCCGTGAACAGGAACACTGCCACGGTCAGCACGCCCATGGCGATGGTGACCTCGATCAGGGTCATGCCGGAGCGGGCGGAGCGTCTGGACGGCTTGGACATGGGGGAGCGCGTCCGGAAAATCGGTCGCGGCGGGGGGCGCTCTGGAGCGCCGCCGGCCCCGAAATGGGATTTCCTCGGGCGTCCAGCCCGGCCGGAGCGGGCGGAACAGCCGCCCGCGGCGCGCCGGTCCGGGCCTGAGCCGGTTCCTTAAGTTGTTTTCAGATAGCGACTTAGAAATGAACTACGCCGCAGGGCCCAGGCTCGTTTTCCGAGCCTGAACATGGCGACCGGCGCCATAGCGCCTAAGCTATTGCCTGCCTTCGAGCCGAAACACGCTGTCTCGTTTCGAGGGCCCAAGCCAACCGCTCGGTCCACCGGGCTCCGCGCGGAGCCCGACCATCCCATCTATCCAAGGAGAACCTCACGCATGAAGAACATCATCCTGGGCGTGGCGCTCGTCGCCGCCTTTGCCGCCTGCAAGAACACGACCAACACCTCGACGGGTGACGCCAGCGCGCCGAAGGCCGACTGCTGCTCGTCGGAGAAGGCCGCTTCCTGCTCGGACGCGAAGGCCGCTTCGTGCGAGGCCAAGACCGAGTGCTCGGGTGAGCAGAAGGTCTGCCCGGCGACCGGCAAGACGATGAACTGATCTCGCGGGGCCCTCGAGGGCCCGTCCGGTCAGAATCGGACACGCTCCAACTGCGGGCGAGCGACCTTCAGGTCGCTCGCCCGCAGCCTTTGACTGCCTCGTCGCCTGCGGCGCCTCGGGTGGGCGAGCGACCTTCGTGGCTTGCTCGCCCGCAGCCTTTGACTGCCTCGTCGCCT
>CAITGX010000288.1 GCA_903892045.1 uncultured Planctomycetota bacterium | reverse complement strand
TCCGGCCGGTCCCTGCGGCTCGCGCCGCAGCGTCGCGAGTGCCGCGGCGAAGGCGCGCTGGAGCCGCGCGGGCTCCTGGATGTCGTAGGAGCCGAGCCCGACGGCGGGATCGCGCGTCGCGAGCGAGGTCGGCGGCAGGCCAAACTCCGCCACGAGCCACGGCCGGCGTCGCGCCGTGGCGAAGCCGCGCAGCTCGCGCAGCAGCATGCGATAGCGCTCGGCACAGGTGGCGTCGTCGGGGCCGCCTTCGGCGTCCGCGGCCGCGCGCACGGAGCGGTAGAGGTTCACGGCGATCAGGTCGAGATCGTCCCAGAACTCGATCTGCTGGGCCTCGACCAAGTCCCAGGCCGCGTACGTGAGCGCTCCCGTCCAGGCCCGCCGCACGCGCGCGACGAGCTCGCGCCAGCGCGCCGTGTTGCGCAGGAGGTAGTCGGGGGGCACCCAGCCCTGCGCGAGGTCATCGGCGAGGCTGTCGGTCGCCTGCACGAGGCCATTTCCAAGGCACAGGATGTCGGCGTCGCACAGCTCCGCGAGCAGCGCGTGGTGGATCGCGAGCGCCTCGAGGCGCTCGAAGAAGCGCTCCCAGTGCGCCTCGCCGAGCGTCATCGACGCGCTCGCGAGGCCGCTGGTCGGGGCGTCGAGCAGCGAAGGCGTGAGCATCACGCGCATGCCGAGCGAGCGAGCGCGCCGCGCGATCGAGAGCACTTCGTGATCGTGATGCGGCGAGTCGAACGGCGCACCGCGCCCCGCCACCGGCCACCAAGTCGTACGCGGCTGGGCGCAAGCCTGCGGATCGAGCGCGAGCGCGTCGACGCCGCGCGAGCGCAGCTCGGCGAGCGCCACGTGGGCCCCGCGACCCGACAGCAGCCGCCACGCGCGCCCGTCCGCGTCGCGCGGGCTCGCGAGGTGCGCGCCGCTCGCGAACGGAGCCGCGAGCGCGCGCTCGCGCCGCTCGCGTAGGAGCTCGCGCGGCAGTGGGTTCGCCGCCCAGCGCGCGCGCAGCGCCGCCCACGGCAGCTCGACCGAGCCGCTGCCTTCGGTCCACATCGCGCGCACGAGGTCCGGACGCTGCATGTCGAGCAGCTCGCTCACCAGCGCGGCGCGCAGCGCGAGCACGAGGTGCGGAGAAGCCAGCGGATCCGCGCTCGCGAGAGCGTCCTCGAAGCCGCTCGCGAGCCCGCGCGCGCGCAGGTGCTCGCGCCAGTCCTTCAGGCGCACGACGCCGCACCACGTGTCGGCGCAGGCCGCACCGACGGCATCGGCCATCCAGCCCTCGCGCGGCTCGCCGAGCGCCGCGAGCGCCAGCGCGCGCGCGAATCCGGCGCCGCGATCGTCGAGCACGTCGGGAGCCACCACGCCGTGCACGTCGAGCTCGCCGGCGCACGAGGCCGACAGCGCACCGGACGCCGTGGCGACCGAGTAGCTCTCGCCATCCGGCCACAGGTGCACGCGCACGCGCTCGCGCGGCGCGCCGAAATGCCCCACCGCGATCCGCTCGACCTTGGCGAGCCGCTCGACCCAGCGCAGCTCCGCAGCCGGGTCGACCACGCCGTGCACGACGAGCTCGCACCCCGGCCCGGGCCGCACGACTTCGGCCCAGCTCGAGAGCTGCGCGAGCGCGCCCGCCGCACTCGAGGACAAGAGCCCGCCGTGATCGCTCCACAGCCCCTCGCTCTCGATGCGGCCGTTGCGCCACGTGCGGAAGCCCGGCTTCCACGTCGGCAGCAGCTCGCTGGCGAGCCCCGCCGCAACGTGGGCGTCGCTCGCGATGTAGGCGACGAGCGGCCACCCTGAGCGGCGCGGGTCCTCGACCACGAGCAGCACGCCCTCGCGCGGCCCGTGATAGCGCCGACCCTGGAACCACACGGCGCCGGTGCCGGGCTCGAACACGAGACCGTGGAGCTGCGCCACCGCGCCGATCCCGGGCGTCGACGCGTCCGCGAAGACGATGCGCGCCGCACCGTCGTCGAGGTCCGCACTGCGCTCGAGCTCGACCTCGAAACGCCCCGTGCGCTCGACCGCTTCCGCGAGGCGCTCGAGCCTGCGCGCGTCGACGGACGGGGGCACGACGACCTCGACGCGGCGCGCGCCCTCGATCGAGCGAGCGAGTCGATAGGAGCCGAGCTCGTCCGCATCGCCGCATGCGGCGAGCACCGTCAGCAAGGACGCGAGAAACGAGCGGGAACCCACGAGGCGGAGGAGTGTAGCAGCGGCGGAGTCTCGGCCGGCTCAGCGCAGGCGCGGCGGCGCGACCACCAGCCAGACGCCGAGCGCGACCAGCGCCAGCCCGACCACCCGCTCGGTCGTGAGCGGCAGGCGCGCGCCGGTGGCGCCGAGCCGGTCGAGCAACAGCGCGACCAGCACCTGCGCGGCCACGGCGAGCGCCGTCGTGACTCCCGCGCCGAGCCGCGGATACGCGACGGCGGCGCACGAGATGATCACGAGGCCGAACAGGCCACCCGTGAAGAGGTACCACGGCGCCGGGGCGCGCTCGGGGACCTGCCCGACCGTGCGAGCGACGAGAAACCACAGGCTCGATCCGGCGAACACGAGGCCGGAATTGATCATCAGGGTCAGCGGCAGGCCAAGGCGCAGGGAGAGCTGGCCATTGACGGTGCTCTGCAGGCACACGGCCGCGCCGAGGGACAGGGCCAGCAGGATCAGGAGGGGCATGCGAAGGCTCCGGAGAGCTCGCCGAGCAGCGTGGCGAGGACGCGAGCGAAGACCTGCCGGCGGTAGGCCTCGCTCGAACGGACGTCGTCGATCGGCGCGATGTCCTCGCGCGCGCTGCGCAGGGCGGCCGCGCGCAGGAGCTGCGGCTCGAGCGCCGCGCCGACGAGTGCGCGCTCGAGACCGGCGAGCCTCAGGGTGCGCGGACCGACCGAACCGGCCGCGGCGCGCAGCGCCGTGATGCGACGGCCCTCGACGGAGAGCGCCAGCGCCACGACGAGCTTGGAGATGGACTGCGCGCGGCGCGTGCCGACCTTGCGCAGGCCGCAGCGCTCGCCCGCCGGACGCGTGGGCACGAGCACCGACTCGACGAGCTCGTCGGGACGGCGCAGCGTGCGCCGGTAGCCCGCGAGGAACTCGTCGCACGAAAGCTCGCGAGCGCCCGCAAGCGAGACGAGCCGCACGCGTGCGCCGAGCGCGACCAGCGCGGGATTGAGATCGGCGGCCGGCGAGGCCGTGCCGAGGTTCCCACCGAGCGTCGCGCGCGCCTGGATCTGCTCGGCGCCGACCTCGGCACATGCGGCGGCGACGAGTGCCGCGCCGCGCGCGACCAAAGGATCTTGGCGCAGCTCCGCGCACGTCGCGAGCGCGCCGATGCGCAGCCCGTCCGACTCCGCGCGCACCCCGCGCAGCTCCCCGAGCTTCCACACGTCGACCACGCGCTCGGGCCGCGCACGCCCCGTGCGCAGCTCGACCATCAGGTCCGTGCCGCCCGCGAGCACCTGCGTCGGCGCTCCGGGCCGCGCCAGTGCCTCGAGGGCCTCGCGCAGGCTGCGCGCGACCGTGACGTCGACGCTCACGCGCGCTCCTTCGCGGCCGCGAGCGCCGCACGCAAGATCGCGCCGTAGCCCGTGCAGCGGCACAAGTTGCCCGCTAGCGCCGTGCGCGCGTCCGCGAGCGTCGGCGTGCGTCCCTCCGCGCGACAGCGCTCCGCGAACGCCCGCGTCATCACGATCATTCCCGGCGTGCAGATGCCGCACTGCGCGGCGCCCTCCTCGAGGAACGCGCGCTGCTCGGGCCCGAAGCCCGTGCCCTCGATGGTCGTCACGCTCGCGCCATCGACCTGGCAGGCAGGCACGAGGCAGGAGTTCACGGCCACGCCGTCGACGAGCACCGTGCACGCGCCGCACTCGCCCTCGCCGCAGCCTTCCTTGGTGCCCGTGAGCCCGAGCTCCACGCGCACGACGTCGAGCAGGCGCCGCAGCGGCTCGACCTCGAGCTCGCGCTCGACTCCGTTGACCCCTAGCTTGAGCTTCACAGTCGTTCCTCCGGATGCTGCGCCAGCCACGCTTCGCACAGTCGCTCGGGCGTCGCGGGCACGACCGTGACGTGCAGTCCGAGCGCGTCCTCGATCGCCGAGAGCACGGCCGGCGCACCGCCGTCCATCGGCATCTCCCCCACGCCCTTGGCGCCGAAGGGACCGCGCGAGAACGGCACCGGCACCAGCTCCGTGCGGAAGTCGGGCGCGTCGAGCGCAGTCGGGATGATGCAGGTCGCCATGCGGTCCTGGAGGAAACGCCCGGCGCGCGTGGTGACGACCTCGAGGTGCGCGAAGCCGATCGCCTGCAGCGAGCCGCCCTCGAACTGGCCGACCACCATCTGCGGCTGGATCGCCGTGCCACAGTCCACGGCGCTCGTGAAGCGCGTGACGCGCACCTCGAACGTGTCGAGGTCGACCTCGACCTCGGCCACGTCCGCCGCCCAGCCGTAGGCCGGATAGGCGTCGCCCGTGTACGTCTCCTCGTTCCACTCCAGCGTCGCCGGAGGCTCGTAGCGCGCCTCGACGCGGCTGTCCTTTCCCGTCGCGACGAAGGCCCGCGCGCGCTCGCGGAACGTGCCACCGCCGATGCGGGCGCGCAGGTCGCGGCAGGCGCGCGCGAGCACGCCCCCCACGACCATGCACGTGCGCGACGCGACGGTCGGACCGGAGTTCGGCACCGCATGCGTGTCGGGCTGCGCGACGAGCACGTCGTCGGGCTCGCAGCCGAGCGCGTCGCACGCGATCGCGCGGAAGAGCGTCTCCGTGCCCTGCCCGAACTCGGTCGAGGCGGCGCGCACGACCACGCGTCCCTCGGGGTCGAGCTCGAGCGCGACCTTGCCCTGCAGCAGCGTCTCGCCCGCGCCCGTGAAGCCGGCGCCGTGAAAGAAGAAGGACAGGCCCATGCCGCGGCGCACGCGCCCCGTGCGCGGCGCGCGCCACGCGTGCCGATCGAACCCCGTGACTTCCGCGATGCGCTCCATCACCGGCTGCGAGCCGACGCTCTCGCGCAGCACCTGCCCCGTCGCCGTCGTGTCGCCCTCGCGCAGCAGGTTGCGCCGACGCAGCTCGTAGGGGTGGATTCCCAGCTCGCGCGCGATGAGGTCCATGTGGCGCTCGATCGCGAAGCAGGTCTGCGGGGCGCCGAAGCCGCGGAACGCGCCGTAGGGCACGTGGTTCGTCGCGACCGCGCGACCCTCAATGCGCACGTGGTCGCAGCGATAGGGTCCGGCCGCATGGATGCAGCCGCGCGAGAGCACCACGGGCGAGAGCGTCGTGTACGCGCCGCCGTCGAGCAGCACCTCGATCTCCATCGCGAGGAGCCGTCCCTCGCGATCGACGGCCGTGCGGTGGCGCACGCGCGACGGGTGGCGCTTGGGCGTCGCGACGAGATCCTCGTGGCGGTCGTAGATCATGCTCACCGGCCGCCCCGAGCGCAGCGCGAGCAGGGCCGCATGGCAGGCGAGCACGGAGGGATAGTCCTCCTTGCCGCCGAAGCCGCCGCCCGTCGCTTCCTGCACGACCCGCACGCGCTCCGCGGGGAGCGCGAACGCGCGGCACAGCGCCTTCTGCACGTAGTACGGACACTGCATCGAGCCGCGCACGACCAGCGTGCCGTCCGCATCGGGCGGCAACGCGACCACGCCCTGAGGCTCGATGTACATCTGCTCCTGCGTGCCGGTCTCGTACTCGCCCTCGATCACGCGCTCCGCGCGCGCGAGGACCGCCGACGCATCGCCCTTCTGGATCACGAGCCGCTTGAACACGCGCTGCGCGTCGCGGGCATCGAGCACCGGCTCGCGGGGCGCGATGCGCGGGCGAATCGCCGCGAGAGCTGCGTGCAGCGTGGCCTCGTCGGGTGCCGCGACGAGGAGCAGCGCCTCGCCCACGTGCTCGACCTCGCGCGCCGCGAGCAGCGGCATGTCCTCGGCGAGCATCGCGATCACGTTCGCGCCCGGCACGTCGGAGGGCCCGGCGAGCGTGCAGCGCGAGAGGTCGAACGCGGGGTCGAAGTCGAAGCCCTCGAGGATCCCGCGCGCCACGTGCGAACGAACGGTCCCGCCGACCCACGCTCCCGCCACGGGGCTGTCCGCGACGTAGAGCGCGTGGCCCGTCACCTTCGCCGGCCCGTCCGGGCGGGGAAGGCACGCACCCACGAAGCGTGTGGCCATGGGGCCACCATCCCCCAGCGCGAGACGCCTTTCAAGCTCCCGTCGCGGCGCCGCCCTGTGCGCGCTATCGTCGACCTCGGAGCTCCAAGCCATGCACCGTTGCGCTGCCCTGTTCCTCCTGTGCCTTCCCGGCGCGCTCGCCGCTTGCCGCACGAGCGACCTCGCCGCCAAGAACATCGTCATCGGCACGACCACCCTCGACCAGATCGAGCCGGGCTGCGGCCGACGCTTCGTGATCGCGCTGCTCGGCGAGCCGATGCAGAAGATCGAGCTCGGCAGCGACCGCGAGCTGTGGACCTGGGGCTACCGCGAGCGCGAGAGCGCCGGCGGGGCGCGCGTCCTGATCATCGACAACCAGCCGCGCACCGAGACCTCCCATGCGGCCTACGTCGAGTTCGACGACGGCCGGGTCGTGCGCGCTTGGCGCGACTGAGCCCGGGCGGGCCCCGCGCGCCCAGATTCGGACGCGAAAAAGGTCTCGCCTCGGACTAGGAGCCTCCCCGGGATGGCCTTCGCCCTGCTCTTGCTGCTGCTTGCGCTGCCCTGCGTGCTCGCTTGGGGCCCGGGCAACCACCTCGAGTTCGAGCACCGCGTCTTCCGCCAGCGCGAGCGCCTGCGCCCCACCGTGCGGCGCCTCATCAGCGAGCACCGCGAGGCGTGGCAGTACGGGCACATCGCGGCTGACATCATCAACTTGAAGGCCGCCGGCGGTCCCTACAGCCACTGCCACCGCTGGGGCATCGTCGGCGAGATGCGCGCTCTGGCGAGCAGCGACTTCGAGCGCGCCTTCATCTGCGGCTACGTCGCGCACCTCGCCGCCGACACGATCGCGCACAACCACTTCGTCCCCTACCACCTCGCGCGCTTCGCCCGCACGCAGGGCCTCGGGCACCTGTACTGGGAGATGAGCGCCGACCGCTTCGTGCCCGACGAGCGCTGGAACGTGGTCACGCGCCTCAAGGCGCTGGGCGAGCTCGTGCCGCTCGACGGGCTCGTCAACGCGACCGTGCCGCGCAAGGCGCTGCCGATGGGCACGAACAAGCTGATCTTCAACCACCTGCTGCTCGTCTCCGAGCGCAGCGCCTGGCGCACCGGAGTCGAGGGCCTGCACCCGCGCGGCGCGATCGAGCTCAAGCGCGGCTTCCTCGACCGCTTCCGCAGCGCCGCGATCGAGCGCATCTTCCTCGTGCTCTCGGAGGACGGCATCGAACGCATCGCGCATGTCGACGCCAACGGCAAGGCGGCCCAGAAGGAAGCCCTCTCGCTGCGCACCTCGCTCCTGCACAAGGTGCTGCCGCGCAGCATGAACGCCGAGGTGTCCGCGGCGAACGCGGCGCGCTTCCTCGTCGGCATGGAATCGCCGCCGCCGCACGGCTAGGGCGCGCCATCCCCGACGCGCGCCTCGGAATCGCGGGCCGAAGCAGACTCGCGGCCCTTACGGGCCGAAGCGGACTCGCGGCCCTTAGGGGCCGAAGCGGACTCGCGGCCCTTAGGGGCCGACGCGCATCCAGCGCACCACGAAGTCGTTCTGGTCGCCGTCGCCGTTGAGGTCGACGCGCGCCGCGGACTCCTCGGCGAGGAAGGCCGCCGCCACGTTGGCGGAGTCCGCCACGACCACCGGGCCGGGCACGTCCGTCGAGGGCGAGAGGTAGTAGCTGTCCCCGAGCGTCGAGACGGTCGTGCGGAACAGCACGCGGTCGAGCTTGTCGCCGTCCTTGTTCCAGTCGAAGTTGTCGGCCGCCTCGTCGACGCGGTAGTACGCGATGTTGTTCGAGATCACCGTGCCGACGTTGTCCGCATCCACCGCCACGGCCGGGCCGGGGAAATCGAAGTCGTTGGCGTTCGACGGATCGAAGCGCGAGAACACCGGCACGCTGTCGAGCATGTCCGTGTCACGCCCGTTGATCGGCGCGCCGAACACGCTCTCTTCGAAGCCGATCGGCACGCGCACGCGGTCCTCGAGCTCGCCCATCCAGCTCGAGCCGCCGCACTGGAAGCCCGGCGACGGCGAGTGATCCGAGATCCACTGGGCGGAGTTGCCGTCCGCCGGGTTGAGCCACGCCACGAGATGCTCGACGTTGTTGGTCGGGTTCGAGGGCTCGCCGTCCCACGAGCGACCGTCGGCGGCCTCGTCGATCACCACGATCCAGCGGCCGTTGAAGTCCGTCGCGCCGTGGGTGCCGCCCGGCACGTCCTCGAGCGCCACCAGCCCGATCGCCGCCGTGAACACGCCCGACGTGCCCAGCGGATTCTCGACCTTGACCCAGCGCAGGACGTCGTCGTCGGTGTCGCCGTCGTTGTTGAGACCCGCCGTCGCGCAGTTGCCGTCGTCGGACTCCGGCACGATCGAGGCCACGAAGGCCGCCGTGCCGTTCGAGGCGACCAGCACCCGCTCCTCGCCCGCGAGCGCCGTGTTCACCGGCTGCGTGGTGCCGGCGAGGAACGAGCTCAGCCAGACGTAGTGCAGGACCTCGTCGAGCGTGTCCGTGTCGTTCGCGGTGCAGTGCGCAGGCCGCCAGTTGGCGAACGCGCCGGCGTAGTTGTTGAGCGATGCTCCGCCCTGAGCGGCCTCGTCGACGAGGAAGGCCACCACGATCTCGGTCCCGGTACTCGCGGCCGCGCGCAGGGGCGAGTCGTGCCCCGCCATCGCCTTGCCGGTGGACTTGATGCGCGGAGTCCCGAGCGCCGCATTGGCGAGCGCGAGCACGTGATCGTCGGCGCTGTCGCCGTCGCCGTTCAGGTCCCGGCCCTCGTCGCTCTCGTCGAGCCCGAGGAACAGCACGTTGCCGTCGCTCCCGATCAGCTCGGGCACGAGCGTCGTCAGCGGATCGTCGTGCAGCACGCGCACCGGGACATTGGGCGCTCCACCCGTCAACGTGATGACCGAGATGCCGGTCTCGCCCGCGGCGAGCGGCGTGCTCCCCGGCGCCGCACAGTAGAAGACCTTCTCGTTGTCGGTCGCGACCAGCGCGGGTCCCTGGGCCGTGCGCCGCAGCTCCGCCACGAACGCCACGCTGCCGGCGGACGGCGAGCCGGTCGCGACGCGCAAGAGGACGAGGTCGAGCGCGTCGGTGTCCGTGTTCCAGTCCGTGTTGTCCTCCACTTCGTCGACGACCATGTAGAGGCTGTTGCCCGCCAGCGCGAGCTCGCGTGCCGCGACGTCGAGCCGCACCTCGCTGCCGTTCACCATGTCGGCGACCATCGCGATGCGGTCGAGCTTGTCGCCGTCGCCGTTCATGTCCGTGCCACCGGCACCGGTCGTGAGCTCGTCGGCGAGGAAGGCCAGCTGCCGCTCGCGCACGAGGATCGGCGTCGAGGCCCCCGACGACACGCTCGCGGAGCGAGCCTGGAATAGGAGCGGCGCGTCCTCCTGCTCGATGCAGGCGGCGAGAGCGAGGGGCAGGGCGAGGAGGAGCGTGCGAGCGGTGAGATTCATGCGTGTGGAAAGCGCCCGAGGGCGGCAGGGACTCTAGCCCCACCGCCCTCGTCGTGCTACCGCCCTCGTCCGAGGACGGTCCGCGTGCCCGCGACAGCTACTGGCAGACCGTGAAGCGCACGGCGTTCGAGAGACCCGTGGTGCTCGTGCTGCCCGGGTCGCGCATCCACCACTGGGCGTACACGGTGTCGCCCGGGAAAAGCCCGACCGAGTTCATGTACGCCGTCGTGAACTGGAACGCGTAGCTGCCGGTGCAGGAGTTGCCCGTCACGGCGCCACCCGAGCTCACGGCCGTGGTGCGCACCGTCGGGTTGCCCACGCACTTGAAGCCGCCCTGGAACGGCGTCGTGCTCGAGCTCGTGCCCCAGAAGAGCAGGCCCGACTTCTGGTTGAGCACGTTGTTGCAAGTCACCGTGAAGGTGCCCGTGCTCTTCGAGGGCTGCGCGCCGTTCGTGCCGATCGCGGGCAGGCAGCCGAGCGAGTTGGTCTTGGCGGTGCAGTAGGTCGAGACCGAAGCGTTGTTCACGAGCAGCGGTCCAAAGGTGCGCGTCGGACCACGGTTGCCGGCCGCGTCGACCGCGCGCACGTGGAAGTAACGTGCGGAGGCCGAGGACGGCAGGATGAACGTGGCCCCGGTCGCGGCCGAAGGCAGGCTCGTGCCGGACGTCGGATCCCACGCCGGCAGCGTGTTGATCACGTACAGGTAGCTCGCGAGCCCCGCGGTCGCGTCGCTCGACGCCGCCCAGCTGAGCGTGACCGTGGTCGCGCACGACTGCACGCCCGCGAGGTGAGTCGACGACGAGATCACCCCGGGCTGTGTCGGCGGCGTGACGTCGACGCGCATCGGCCCGTAGCTCGCGGCCGTCGTGCCCCAGTTGCCCGAGTTGTCGACGGCCTTGATGCCCCAGTACCACGTGCCGTCCGGCAGCGAGCGCGAGAACGTGCTGCCTTCCTCGAGGTCCTTGGTGTTCGCGATCGCGCCCGGGGTGATCGCCGCGATCCCGTAGGTCTCGCCGTAGCCGTCGATGCCCGAGAGGCTGTCGGTGGCGGCCGTCCAGTTGAACGTCGCCGTCGACACGTTGACCCACGTGTTCAGCGGGTGGGTCGCCGAGGTGATGTTCGAGGGCGCCCCCGGAGCCGTGCCGTCGACGTAGATGGACACCGAGTCGGTCTTGTCGACCCAGTTGTCCGAGCGCGCGTCCGCGGACCAGCTCTTGAGGCCCTCGGTCGCCCAGCGCGTGACCCACGTGACGGTCTTGCTGTCGCCCGAGATCAGGTCGCCGAGCAGGACGTCGCGCCCGGCGTGCTGGTTGGCCATGAGATCGGCCACCACGCCGTCGTCGAGCGTCACCGACGACGACTGCAAGGTATCGCCGCTCGAGCTCGAGTCGACGAACACCGCCGAGCCCACCGAGCCGGCCGCAGGGTTGGTCGCCGTCGCCGTGATGGTCACGTTCTCGTTCGGCTTGGCGTAGATGTCGGTGGCCGCCACGTTGAACGTGCCGTCCGGGGTCGTGTCGCCATAGATCACCTGCACGGCGACGCCGGCATAGATCTGTCCCGTGGCGGACTGGTTGTAGAGCTTCCAGCGCCACGTGCCGACGGGCGGGTTGTTGATGATGCGAATCTCGCAGTTGTCGATGCTCGACTGCTGGACGAAGTAGTCGCCGGTGTTGTTGGCCGTCGTGTCGATCGGCGGCGAGTCGAGGTACAGGTCGTAGTCGTTCACGAGCGCCCGCGAGGCGCCGGCCGAGGCCGCCCCTTCGCTGTAGAACACGCAGGCCACGAGGCGCGTGGCGCCCGCGTTGACCGTGAAGTCCGCGTTGGTCGCGGAATTGTTGAGGCCCTGCAGCCACAGGTACCAGCCCGTGTTCGAGGTCGGATAGTGCGCGCGCCAGGCCTGCACGCGGCCGGCCCCGTAGTTGTCGAGGTGCGTGTCCGAGGGCGCGGTGAGTGCGACGTCGCCCTTGGTGGTCGCCGACGCCATCAGCAGGGCCGCGACGCCCTCCGGCCAGCCGCGCAGCCACGTGTGGTGGTCGAGCACCTGCGCCGCGAGGCCCGCGACGTGCGGCGTCGCCATCGAGGTGCCAGACTTGTTCGAGTAGCCGTTGGTGGTCGTGGCGTCGACGGAGCTGATCCAGCGCCCGGGCGCCGTCACGTTGGGCTTCCAGCGGCCGTCACCGGCGGGACCGGTGCTCGAGCTCGACCAGAGCGTGCCCGGATCGCCGATCGCGTCGCGGTAGTCGAGCACGTTGCCGACCGTGAACGCGTTCTTCGCGCTCGCCTGCACGAGCAGCGAGCCCGCCGCATTGTTGCCGTTGTTGCCAGCGGCCCACACATGCAACTGGGCCTCGTTGTGCACCTGGTTGTCGATCGTGCGGCAATCGGCCTCGCTGCCGATCCAGCCGCCGGCACCGCCGCCCCACGAGTGGTTGCACAGGTCCGGCTTGGGCGTGATGCTCGTGCCGTCGTTGATCGGGTTCGTGAAGTTCCCCATCACCGTCGGAAGCGAGACGGAACCGGAGCCGGTCGAGTCGAAGATGCGGTTGTTGTAGAAGCGGCTGGTGCCGCCCCACGTCGCGAGGCCCGGGGCGTTGCCGATCTTCTGCGCGCTGCCGAAGCCACGGCCAAGGATCGTGCCAGCGACGTGAGAGCCGTGCGTGTTCTCGTCGTTCCACGGGCCGGTCGTGCCAGTGAGGTCCCAGCCCCAGCCCCAGATGTTGAGGTCGGAGTGCGCCGTCTCGAGGCCGGAGTCCGCGAAGCCGGCGATGACGAGGTCGTTCAACCCGCCGTCGTAGGACGCGCGCGTGCGGTCGCTCGAGATCATCGGCTGCGATTCCTCGTGCGGCTCCGGCGCGCTGAGCGTGCTCGCGGGCAGATCGGGCTCGACGAACTGCACGAAGTCGCTGGCGAGCAGCGCCTCGAGCGCGGCCTTCGGCATGCGCGCGCGGAAGGCGCGGATGGAATCGGCGTACTCGAGGACGTCGAGACCGAGTTCCGCGAGGCGCTTCTCCTGCCAGCCACGCGACATCCACTTCACCGCGGGGGCGACGCCCGACAGCACGCGCTCGGTCCCGTCGGGGTCGACGCTCGAGAGCTCGGCCACGACGACGCGCTCGGAAGCCGCGCAGAGATCCGAGTCGTACACCGACACGTACACGTCGAGCAGCGCGCCGTCCTGCGCGTCCGCGAGCTGCCGCTCCAGCGCGGGGTGCAACTTCTGCTGGCTGCGCGGCAGGCCGACCCAGCGCACGAAGTCGAGCGTCGCGACGCGCGCGAGCGCCTCGCGCCCGAGCGCGACCTTCATCGTGTAGTGCGGGTGGAACTCGAGCACGCGCGCGCCAGCGGCGCGCAGCGCGTCAAGGCGCGCGTCGGTGATGCGCTTCTCGAACATCACGAAGGCCCACGTCATGTCCTGCGGACGGCCGTCGGCATGCGTGCGCGCGAGCTCGGCTTCGAGCAGCGGGTCGATGCGCTCACCCGCCGGCGGGTAGTGCGCGCCGCCGGCGAAGCCGAGGAAGTACGGATCGCCCGAAGCCGGCTGGACCACGCGGTCGCCCGCATCGCTCGCCTCGACCACGGCCCGGATCGGCAGCGGGATCGAGTCCTCGAGCTCGCTCTCGAGCGGGCCGACCGGAACGAACTCCGCGGGCGGCGCCGGTCGCGAGCGCGGGCCAAACTCCTGCGGAGCGGCCTGCAGGGCGAGCGCGGCGGGCGCGACGAGGGAACACGTGACGAGCGTGCGCGTGAGCGGGTGCTTCATGGTGGCGGGACTCACTTGGGGGTGGAGACGGAGCGACGGCCGGGAGCGGGATGAAGATAAACGAGAGGACGGCTCCGCGGGGCCGAGAGTTCGGTTCGCCGGTCCTGGATCTGTCCTCCCCTCCTGCGCGGTTGCGCGCGCGGGACGACCCCATGCCCGGCCCGAGCGCGAGCCGCTGGCTCCTCCGCACAAGGGCGGCCACGCGGAGAAGCCGAGGCATGCCGCCCTCACGGGCGCGCCTGCCCCTTTGACGCCGCTCGACCGTTGCCCGTAGCCTCTGCGGCCCCGCCTCGGCACGTGCGAGGCCCCACTCCTAGAGGTCATTGATGCTCCTTCGTCTCTCGCGTGCCGCGCTTGCGCTGGCGCTCGCGGCTCCCGCCGTCTTCGCCCAGGACCTGCCGTGCGGCTCCGACATCGGCTCGCGCCGCACCCCGGAAACCTCGCGCGGCCCAGCGCACCTGCTCGGAACGACCTCGTCGCCCTTCACGCCCCCGGTCGCGAGCGACATCCAGTTCGTCGTCAACTCCGGTGGCGGCCTCGACACGGGCTGCACCTTCCGCTCCGGAGGCCCGCTCCTGATCGACGTGCCGATCGACCGCTACCTCGGCCCCGTCGACGCCAACGGCTTCCTGATCGACGCCACCGCCATGCGCAACGCGGGGCTGCTCTCGGAGTTCGCCACGCTGATCCTGCCGGTGTTCGACATCGACAACCTCGCGGACGTCACGCCGCCGGACCAGCCCGAGATCGACCGCGTCTCCTTCAACGACGCCGAGGTCGGGTTCCTCTCGGGTCTCAACGGCGAATGGAAGCTCAACTCGTTCCAGATCCCGATCGAGCGCCTCAAGTTCCCGGCGGCCCCGGGGGTCGGAGGCGCGCGCCCCGCCCCGGCGCAGAACCGCATCCGCATCGACATCGACGTCGGCAACGAGCCCTCGGGCAACGAGCTGTGGTGCATGTCCGCCGACTGGGTGGCCATCTCGTTCAAGGCCATCTCGCCGGTGATCCTGATCCACGGGAACAACAGCAACGGTGGCTTCTGGGAGCGGCAGGGCTTCACCGCCCGCCTCGCCCAAGGGCTGATCCCGTTCGACAACTCGATCTCGATGCCGACATCTTCCGTCGCGATCAACTCCGTGCGCCTGCTCGGCCGCCTGCGGGAGATCACGGCCGGTTTCGGGGTGGACAGCGTGCACCTCGTGTGCCACTCGAAGGGTGGCCTCGACACCCGGGCCTACCTGCAGAACTTCTACTTCGGCGAGCCGTTCCGGGTCCTGTCGGTCTCGACCTGTTCCTCGCCGCACAACGGCAGCGCCGGGGCCGACCTGCTCGTGGCGCAGGCCGTCGAGGCGGCACGCGTCGACGAGGTCGAGTTCTCGGGATTCCCGACCTTCACCCAGACGCTGGTCCGGGCGCTCGGCGTGGACGCCGGCACTCCCAATCTCACCACGCACTTCACCGCGCAGTTCAACGCGCAGAACGTGCCGGCGCTGCCGACGGACATCCTCTTCAACACGGTCGGAGGAGACGCGGACACCAACAACTCGCTGTCGATCGACACCGAGGCCGAGATCGCGGCCCTGCGCCCGGAGAGCGCCGCGCTCTCGAGCAAGCCCACCTTCGTCGCGACGACCGTGGTCAACCGCATCTACCAGATCCTGCGCAGCACGAGCACCGTGCAGGTGCGGTACCGGACCGACACGGGGTTCTTCGGCGGGACGACGCTCGTGGCGGAGATCGTCAACGTGCCCACCCCGGCTCCCCTCGGGAACGACACGCTGGTCACCATCCCGAGCGCCATGGGCGCCGGCACCCTGGCGAGCCGCGTGACCAACACGGCGGTCTTCACCGGCGCCAACGGGCGCAACCACTCGAACATCGCGAACGGCGGCGTGGCGGACACGATCCTGCCGTGGATCCTGCAGGCCGAGCGCCAGAACGGGGACCTGAAGTGATGTCGCCCCAGAACCCCGGAGCCAGCCCGATGAAGTGCATCCTCGCCCTGCTCGCCCTCGCCCCATTCAGCACTCCCGCGAGCGCCCAAGGCACCGCGCCGACGCTGCAGCTCAGCCTGCAGAACCAGCTCGTGGCGGTCGACCGTCTCGCGCCGGGATCGACCACGGCCACGGCCGTCTTTCCGGTCGATGCGCTCGGCACCCAGCTGGTGCTCGACATCAACACCTCGATCTCGAACCTGCAGACCTCGATCTCCGTCCCCGGCGGGCAGACGATCACGCAGGCCAACGTCGCGACCTTCGGCGGGAGCTTCTCGACCTTCGAGGGCGCGCTCGCTGCGGACGAGCCGACGTTCTCGGCGCTCGCCCGTCCGGGCTTCCACCACCTGTACGTGTTCAACGCGCCGGCCGCCGGTTCGTACACAGTGAACCTCGACGGCGGTGCGGGCCTCGCGCAGGAGATCGCGGTCCTCTCGACCCTGATCTCGACCAGCCCCGTCGCCGCGGCGCTCTTCACGACCGCGGACACGGTGACGGTCGGCGCACCGGTGGTGATCGGGTACGCGCTGTTCAGCGGCTCCGCACCCGTCACGGGCGCGAGCGTCACGGCGAGCCTCTTGTCCGACACTGGCGAGAGCGCCAGCGTGACGCTGCTCGACGATGGCGCGGGGGCCGATGTCGCGGCAGCCGACGGCATCTACTCGGGCAGCTACGTGCCGCTCGCCGCCGGGACCTTTGGGATCAGCGCCGTCGCCACGGGCACGACGCCCCAGACGGGCGCCTTCACGCGCGGCGGTGGAGCGCAGTTCCTCGCCGTGCCCCCGAGCGCGCTGATCGCGGGGACGTTCACGGAAGTGGGCATCGACACCAACGGCAACAGCCTGTTCGACCTGCTGCGCATCTCGATCGCGCTCAACATCGTCAACGCCGGCGACTACGTGACGCAGGTGACGCTGCGACCGGCCGGAGGCGAAGCGATCGTCGCGAGCGCCAACGCCACGCTGGTCGTCGGCGCGTCGTCCGTGCCCGTGGACTTCCCGGCGCTCGCCTTCGTCACCGAAGGCAGCGGCGGCCCCTACGCGGTCGAGCGCGTCGAAGTCACCTTCGTCGATCCGGTGCTCGGACCGGTTCCTGCGGACAACGCCAGCAACCTCGGGAACACGCAGGCCTACACGCTGACGCAGTTCGAGCGCGACCCGATCGTGCTCACGGGCGTGATCGAGGACCAGGGCTTCGACGACAATGGCAACGGCCAGTTCGACCGCTTCCGCGTGCGCGTCGGCGTCGACCTGCTCGAGGACGGCTTCTACAGCTGGTCCTTCAAGCTCGCGCGCGCCACCGGCGAGGAGATCGTGTTCGCGGCGAACTCGGCGACCTTCGGCATCAACAACCTCGTCCCGGGCGCGCAGCTGCTCGAGGTGGAGTTCGACGGGCTCGCCATCGGCCAGACGGGCGCCAACGGGCCGTTCCGCATCACCGACCTGCTGATCGAGGGGCCCGGCGGGGCCAACCTCGTGCGCACGGAGGTCGGACAGACGGGCGCCTACACCTCGCCGCAGTTCGAGGGCGGCTTCGTGGCCAACACGCCGCCGACCATCTCGCTCGGGGGCGCGACCTGCGGCAGCGAGGTCTTGGTCACGTTCCCCAACGAGCTGGTGCTGGTGGTGACGGCCACCGACGCGGATGTCGGCGACGACGTCACCCTGACGATCTCGGGCCTGCCCGCGGGCGCGGAGCTCACGCCGAACCAGCCGCAGAGTGGCAACCCGGCGAGCTTTACCGTGCGCTGGAAGCCGAGTGGCGTCGCGCGCGCGGACGTCACCATCACCGCCGTCGATTCGAGCGACCTGACCTCGACCTGCACGCTCACGCTGCGCGCCAAGGGCGAAGGCTGCAACTGCAGCGTCCCTGCGGGCGACGAGGGTGCGACGTGGCAGCTGCCGCTCGCGCTCGCCGTGCTCGTCGTGCTCGGGTTCTACGCGCGGCGCTCCCTGCGCGTTGGCTAGCCGAGCCAAGCTCGACCTTCTCGAGAGCGTCGCCGCGATCACGCTGGTCGCGGCGACGCTCGACTTGTTTCCGTCGGCGTGGGTCCCGCTCGCGCTGGGCCTACCCCTCGCCTCGAGCTGGCTGCGAGGCGAGCCGCTCGCAGCGCTGGTCGGACCGCTCGAGCCCTGGCGAGCGTTGCGACAGGCGCTGCTCGTGCTCGCCGTGACGCTGCCGCTCTGGGGCCTCGGCACCGTTCTCGCCCTGCGCGGCGGCTGGGTCTTCCCGGCGCTCGGAACGACCGGCGGCGCGACGCCCATCGCGCTCGTGACCCTGCCGCTCGTCGAGGAGTTCTTCTTTCGCGGCTACCTGCAGCCGCGGCTCGAGCGCGTGTGGCCCGAGCGACGCACGCTGCTCGGTGCGCAGGTCAGCCGGGGCTGGCTGCTCGCCGCGCTGGCGTTCGGCCTCGCTCACCTGCAGCTCGGTCCGCTCGCGGCCGCAAGCCGCGTCGTCCCGGGACTCGTGCTCGGCCACTGTCGCGCGGCGACCGGCTCGATCTGGGCCGGCTGGCTGGTGCACGTCGCTTACAACCTCGCCGGCTCGCTGTTCGCTGGCTGACGGACGCGGGCGATCGAGAGCGCCGCGAGCGCGCCGAGACAGCTCCACTGCGCGAACGTGAGGCCGCCGCAGCGCGGGTCGACATCC
>CAITGX010000287.1 GCA_903892045.1 uncultured Planctomycetota bacterium | reverse complement strand
GCCTCGAGAGTCCCGACGGGATCGGGCAGCAGGGTCTTGGGGTCACCGAGCACCTCGAGCTTCACGAGCGGCGTGTCGAGCAGCTCTCGCGCGAGCTCTGCGGTGCGGATCGCGGTCGCGGCGTCAAAACAGCCCGCCGTGTTCGGCAGGATCACGTACTTCGAGCGATCGATGAAGTCGAGCAAGGACGGCCCGGCGTTGCGGTCGAGGTTCACGCGCCGCACCGCGACGGTGACGCAGTCCGTGCCGCTCACCTCGAGCGCGGCACGCGTCTCCTCGAAGCTCTTGTACTTGCCCGTTCCGACGAGCAGGCGCGAGCGCAGCGTCGTGCGCCCGAGCACCAGCGGCTCGTCCTGCTCCCATGCCTGCACTGCCATCGCCTAGCCTCCTCCGACAAGGGTCACGACCTCGAGCATGTCACCGTTCGCGAGCACTGTCTCCGCATGCTGCGCGCGCCGCACGATGCGCCCATTGCGCTCGACCGCCACGAGCTCGGGGCGCAGCCCGAGCTCCGCCACCAGCGCCGCGACCGTGCAGCCCTCGCGCACCGCGCGCGCGGCCCCGTTGACGCGGATCTCGATCTCCATCGTTCGCCTCGGCGATCTGCGCAGGATATCGGCCCCGCGCGCGGGCCTCAAGGCGCGCTACTCGACGCGCAGGAAAGCGCACTTCAGGTAGCTCGACTCGGGCAGCACGAGCAGCGCCGAGTGGTCCGGCGAGGCCCCGAGCAGCTCTTCGAGGTACACCGCGCGACCCGAGAGGTGCGCGGCCTGCGTGAGCACCGCCACGAAGTGCTCGGACTTCATCGCATGCGAGCACGAGGCGCTCACCATGTGGCCACCGGGCTCCACCAGCTTCAGCGCGCGCAGATTGAGCTCGCGATAGCCGCGCTCCGCCCCCTCGAGTTCGCCCTTGTTGCGCGCGAACGCCGGCGGATCGACCACGACGACACCGAAGCGTCCGTCGAGGTCCGCGCGCGAGCGCAGGTCGCGCATGACGTCGACGCGCTCGAAGGAGAGCTTCGACAGCACCCCATTCCGCTCCGCGTTGCGTCGTGCTCGTTCGAGCGCCGCCTCGGCCTGGTCGAGGCACAGAACGCTCGTCGCTCCCTCGAGCGCCGCGCGCACGGCAAAGAGTCCGTCGTAGCAGAAGGCGTCGAGCATCGCTCGTCCGCGAGAGAGCCGCGCCGCGCGCATGCGATTGACGCGCTGGTCAAGGTAGTGGCCAGTCTTGTGTCCGTGGAGCACGTCCACCTCGTACACGAGTCCCTCCTCGCGCACCTCGAGCGAGGGCGGCAGGCTGCCGCGCAGGATCTCCACTCGCTTCTCGAGTCCCTCGAGTCGCCGCACGCTCGCGTCGGAGCGGTCGACGATCGCCACCGGCTCGCCCGCGAGCTCGCACAGCGCCTCGGCGAGCACAGGCACGAGCCGGTCCGAGCCTTGCGAGCCGCTCTGGAACACGTACACGCCCGCGTAGTGGTCGATCACGAGCCCGGGCACGAGATCCGCGTCGCCGGCGAGCAAGCGGCACGCACCCGCCGGATCGAACAGCCCCATCCGCCGCCGCGCCGCGATCGCGCGCGCAAGCTGCGCCTTCCAGAAGGCCGCGTCGGGCCGCTCCTCGCCGCGCGAGAAGAGCCGCACGCGGATCTTGGACTCGGAGCTGTAGAGCCCCCAGCCGAGCCGGCGGCCATCGGGCGACTCGATCGCGACGACGTCGCCGGGCTCCGCCTCCGTGGACACGACGTCGTCCGCGAAGATCCAAGGATGACCACCTTCGACACGGCGCCTGCCGCGCCCGCTCAAGCGCACTCTCGACACCGTGCTCACTTCGCTTTCTCGTCCGTCGCTTCGTCCACTTGCTTCACCAGCGCCTCGAAGCGCGGATCGCCGCGCAGGGACTCGAGGTCCGGATCGCTCGCCGCCCACGTGCGCTGCCGCTCGCGCGCGCCGTCCTGCGTGCGCACCTCGGCGAAGTCCCGCGCGAGATAGTCGAGCGCGAGCTCGCGCTCCCCGAGCAGCGCCCACGTGCAGGCGAGGTTGTAGTAGTTGGCCGGAGTGACGCGCAGGTCCGCGAGCGCGGCGCGCGCCTCCGCGGCCTGTCCGGCGCGCGCGCGGTAGCACGCGAGCAGCACCTTCATGAAGTCGCTCTGGTCGAGCTCGTACGCACGCTCGAAGTAATCGAGCGCCTTCGCAGGTGCGCGCAGCTTCACGTTCGCGTTGACGGCGAGGCTGGTGAGCATCCCGGCGCGCTGGGCGCGCACGAGCCGGGCCCCGGCCCCGTCGTCGCGCTGCTCGACCTCGCGCGCGGCACCGTCGAGTCGCTCGAGAGCGCGCTGGAACACGACCTCCGCCTCCGGCCCGCGCTCGAGGTCCATGAGCGCCCCGCCTTGCGCGGACTCGGCCGCCGCGAGATAGCGCGCGAGGTCGAGCTCGCCCAGCGTGCCGCGCAGGGCCTCGAGGTCCGTCGCCGCACGCTCGGCGACGCGCCGCGCCGTCTCCGCGCGCCCCTGCTCTCGCGCGCGTTCCGCGTACTGGAGCCCCGCGCGCGACACGCCGCGCTGGCGCAGCAGGGCAGGATCGCCCTCGGCCTGCTCGCGTTCGAACATGCGCAGCACCTGCGAGCGCAGCACGTCGAGTTCGACGAGCCGCGTCGGATCGCGCGCGATCGCGGCGCGGTCGAGTCGCTCGGTCTCGCGGTCGATCCAGCCCAGCGCGGACTCCCGGCGCGCCGACTGGATCTCCGCGAGCAGCTTGCGCCGCGCCGGATCCTGGAGCGGCTGCCCGAGGCGCGACTCGACGTCCGGATAGGGCTCGAAGCCCGGCAGACCGCCCCCGCAGGTGGAAGCGAGCGCGCGGCACAGGTCGAGCTCGAGCTCGAGCGCGCGCTTTCCGAGCGCATCGCCGCCGAGCACGAGAGCCGTCGGTCCCAGCGGATGCTGCAGCAGCTCGTCGTGCGAGAGCGACATGTTCCACGAGACGCGCGACACTTCTAGCTGCACTTCGAGCAACGCGAGGTCCGCGGCACGCGCGAGCTCGAGCACCGCGAGCGAGCCGGGCCGTGCGCCTTCCTGAAGGGCGACCAGCGTGCGCCACAGGGGCACGAGCGCCGACAGCAGCAGGTCGTCCGTGCGCTGCGCGTCGAAGTCGTCGCGATCGTCCCGCCCGCGCAAGTCCCAGCGCTCGCGGCGCAGCGCGACCAGCGCGGACTCGGCGTCCGAGAGCGGCTCCTCGCATTCCGCGCCGCGTCCGAGCGCCACGAGGGCGGCCACGGAGAACAGCCGCGCCCGCGCTCGCAGCGTGCGCGAACGCGGGTCGTTCGTGAGCGGCGAGCGGGCGGCGAGCGCGCGCGACAGCTCGAGGGCCCGCTCCGCCCCACCACTGCGGCCGAGCTCGAGCGCGATCCGACGCGACGCGAGCGCCCCATCGTCGAGACCGCTCGCGGAGAGCGCTCCGAGCAAGTCGGCCCCGCGGCCGGGCTCGCCCAGCGTCTCGCAGCGATCGACGAAGCGCTCGAGCGCGATGGCCGCGGCCGCGCGCACGCTGGCCTCGGGGTGACGCGCCGCGAGCAGGAACACGGCACGATCCGCCGCGCTCGAGCCACCGGAGGGCACGTCCGCGAGGGCCGCGCCACTCGCGCGCACGACCTCGGCGAGAGCCTCACCGCGCAGGTCGCGCGAGACACCGCTCGCGGCGCTCGTCGCAAGCTCGCACAGCACGTCGCGCGCGCGCCCATGACCGGCGAGCCGCGCCGCCAGAACACGCTGCTCGTCGCCCACGCTCACGAGCATGCAGCGCGCCAGCGCCTGCGGAGCCTCGGCCGCGTCGATGCGCTCGAGCGCCGCGAGCGCCGCTTCGCGCACGCTCGCCTCGCTGGCCGAGTTCACGAGCGCCTCCAGCGCATTGCACCGCTCGCTCGCGAGCTCGCGGCGCAGCCGCGGCGCACCGAGAAATGCGCACAGGTTCTCGCGCACCAGCGCGTCGGGATCCGCGAGTCGCCCGAGTGCCGCGCCGATCGCGGCGCTGCCGCCGACGTGCCGCACGAGCGCGCTGCGAGCCCGGCGCGCCTCCAGCGACTGGTCCGCGAAGTCCGGCCCCAGCGCCGCGAGCGCCGCCGGCTCGCCCGCACGGGCCAGCTCGGCCAGCGCGCGATCGACCTGCTCGCCGCGCGCGCGATCGAGAGCCGCGAGATCCGCTCCGGCCCCTTGGGCCGCGAGCGAGAGCACGAGCGAGAGCAGCGCGCTCATCGTTCCGTCGCTCCGTCCTTGCGCCGCGCGATGCGGTACTCGAGCGCGCGCCGCGACAGTCCGACCTGACGCGCCGCGGCCGCGATGTTGCCGCGCTGCTCGCGCAAGGCCGCGGTGATCAGCGCGTCCTCGAGAGCGTCGGCCGTGATGCCGAGCGCGAGCGCGCGCTGCGCGAGTTCCTCCGCGCGACCCGCGACTTCCGCCGCGAGAAAGTCGAGCTCCGCGGCCTCGATCGGACGCCCTTCGTCCCCGCCGAGGGCGAGCACGCGCTGGATCGCGTTCTCGAGCTCGCGCACGTTGCCCGGCCACGGATGCGCGACGAGCCGCTCCGCGGCCTGCGGCGCGAGCGTGCGCCGCGAACCCGCGCTCGCGATCAGCGCCTCTGCGAGCGGCACGATGTCTTCGCTGCGTGCGCGCAAGGGCGGCAGCGCGATCTCGAGCACCGCCACGCGCCAGTACAAGTCGCTGCGCAGCATTCCGGCGGCCACGCTCGCGCGCAGGTCGCGGGCCGACGTCGCGACCACGCGCACGTCGACCTTGACCGGCCGCTCGGCGCCGACGGGCTCGACCTCGCCTTCCTGCAGCACGCGCAGGAGTTTGCCCTGCAGCTCGAGCGGCAGGTGATCGAGATCCTCGAGCACGAGCGTCCCGCCATGCGCCTGCCGGAAGCGCCCGAGGCGCGCGCGCCCGGCCCCCGTGAAAGCTCCCTCCTCGTGCCCGAACAGCTCGGCCTCGATCAGGGTCGGGGCCAGCGCGGCGAGGCTGGTGGCGACCAGCGGCCCCTGCGCCCGGGGCCCGAGGCGGTGCAGGGCGGCCGCCACGGCGCTCTTGCCGCAGCCCCCTTCCCCGACCACCACGGCCGGGGCCGGGGAGAGCGCCGCCTTGCGCACGAGGGCCTCCAGGGCCCGCGCCGGGGGGCTCGAGCCTGCGAGCAGCGGTCCAAGGGGGGCGTGCGAGTCCATTTCGTCCAAGAAGATACGCAACGGAGGGCGGGTCGCGGTTGACGCGGGACGGGGTAAGAACCCAAACTGTTCGCCCTTCGAGCTTCCGACCGGGATCGTCCTGGCGGGGGCGCGCTGCCCTGGTGCGCGGGTTCGCCCGCACTCCGGTTCACATTCCGAGCTGCGCGGTCCCGCCGCGCGTTCCAGGCCGCACCCCGAACCCCGCCACCAACATGAACAAAGACGACATCCTGCGGATGGTCGATGTGATCAGCCGCGAGAAGGAGATCGACAAGGAGACGCTGTTCCTCGGTCTCGAGGACGCGCTCGCCGTCGGTTTCCGCAAGCGCCTCGGCGCCGGCGACGACCTCGTCGTCAAGATCGACCGCAAGACAGGCGAGCTGTCGGTGGAGGACGACGAGGAGGTCTACGAGGTCAACCCCGCGGAGCTCGGGCGCATCGCGGCCCAAGCGGTGAAGCAGGGCATCAACCAGAAGTTCCGCGAGGCGGAGCGCGACAAGCTCTACGACGAGTACGAGAGCCGCGTCGGCCAGCTGATCAACGGCACGGTCCAGCGCTTCGACGGCGAGGACCTCGTGATCAACTTGGGGCGCGTCGAGGCCTACCTGCCGCGCACCGAGCGCGTGCGTGGCGAGACCTTCCAGCCCGGCGACCGCATCCGCGCCATCGTCACGGAAGTCCGCAAGGACGGACCGCGCGTGCGCATCGAGGTCAGCCGCACCAGCAGCGACCTCGTGCGTCGCCTGTTCGAGCTCGAGGTCCCCGAAGTCGCCGAGGAGATCATCGAGATCAAGCGCGTGGTCCGCGAGCCGGGCTACCGCACCAAGATGGCGGTGCTGAGCTCCGATCCCAAGATCGACTGCATCGGCGCCTGCGTCGGCGTGCGCGGTGCGCGCATCAAGGCCGTGATCGACGAGCTGCGCGGCGAGCGCATCGACATCATCAAGTGGAGCGACTCGCTCGAGATGCTCGTGATGAACGGGCTCAAGCCGGCCGAGATCGACCTCGACAACATCTTCCCTGACACGGACTCGCGCACGGTCGTGGTGATCGTCGACGAGGAGCAGCAGTCGCTCGCCATCGGCAAGCGCGGGCAGAACGTCCGCCTCGCCAGCAAGCTCTGCGGCTGGGACATCGACATCAAGACCCGCGCCGAGTTCGAGGCCGAGCAGCTCGGAGGCCCCGCGGCCCCCGCTGCCGGCGGCGAAGGTGCCGGCGACGCGCCGTCCGAAGACGACGACGAAGGACCGCTCTAGCCATCCCCCAGCGGGAACGCGGTCCCAGAGCCAGTAGAGCCTCCAGAGCAACAGATCCAGAGCGTCGCAAGGAAAACGGGTGAGCACGAAGAAGCGCATTCACGAGTTGGCCAAGGAGTACGGGATGACCGGCCAGGAGCTGGTCACCAAGCTCAAGGCCCTCGGCGTGTCCGATGTGAAGAGCGCAAGTTCGACGCTCGATGACTTCCAGCTGCTGATGGTCGAGGGCACCCTCGAGGCCAACGGCATCCAGAAGGCCTCGGCGGCAGCCAAGGCCGAAGCTCCCGCTGCGGAAGCCGCTGAGTCGGTCGGCGGCGTCATCAAGAAGAAGAAGAAGAAGGTCACCCTCGCGGACCTCGGCAACGAGCCCGCGCCGGAGCCGGCGGCGCCCGCTGCCGCCGCGGCGGCGGTGGAAGTCGCTCCCCCGATCGAGGTTGCCCCGCCGCTCGCTCCGGTCCATGCTCCGGCCCCCGAGCCCGTCGTGGCGCCGGTGCCCGAGCCCACGCCGGTGGCCAGCGAGGTCCCCGCACCGGTCGTCGAGGTCGCGCCGAGCGCGCCCGCGGCTCAGGAGCCGCCGTCGGAAGAACCCCCGGCGCTTGCGGAGCCCGCCCCGGTCGTCGAAGTGCCGGACGTCGCGGCCAGCGCGCCCGCCGCGCCTGTGGCCGTGGCTGCGCCGGAGGCCGCCAAGCCGACCGACAACCCGGACCTCGTGCGCCCCGCGGCGCGTCGTCCGGGCAAGGTCGTCGGCTTCGTCGACCTGGCCAAGGTCACGACCACCACCGCGCCCAAGAAGCCCGACTCGCGCCGCTTGCGCTCGAAGGATGACGTCACGCCGGACGTGCAGCCGACCCTCGGCCACGACAAGAAGAAGGCGCTCGTGCGCGGCGACGCGGGCAGCCGCGGCCAGATGACCGCCTCCCAGCTCAAGGAGCAGGCCTCGGGCCGCTTCCTGCGCTCCAAGCGCGGCCCGACCCCGGTCGGCAGCCCGACTCCGCGCAGCCAGCGCGGCCGCCCCACCGACGCCAGCGCGTCGCCGCTCGCCGGCAGCGAGGTCAAGCTCGAGGCGCCGGTCACGGTCAAGAAGCTCGCCGAGAGCATGTCGATCAAGACCACGCAGCTGCTCGCCAAGGCGATGGAGCAGAACCTCGGGTTGCTCAACATCAACTCGGTGCTCGACGACGACACTGCGGCGCTGATCGCGCTCGAGTTCGGCGTCACGCTGACGGTGGTCCACGAGGTCCACGCCGAGACGGAGCTCGTCAACGCCTTCGTCAAGCAGCGCACCGAGGTCGAGGAATCGGCGCTCATCACGCGCGCGCCCTCGATCGCGATCCTCGGCCACGTCGACCACGGCAAGACGACCCTGATCGACCGCATCCGCAGCTCGAAGATCGCCGAGGGCGAGTCGGGCGGCATCACCCAGCACATCGGCGCGTACCAGGTCACCACCAAGCTCGGCCACACGCTGACGATCCTCGACACCCCGGGTCACGAGGCCTTCACGGCCATGCGCGCCCGCGGTGCCGACGCGGTCGACATCGTGGTGCTCGTGGTCGCGGCGGACGACGGCGTGATGCCGGCGACGGTCGAGGCCTTGAACCACGCCCGCGCGGCGAAGAAGAAGGTCGTGGTCGCGCTCAACAAGTGCGACAAGCCCGGCGCGAATCCCAAGCGCGTGCGCGAGGAACTCGCCAAGGAAGGCCTGATCCCCGAGGAGTGGGGCGGCGAGACCGCCATGCTCGAGGTCAGCGCGCTCACGGGCCAGAACGTCGACGAGCTGCTCGAGCGCGTGTTCCTCGAGAGCGAAGTGCTCGAGCTCAAGGCCCACGCCAAGGGCCCCGCCTCGGGCCTCGTGCTCGAAGCCGAGGTCGAGAAGGGTCTCGGCCGCGTGGCGCACCTGCTCGTCAAGGACGGCACGCTCAACACCGGCGACGTGATCCTCGCGGGCGAGGGCTTCGGCCGCGTGCGCATGATCCTCGACGACCGCGGCCAGAAGATCGAGTCCGCCGGCCCGTCGATGCCCGTGCAGGTCACCGGTCTCGACGAGCTGCCCTCGGTCGGCGACTCCTTCTACGTGGTCTCCAAGCTCGACCAGGCCCGCGAGGTCGCGGAAGAGCGCCGCAAGAAGAACCGCCAGATGTCGATGGCCGAGCGCAAGCAGGCCACCACCGAGAACATCCTGCAAGCTCTTGCCGAACAGTCGAAGAAGGCCATCAACGTCATCCTGCGCGCCGACGTGCAGGGCTCGATGCAGGCCCTCGAGACCCAGATCAAGGGCCTCACGCACCCCGAAGTCGACGTCAAGCTCCTCGCGGCGGGCCTCGGCACCGTCACGGAGAACGACATCAACCTCGCGGCGACCTCGGGCGGCATCGTGCTCGCCTTCCGCGTCAGCACCGACAGCAAGGCGCGCGACGCCGCCGATCGGCTCAACGTCGAGATCCGCCCCTACGAGGTGATCTACGAGCTGCTCGACGACCTGCGCACGATGATGGAAGGCACGCTCGCGCCGGAGATGACGCAGCAGGTCACGGGTCACATCGAGATCCGCGCCCTGTTCAAGTCCTCCAAGTTCGGCACGATCGCGGGCTCCCACGTCATCGACGGCGCCGTGCAGCGCGACAACCGCGTGCGCGTGCTCCGCAAGGGCAAGCTGATCCACGAGGGCGCCATCGCGGGCCTGCGCCGCGAGAAGGACGACGTGCGCGAGGTCCGCGAGGGCTTCGACTGCGGCGTGACCCTCAAGGACTTCGACCTGTTCGAGCTCGGCGACGTGATCGAGGGCTTCAAGATCGTCCCGGTCAAGCGCAAGCTCGGGAAGGGCTAGCGCGGCCGACTCCACGCGGGGTGCGCACGCGCACCCCGCGACGTTTCCACGCTCCGCACCCAAGAGAATCGCATGGCGAACCCTCGCACCATCGCCAAGCTCGAGGCGCGCATCCACGAGCGCGCGGCCCACGCCCTCGAATTCGAGGTGCGCGACCCGCGCAACGTGCTCGTGACGATCACGAAGGTCGAGCTCTCGAACGACCTCAGCCACGCCAAGATCTCCTACTCGGTGCTCGGCGGGAAGTCGGAGCGCAGCAAGGCCGAGCACATGCTGGCCTCGGCCGGCGGCTTCATCCAGCGCCAGGTCGCGCGCGTGCTCGAGACCCGCAAGGTCCCCCACCTCTCGTGGGAGTTCGACGAGTCGATCGAGCAGGCCCAGAAGCTCGACAGCGCGATCAAGAAGGCGCTCGAGCGCGACCGCATCATCCACCAGACCGGCAAGCC
Organism: uncultured Planctomycetota bacterium; assembly: GCA_903892045.1. GTDB lineage: Bacteria > Planctomycetota > UBA1135 > UBA1135 > F1-120-MAGs118. The sequence continues at coordinate 116 of CAITGX010000287.1, read as the reverse complement.
GCCCACAGAGGACGAGAACGGCAACTGGGAAGCCGAGTACGAAGAGATGGCGGAAGGCGACGCGTCCGAAGGCGACGCGTCCGAAGGCGACGCGTCCGAAGGCGACGCGTCCGAAG
>CAITGX010000286.1 GCA_903892045.1 uncultured Planctomycetota bacterium | reverse complement strand
GGCGGCGTCGCGACCGTCACGCCGACCTTCGTGTCGGCGACCCGCGTCACGGCCGTGGTCCCCGCCGGGGCCCAGTCCGCGCCCATCAGCCTCTCGCAGGGCTTCACCGTGATGTCGACGAGCGCGGCGACCTACACGGTCATCTCGGCGCCCATCGCCAGCTCGTTCACGCCCACGAGCGGCTCCGTCGGCTCCGAGATCACGATCAGCGGCTCCTCGTTCAACCGCGACGCGAGCGGCGCGCTCTGGAGCGGCCAGATCCCCTGGCGCGTGCGCTTCCTCACCACGACGGGCAGCACCGACGTCATCCCGCTGTTCGTCTCGGCGAGCACGATCCGCGTCAACGTCCCGGCCGGGGCGAGCACCGGCACCCTGCGCCTCGTGCAGGGCGCGACGGTGATGTCCACGACCGCCGGCATCTTCACCGTGAACAACACGGGCACGCTGCGCCTCACGAACAGCGCCCGCTACGACATCATCAGCCTGACGATCAACGGCACGCAGCAGTTCAGCGGCACGAACGGCCTGCCGATCGGCAGCACCCTGCAGACCAACCTCGCACCGGGCAACTACACCGTGGTCGCGGGCCTCGGCTTCTTCACCGCGACCGGCGCGCGCGACATCTGGTTCACCGACACGCGCACCGTGACGATCAGCACCAGCGTGACCAACGGCCAGACGGTCCAGCCGATGAGCCTCACGAGCCTCCTCACGGCGGGCGCCGCCTCGCGCCGCTGGAACGGCATCTACCTGACGGGCAACGGCGTGCCGCGCGTCTCGACCTACGTGTTCAACACCTCGGGCGGCTGGACGATGCAGGACCAGGGCGTGAATGTCGCGGCTGGCTCGACGAAGCTCGTCTCCTGGCCCAACCGCTCGGCGACCGTGAGCTTCCAGACGGTCGCGGGTGGCCCGGTCGCGGTGCTCGACATCCGCACGGCCAAGTTCCTTCAGGACGTCGGGCCCGCCAGCTGGCGAACGATCGAGTTCGTGCGCGAGTGAGCGCGCGAGCGTGGGGCGGGACGCGTGGGCCGTCGGGGCGTTCCCCCGGCGGCCCGCGCCTTTTCGGGCGGACAACCCGACGCCGCGCTGCCGCCCGAAGGGCGCTAGACTCCCGCGCCGTGGAAGCGGACTCCCCCGATCCCGCGCCTTCTCACGACGCGCTCTACGACGAGCTGCTCGACCGCCTGATGCGCGGCGAGCGCGTGAAGCTCGACGCCCTGCGCGCGGAGCACCCCGACTTCCCGCCCGAGTGGCTGGCGCGCCTCGAGAAGATGCAGCGCACCGTGCAGGGCACGGGCCCGAGCGTCGCACCGGGCGCCCCGGAGGCCATCGGCCCCTACCGGGTGCTCAAGCCCCTCGGCGAGGGTGGCATGGGCATGGTGTATCTCGCGGAGCACACGTACCTGAAGCGCCAGGTCGCGCTCAAGGTCGTGCGCCCGGAGCTGCGCTACTCGGACACGGCGCGTGCGCGATTCGAGCGCGAGGTGCTCGCGGTCGCGCGCCTCAAGCATCCGAACATCGTCACCGTGCACGACGCCGGCGAGGAGCGCGGCGTCGCCTATCTCGCCATGGAGCTGGTCGAAGGCCGCGGACTCGACGAGGAGCTCGAGCGCCTGAGGGCCGCCGGGACTCGCATGGAGCTGCGCGCCGTCGCGCGCCTCGGCATCGAGATGGCCAGCGCGCTGCACGCCGCGCACGCCGCCGGCGTGCTGCACCGCGATGTCAAGCCGAGCAACCTGCGCCTCGACCGCGAGGGCCGCGCACTGCTGCTCGACTTCGGACTCGCGCAGGCCGAAGGCCATGCGTCGATCTCGGTCACCGGGCACTTTCGCGGCACTCCGGCCTACGCCTCACCCGAGCAGGTCGACGGGCAGCTCGAGCTCGACGCGCGCAGCGACGTCTACTCGCTCGGCGCCACGCTCTACGAGTGCCTCGCCGGCCGCCCGCCGTTCGAGGGTCGCTCCACGCTGCACCTGTTCCAGAGCATCCTCACCGAGCCGCCCAAGGCGCCGAGCAAGCTCGGATCCGAGGTCGATGCGGAGCTCGAGCGCATCGTCCTGCGCGCGCTCGCCAAGTCGCGCGACGATCGCCAGCGCGATGCGGCGGAGTTCGAACGGGAGCTGCGCCAATGGCTCGAACGCGCGGCGCCAGCGGGAAGCGCACCAGCCTCGACTCCCGTGCCGCCTCCGCGACCGAGTGCTCCGCGTCGCTCCGCGCTTCTCGTGGCGGGACTCGCCGTGGCCGCTGCTGCCGTGTCGCTGTGGTTGGCCGTGTCGCTCGGATTTCTCGACTCGCCCGGAGATGGCGGCGACGACGTCGCGCCGGCGGAGTCCCCCACGATCGTCGAGGCCGAGCACCCGCCGACACGCATCGTTTCGCTGTTCGGACCGCCGGAGCGAGACTTCGGACGGCGCCTCGATGGCTGGGAGCGCACGCTCGGCCCGGGCACGTTCGGCGACGATGAGGATTCGGGCGGAGTCGTCGGCGTGAGCATGCGCGGCGTCGCGCTCAAGCCCGTCGTGCTCGGTTCGCAGGCGAACGGCGTGCACTGCACGCTCGAGCCGCTCGACACGCCCGATGCGAGCTCCGGAAACGAGGCGCCGCCGCGCGCCTGCGGCATCGCGCTCGAGTGGAGCGACGGTCGGCGCGCCGCGCTCGCGCTGTTGCCAGCGGACTCCGGCTCTGAGCTCGCGTGGTGCGCGCTCGACCGCAGCGACGCCGGAGCGTGGTCGCGCTCGCAGTGGGCGACGACGATCGAACGCCGCGCCGAGACAGCAGCGTTCGAGTTCCGAGTGCGCTGGGATTCAGGACTCGCGCAGCTCGCATGGACCGGCGCCGACGGTGCGCAACGCGTCGAGCGCGTGCCCGCGTCGCTGGCGGGAACCGGAGCGCCCGTGCGCTTCTACCTGTGGACGGAAGCAGGCGCGCTGCGCTGCGCGCGCCTCGAACTGGAGGAGTCGTGATGCGGACGGGAATCGTGGCGTGGCTCGCTTGCGTGCTCGCGAGCTGCGCGCAGGTGAGCGAGGTGCGGCGCGCGGACGGCGCGCTCCTTGCGAGCGGTGCACTGCAGCACGGCCTGCAGCGCGGCATTTGGACGCACTACCACCCCGACGGGTCGAGGCAAGCCGAGGGGCCGTGCAAGGACGACCTGCAGCAGGGAGAGTGGAACTGGTGGCGCCCCGACGGCAGCCTCGAGCAGCAGGGCTCCTTCGAGCGCGGCATGAAGGTCGGCGAGTGGCGCAGCTGGCGCGCCGACGGCAGCCGCGCTTCTGCGGGCACCTGCGCCGAGGGCCTCGAGCAGGGACCGTGGAGCTTCTGGCGCGCGGACGGCACGCTGGAACGCGAAGGCTGGTACCACCGGGGCGCGCCGGAGGGACTGTGGCGCACCTGCGATGCGAGCGGCGCGCTCGCGGCGCTAGGACACTATCGCGGCGGAGTCCTGTGCGGCGACTGGCTCGTGCGCCGTGACGACGGGACATGGGCGCGCGCGTCGTACCCGACTCCGAGCGGTGTCACGCTCGTCGTCGAGCGCAGCCGCGCGCCGCAGTCGGCCGCCGAGGAAGCCGACCTGTCGCTCGTGCGCCGCTCCGGCGCGCTCGTCGACGGCCGCAAGCAGGGTCTGTGGACCGGTCGCCACGCAGCGGGCGGGATCTGGCTCGGTGCGCTCTTCGAGAGCGACCAGCCCCAGGGGCTCGTGCAGGCCTGCGACGCGCAAGGCCACCTGCTCGCGGAGGGTTCGGTGCGTCAGGGCGCGCTCATCGGCCGCTGGCGCTTCGCCACTGCGGAGAGCTGGCGCGAGGAGACCTACGAGCTCGCTCGCCCGCGTCGGGCTCACGATGGCTCGTGGTCGGAGGAACGCGTCGGAGCCATCGACAGCGCAGCGCTCGAGCGCTGGCTCGCGGAGCTCGCCTCGCCGCTGCAGCCGCCGCCCG
>CAITGX010000285.1 GCA_903892045.1 uncultured Planctomycetota bacterium | reverse complement strand
CCGAGGCTGAAGATGTCCGTGCGCGCATCGACCTTCGAGCGCGCGCCCGACACCTGCTCGGGGCTCATGTAGTGGTACGTGCCCGCGATGTCGCCCGACTTCGAGAGCACCGTGTCGCCCTCGACGCGCGCGAGCCCGAAGTCCGCCACGCGCGCCGTGTCGCGCGCATCGATCAGGATGTTCTGGGGCTTCAAGTCGCGGTGGACGACACCAGCCACGTGCGCGGCCTGCAGGCCGAGCGCGATGCCCTGCACGAGCGTCGCGCAGCGCGTGTAGTAGTCCCGCGGCGTCTCCGGCTCGCGCCGGAAGCGCTCGATCGCGTCGCGCAAGCTGAACGAGCCTTCGACGAGCTCCTGCGCGATCCACTCGATGCCGTCGCTCTGCCCGCGCGCGAGGGTGCGCACTAGATTGGGGTGATTCGCGCGGCCGCCAGCGCGCGCCTCGCGCTCGAACAGCGCGATCGTGCGCTCGTCGGCGCGGCCGGGCAGCAGGAACTTCAGCGCGACGTTGCGGCGCATGGAGAGCTGGCGCGCCTCCCACACCTGCCCCATGCCACCGTGCCCGAGGAAGCGCACGAGCTCGAAGTCACCGATCGCCTGCCCCGGCTCGAAGCTGCGCGCGAAGCCCTCGGCCTTGCGCGCGACCGCCGGCGCACCCGACGCATCGGCACGGAAGAAGCTGCGCCCGCCGTCGAGCAGCTTCTGGACGCTCGCCTCGAGCCTGCGCAGCCGCCGCAGCTCCGCCGCCTGCTCCGGATGCGCCACGCACAGCGCCTCGAACGCCGCCTCGACTTCGGCCGGCGCGCGTCCCTCGCTCGCTTCCGCGAACGCGAGGTAGATGCGCTCGGCGGGGCTGACCGACTCCGAGGAGCCTGCCGTGCTGTCCGAGCCCTCGCTGGGCTCCGGATCGGGGGGCGTCGTCGGGGTCATGGCGAGCGATGTGCCGGCGTGGGGCGAAGCGCGCGAGAGCGAGCCGGCTAGTTGTTTCCGATGTCGAAGCCGCGCTTCTGCAGCTCGGCACCGAGCTTGAGCAGGGCCCGCCGCAGCATCTGGCGGCAGTTGGCCTCGGTGCGACCGGTCTGCTCCGCGATCTCCGCGTGGGAAAGACCGACCATGCGCGAGAGGAGCAGCACCTCGCGTTGCGCTTCCGGCAGTGCATCGAGCGCCTCCTCGATCTGCTTCACGCCCTCGCGCCCGACGACCTCCATGCTGGGCGTGATCGCCGATGCGAGCGCGACGATCGGCGCGTCATCGCTGCCCTGCTTCTGGTCGAGCGGCTGCTCGCGCCCCATGTCGCGCTTGTCGGCCGTGAGCCAGCGCTTCTTCTCCACGAGCTTGCGCAGCGCCGCCGTGTACAGCCAGCCGCGGAACGCGGCTTCGTTGGCGAACTTCGCGCGCGGCGCATGCTCGAGCGCCTCGACGCACACCGCCTGCACGAGGTCCGAATCGCGCAGCCGCGCCCGGATCACCGGGCCCGCGCGAGCGCGCAAGAACGCGCGCAGCCCGCCGAGCTGCTCTTGCAGCACTCGCTGGATGTCCAGCGCAGCGCCATCCGCGCCTTGTCCGTCCATCGGCTTCTGCGTGGGTTCGTCCTGCGTCATGGGCGCGGGAGTCTACCTGCGAAAACACGCGGCCCCAGATCCTCTGTCACGTCCGAAGACGGCGCGCCATGTTCCTCGTGGAGAGAGCTCGCGCACGCGCGAGTCAGGGGCCTCCGTGTGAAGGTTCGAGCGACGCGAGCCCCTCCCGCATCCCGCTGTTCGCGAGGCGACGCTGAAGGAGCGTGTGGCCGTGCAACTGACGCGAGCCGCGCGTGCTGGGGTGTACGGGCGGCCCGCGGTGGTGGGGAAGTGGTGAGCGAGGATTCGGGATTACGTCCTGCCCATGCGGGCGAGTCGGGTGGGGCGTTCAGCGGCGAAGCGGGCGATGCCGGCCCAGAGGGAGTCGGGGTCGATGTGGGCTTCCTTCTTGAGCTCTTCGACGTTGCCGCCGGTGCGCCAGCGGTTGTCCCAGTCGCTGGAGAGGACGTACTCCTCTGCGATCTTGTGGGGG
>CAITGX010000284.1 GCA_903892045.1 uncultured Planctomycetota bacterium | reverse complement strand
CTGCTCTCGAGCCACATCCTGCCCGAGATCGAGGCCGTGTGCCCGCGCGTGATCATCCTCGCCAAGGGCCGCATCGCCGCGGACGGCACGAAGGATGACTTGGTGCGCAGCCTCGACGGCGGCGCGCGACTGCGCCTCGAGGCGGTGGTGGGGCCCGACGTGGCGGCCGCCGTACGCCTGCTCAAGGCCCTTCCGGGCGTCGGCGACGTGCGGGACCGCGGCCGCCTCGGCATCCACCACGTGTTCGAAATCCCGTGCGCACAGGACCTGCGCGAGGATGTCGGTGCGCTTGCGAATGCGAAGCGCTGGGCGATCCGCGAGCTCTCGTGGCAGCGCCCGAGCCTCGAGCAACTCTTCGCGCGCATCGCACTCGACCTGTCCGGCGAGGCCGAGAGCGTCGAGCCGGCGGTGGCGGCCGCGCCCGAGCCGTCGACGGCCGTGCGGCTCGAGGTGAGTGCCCAGCTCGCCGCGAAGGCGCCCAGCCAAGTTGCGCCGCTGTCGCCCTTCGAGCCCGCTCCCAGCGCGCCGCCCGCGCAGGGCAAGATCGTCTACAACCTCAACCCGTTCGACATGGGCGCGTCGCGCGACCTCTCGAAGCCCAAGCCGATCGACGGGCCGGGCGTGCCGCCGAAGGAGGGCCCGTGAGCGGCGCGTGGACGATCTATCGCCGCGAGCTCGCAGGGCTGTTCTTCTCGCCCTTGGCGTGGGTGCTCCTGAGCATCGCGCTGGCGTTCAACGGCTTCTTCTTCGTGCTCTCGGTCAAGGGCTACGGCGGCGACGTTCTTCAGTCGATGTCGTTCCTGCTCGGCGGGAGCTACACGTTCTGGATGCTCGTCGTGCTGCTTCCGCCGCTGCTCACGATGCGCATGTTCAGTGAGGAGGCGCGCACGGGCGTGCTGGAGTTCCTGCTGACGGCGCCGGTGACGGACTTCGCGGTGGTGCTGGGCAAGCTGCTCGCGGCCACGACGCTGATGGCCGTCCTGTGGTCGAGCGCGTTCGTGTACGGGCTCGCGCTCGCCGCTCTCGGCACGCCCCCCGACTGGGCGCCGCTCGTGTCGGGCGTGTGCGGTGCGACGCTCGTCTCCGCACTGTTCTGCGCCGTCGGCCTCGCCGTCAGCGCGCTCAGCAATACCCCGCTGCTCGCGGCGTTCTTCGCCACGATCGCGAACGCGGCGATCCTCTCGCTGCCGTTCCTCGACGCACTGCTCGCGCTGCCTCCGGGCTCGCCGCTGCGCGTCGCGCTCGGCCATGCGAACGTGATCACTCAGTTCCAGGCGAGCTTCGTCGTCGGCGCGCTCGACACGAAGCACGTGTTGTTCTTCGTCGTGTGGACGGCGTTCTTCTCGTTCGTCGCCACGCGCGTGCTGGAGGCCCGCCGATGGTGGTGAAGCCCGGAGACTCGGTCGGCCGCGGCGGGACGGGCGCTTGGTCGCGCTCGGCGCTCTCGCTGCAGGTGTTCGGCGTCATCGCGCTCGTGCTCCTTGGCGCGGTGCTCGTCACGTACCTCGGCACGCTGCCGGGGCTGCGCAAGCGCTTCGACCTGACCGCGATGGGCAGCAACACGCTCGACGAGACCCTCGCGGATCTGGTCGAGAAGCTGCCGGAGCCGGTGCTCGTCGAGGTGTTCTTCCGTCCCTTCGACGCTCCGCTCACGCGTGTCGGGGCGGAGGCGCAGGGGCGCATGTCGCAGCTCCTCCACGTCGCTCGCAACCAGTTCCCTGACAAGGTCAAGGTGCGCGAGCACGACCTCTCCGACGTCGCCAAGGTGTCGGTGCTGATGAAGGAACTCGATCTCGAGGAGGACAACGTGGTCGTCGTCACGCGCGGCAAGCAGAAGGTGGTGCTGCGCCTCTTGCGCGACATCGCGCGCGTGGACCCCGGCAACCCGCTAGTGGAAAGCGAGCCCACGCTCGAGGCTTTCCGCGGCGAGGAAGCGCTGGGGGTGGCGCTCTTGCGCGTCTCGATCGAGGAAACGCCGCGGATCGTGTTCACCGTCGGGCACGGCGAGCGGGACCTCTTCGATCTGGAGAAGCCCGGTTCGGTCGGTCGCCTGCACAGCGCGCTCGTCGCCGATGGGCTGCGTGCGGATCGGTGGGACTCGAGCACGGATCCGCAGGTTCCCGCCGATGCACGCGTGATCGCGATCCTCGATCCCCAGCAGCCGTTCACCGGCGCGGAGCTGGACGCGATCGAGCGCTTCGTCGAGCAAGGTGGCCGACTGCTCGTCACCACGACCGGCAACGCGTCCCTGTTCGGCCAGTCCGGCAGCCCGGAGTCCTTGCTCGCACGTCTCGGCATCGGCGCGCGCGCTGGCTACGTGGCCCAGCCCATTCCGGATGGCTTCGGTGGCTGGCGCATGGGGCTCGAGCAGTGTGGCACGATCGTGGTCGCGGGCGCTGGACTCGACCGGCGCCACCCCGTGACGGAGTCGCTGTGGCGCGCCGAAGAGCGCGTCGGCTTGCCCAACGCGCACGCGCTCGTGCCGGAGGGGCAGCGCCCCGACAACGCCGTGCTCGTCGACTTGCTGCGCAGTCCCGACATCTCGTGGCGCGACCTGCCGCAGAGCGGCGGTCGCGGCGACTGGCGCTTTGACCAGCGCGGCGAGGAGGCTGGACCGTTCGCGCTCGCGATGGCGCTGTCCTTCCCGCCTGCGGACGGGCGCGGCGAGGCCGAGGGAGAGCGGCGCGCGGCCCGCGTGATCGCGCTCGGGGCGCCCGACGTGTTCAGCAACGAGATCCTCGGTCGCAACCGCGACTTCGTGATGAACACCTTCAACTGGCTCGCGCAGCGCGACTATCGCCTCGTGATCCGTCCGCGCGAGGTCGAGCGCCGCGTGCTCGATCTCACCAACACGAGCGCCTTGACCGTGCTCAACGTGCTGGCCTTCGGTGTCCTGCCGGGCCTGTGCGCGGTACTCGGCCTCGTCGTGGCCGTGGCGCGGAGGCGCTAGGCCATGCACTTGCGCAAGCTCGCGATCCTTCTCGTCGTCGTCGGCGCGCTCGTGGCGCTGGCCCTCTGGCAGCGCGGCGAGCAGGCGACTCGGCGAGCCCAGTCGGAGGCCGCGCTGCTTCCGGGCTTCGATCGGGCGCGCGTGCGCTCGAT
>CAITGX010000283.1 GCA_903892045.1 uncultured Planctomycetota bacterium | reverse complement strand
TCCTCGAGCTCGGCCGAATCCGACGCTGGAGACTTCACGGGAGCGGCGCTGCGAGGCGCACGGCGGCGCGTCGGCAGGGCCGTTCCGCGCGCGAGCGTCGCGATCGGGATGCGCTCGCCCGTGGCGGAGAGCAGCAGGCTCGGGACGAGGTCGCCCTGCCGCGCAGAGTCGGCCGCGGGCTTCCAGAAGAGCCGTACGTGGTGGGGCATGGGCCGCAGCTCGGCGCCTGTTCCGCCGATGTCGCCGCCGAGCTCGAGGATGGTCGACAAGGGTTCGTCGCTCGCCTCGAGCGCTCCGCTGCCGTCGCTGTCGAGCCACAGTCCCTCCCGGCTGGCCCCGCCGCCGGCGAGCTCGACCCCTTGCAGTGCAAGGGGAGCGCGTCCCTCGACGACGAGGTCGATCGTCCACGGGGCGTCTCCGCTGCTGGGCAGCACCAGCGCGCTCGCCGTTGCATCCCGGACCCAGCCGCGCAGGATCTCGACGTTCCGGCGCAGCGTCGCGAGAGCGACCGCGGCGTCGCCGATCGGCGGTATGATGCCGCTGCGGATGCGGTCGTACTCGAGCGCGTCGGAGTGGCGAGCCTGAACGAGCGCGAGCCGCTCCTCGGCTGCCTTCAGGAGCGAGTCGTCTTTCAGCTTCTCCGAGAGCACCCGCATCGTGCCGGCCCAGAAGCGCGGGTCCTCGAGCGCGATGCGCCAGAAGCGGTGGATGTTCGAGCCCCGCGGCGGCTTCTCGAGGTCGAGCAGGCGCACGTCCCACGGGATCGGGTGCAACGTGCCCGAGACGGGGTCCTCGTACCAGAACTGGTTGTGCACGCCGCTCATGTGGTACGGGTCGCCGACGACGAGCAGGTACGCGAGCAGGCGCGAGAGCTCGTCCTCGTCGATCCAGCCGTCGAGGCGCTCGCGCGCGGACGGCGACGGGTCGTTCAAGTCGGCGAGGAAGTCCCCGAGCAGCTTCGTGCCGAACGCGCCGGGCCGGTCGTTGTTCGCGGCGCGGTCCCAGATGTACGGGTTGCGGAACACCTCGCGCGGCAGGTCCTTGAAGTAGTCGCCGCGCTCGGCCGTGTCGGCGCGGAACACGTTGCCCGGCATGCGCAGGTTGCGACGCAGGAAGCTCTCGTCGATCGGCTCGACGAAGCGGTGGAGGCCATAGAAGCGGTCGTTCAGGTACACCGGCACGACCTGCTGCTCGGGCGCGAGCAGGCCGAAGTCCTTCGCGAGCGTCGCCGCGAGGTACTGCGGCAGCACGTCCTTCACGCTGAAGGCCATGGTGCGGAAGCCCTTGTAGAGGGACCCCGACTTCGTTTTCAGCGTGAAGGACTTCTTCTCCGTGGTCCAGTGCGCGCTGCCGTCGCCGCGGAAGCGCAGCTCGGCGTCGACCAGCTCGCCGTGATCATCGATCCGGACGTCGACCCACTCGCCCCAGTGCTCGCCGACATTGCCGTCGATGCGGTCGAACTCGTGACGATCGACGTAGAGCCTCAGCTGCGGCACGTCATCGCGCTCGGGATCCATGCGCGACTCGAGCTTGGCGAGCGCCGGCGTGTCGAGCGCCGTTCTCACACGATTCCAGCCGAACTTGCGCACGCTTGTCTGCGCCGCCCACCAGTCGTCGTACTGGCGTGCGTTGGAGTAGTCGCGGACGGCAGCGAGGAACAGCCACGTGCCGAGCAGCATCGGCGGCAGCGTGAGGAACAGCACGTCGCGCAGCGTGACGCGGCTCCACCGCGGCGCCTTGGTGGG
>CAITGX010000282.1 GCA_903892045.1 uncultured Planctomycetota bacterium | reverse complement strand
CGGCAGCGATCGGATGCAAAGACGCCTTGGCGTCTTTGCAAGGAGATCCCCTCGCGGAGGCCGCGCCGACGCGAGGCGGCATCCCCCCAAAAACCAACTCGCATCACCACGAGCGCAGCGAGCAGAGGGCGCGAGCTCCGCGAGCGACCGCTGCGAGCGGAGAGAGTGGTGATCCCAAGGGGATTTGAACCCCTGTCGCCAGGATGAAAACCTGGTGTCCTAGGCCGGGCTAGACGATGGGACCACCGGAGTGGCTCTCGCAGCGGCCTTTCAGCCGTTGCGGGCGAGGAAGATAGGGTCGCCCTAGGGGGCTGTCAACGCCGCGCGAGCCCATTTTTTGCGCCGGGGCGGAGCCGGATTCAGGCGGGGGTCCAGCCTGCGGCCGCGAGCACGGCCAGCACGTGGCGGTACTCGCGTTCGAGCCCGTCGACGAGCTCTCCGGCGCCCCGTGCTTCGCGCGGCAGGACGTCCCAGGTGTAGGTCTCGATCTCGACGTGCAGCTCGTCGCTCGGCCACAGCTCCGGAGCCGCGAGCTGCAGGGCGAGCACGCGATCCGCGTAGTCGCGCGTGGTCGAGAGCCCCGAGGCTCCGAGCGCGTCGAGGTCGACCGGCACGTGGAAGTGGCAGCGCCACTCCGTGCAGCCATGCCACGCGGACTGCGGCTCGGCCCAGCCGGCGCGCAGCTCGCTGAGGTCGCCGGCGCGCGCGACCGCGTCGGGTCCCTGCCCGGTCACCTGATGGAGGTAGCGGGCCTCGTCGAGCTCGAGCAGCGCTCGGCGGCCAAACTCGTTGCCCTGCGGATCGAGCACCGCGAGCGCGCTGGTGAACTGCAGCTTGCCGATGCCGGCTCCGCTCGCGGCGAGGCCCGTGCGCCAGCGCGCATCCGCCGGCTCGAACTCGACCGCGGCGTGGCAGGTGTCGAGGCACACTCCGAGGTGGCGCGCGATCGCGGCCTGCGACTCGGGTTGCTCGCGGCGCAGTTCACGCTCGCGCGCGAACACCTCGCCGAGCGCAGCGCAGGTCTCCGTCAGCGAGCGCGGCTCGGGCTCTGCGGACAGCACGATGCGCGTCCCCTGCTCGCGCTCGATCCGCGCGAGCTGCGAAGCGACCGCGACCCAGTTCGCGAACACCGCGCGGCGTGTCGAGTCGAGCTCGACGGGCAGGACGCGCGATGAGTGCGCGCCCGTGTGCGTGCTGATCGACACATGGCGGCGCGTGCCGAGCGCCGGCAGGAGACGCGCGGCCACCTGCGCCACGTCGAGCGTGTACTGCAGCCGCTCCGCGCTCCACCACTCGGGCGCGAACACGCCTTCCTTCAGGCCGATGTGCGCGAAGCCGCCGTAGGGAAACGCGTTGAAGGTCGAGGGATCGAGCCCGTGCGAGCCAAGCCACGCGCGCAGCTCGCGCAGGGCGTCCGCGTCGCTCGCCAGACGGCGCGCGAGCGTCGCGGGCAGGTACATGCCGACCGAGAACTCGCGCCCGGGCGCGAGCCGCGCATGCAGCGGCTCCGTGACGTTTCCGAGACCCGAGTACAGCCCCTCGAGCGAGTCCGCGGGGTGCAGGTTCAGGCAGTAGGAGAGACGGACCTTCCGTCCCTCGTGCGCGGGATGCCCGAGCAGCATCGGCCGGCGTCCGCGCCCGGGTCAGGGCAGCGCGAGACCTTCGTCCATGAGCAGGACCGGGATCCCGTCGCGCACGGGGTAGAGCACCTTGCCGTCGGTGCGCACGAGCGCCTCGACGAGCTTGTCCGTGACCGGACGACCACCGCGATTCTGGGCCTTGCCCGAGGCGATCCACGCATTGGCGCGCTCGAGCAGCGCCGCGTTGGCGACGGCGAGCCCCTGGTGGGACTCAGGGCAGGCGAGGATCTGCAGCAGGTCTTGGTCGATCACGGTCTACCTCGGTCGGCCGGCGGGCAGCGCGGCACGCACAGAGGTGTACCAAGAGCCACCGCGCGCGGCGAGGGATTGGACGCGAACCGCACGCCGTGCGCGGCGTTGACAGCGGGCGGCGCCCCGTGCTGGAGTCCGTCGACCGGCCGGAATCCCCCGCGTGCTGACCCTGCTCCTGCTCTCGCTGCCCGTCACCGACCTCGCGCTGCCCGCGAGTCCGGCCGCGCGCGCCTGGAATGCGGTCGCATCGGACACCCGGCCCGCCGAGCTCCCGCAGGCGGTACTGGCCGCCGCCGACCCGAGCTACTGGGACTCGGAGCCCGGCTGGCAGGGCTGGAGCGAGCGCCTCGCGAGCCTGCGGGCTGGAGTCGCGCCGACGCCGGACCAGCGCGTCGAGCTCGCGCTGTGCGCGCTCTCGCAGGGTCGTGGCGAGGATGCGTGGCAGCACGTGGGTGCCCTGCTCGAGCATCCGGGCCACACCGCAGCGCTCGTCCCCTACTTGCTCGTCGGCGGGCCGACCCTGGACCTCGAGGACGGCGCGCTGTTCGCGCCGGCGCTCCCGCCGCTCTCGGGCTCGCCAGCCGAGCGCACGCTCGGGCTCGGCGTGCTCGAGCCGCGCGAGTGGTGGCTGCGCGGCATGGCGATCGGCAAGGCCCGGGTCGACGTGCGCTTCGCGGTCGACAACAGCGGCCTGCAGCTCGAGTTCCATCATCAGGGTGGCGGCGACGCGCGCCTGCGCGTGGTGCTGCCCGAACCGCTCGACATGGAGATCAGCTCCGTCTACGTCGACTGGGAGCGCGAGCCCGCGCCGGGCGGCGAGCACGAGGTGCTGCTCTCTCCGGAGGTTCCGGTGATGGAAGTCCACGGCTCGGTGCGCCCCGTGCAGCGGCGCTGGCCCAACGTGGCGCCGCTCGAGCTCGACGCGCGCGCGAAGTCGCTCGGCTTCGACGTCGTCGTCGCGGCCGCCGACGTCCGCAAGCCGCGGGCCACCGGCCTCGCGCGCGCGATCTCCGGCGCGACGGGGCTCGACGCGCGCGTGCGCTCGGCGAGCTCGGCACCGGCCGCGGGCGAGCCGCGCGGCATCGCGCTCGAGTTCGCGGAAGGCCCGGAGCGCGCCCGCAAGCTGCGGCAATTGCTCTCGACGCTCGAGCACTTCGCGGCCGCCCACTAGGGGCCTCTGCTACCCTCCCACCATGACCATCTCGATGTACTCCGAGCACCGCCGTCGCGCCCTCGCGGCGCTCGAGACGCGCGGGGCCGCGGCGCTCGTGTTCACCAACCGCTCGAAGACGCGCAACCACGACGCCGAGTACCGCTTCCGGCCGGACAGCGACTTCTGGTGGCTGACGGGCTTCGGCGAGCCCGAGAGCGCGCTCGTGCTGCTGCCTCCGTGCGAGCAGAAGCCGGCGCGCTGCGTGCTGTTCCTGCGCGAGCGCAACCGCGACGCGGAGATCTGGAGCGGCCGGCGGCTCGGTCCCGAGCGCGCCGTGGCGACGCTCGGCGTCGACGAGGCCTATCCCTTCTCCGAGCTCGAGAAGCGGCTCCCGGACCTGCTCAAGGGACACGCCAAGCTCGTGTACCGCGCCGGCGTCGATGAGGCGCGCGACCGCGAGGTGTTCGGCGTGCTGACGCGGCTGCGCGCACTCGCCCGCCAGCCGAGTCCGGTGCCGACCGAGCTGATCGACCCGGCGCTGGTGTTCCACGAGCTGCGGATCTTCAAGAGCGAGCGCGAGCTCGAGGCAATGCGCCGTGCGGCGGAGTTCACGGTCGCAGGGCACGTCGCCGCCATGCGCGCGACGCGGCCGGGGATGAACGAACGCGAGGTCGAGGCGCTCGTCGAGTACGAGTTCCGTCGGCGCGGCGCGAACGGCTGCGCCTACAACTCGATCGTGGCGGGCGGCGCCAACGCCTGCATCCTGCACTACATCGAGAACGACCAGCCGCTGCGCGCGAGCGACCTGCTGCTGATCGATGCCGGCGCGGAGTGCGAGCACTACGCCTGCGACATCACGCGCACCTTCCCCGTCGGCGGCCGCTTCTCGCCCGAGCAGCGTGCGCTGTACGAAGTGGTCCTCGCGGCGCAGCTCGAGGCGATCGAGCTCGTGCGTCCGGGCACGCGCTTCGACGCGGTGCACCGGCGCGCGCTGCGCACGCTCGTCGAGGGCCTGTGTCGACTCGGGCTCCTGCAGGGCAGCGTCGACGAGGCGCTCGAGAAGGAGACCTACCGGCGCTTCTACATGCACCGCACGAGCCACTGGCTCGGGCTCGACGTGCACGACTGCGGCGCCTACGTGGTCGAGCGCGAGTCGCGCGTCCTCGCGCCGGGCATGGTGCTGACGATCGAGCCGGGCCTGTACGTCGCCGAGGACGAGGACACCGTCGACGTCCGCTGGCGCGGCATCGGCATCCGCATCGAGGACGACGTGCTCGTCACGCCGACGGGCCACGAGGTGCTGACGGCGGCGGCGCCCAAGTCGCTCGAGGACCTCGAGCGCCTCTGCGCTCGTTAGTCTCCCGCTCGCGAGCTTCGCACGCCCAAACTGGCGGCATCGAGCCAACGAGCGCACGGGAAGGCCGCACGGGAAGGCCGCACGGGAAGGCCTCGTGCAAAAGGAAGGCTTCGGGCAAAGAGCGCGGGCCGGCGGCGAAGATCGCCACCGGCCCGCCTAGATGGTGCCCTCACAAGGGCTCGAACCTTGGACCCGCTGATTAAGAGTCAGCTGCTCTACCAACTGAGCTATGAGGGCATCGAGCCCCGTTTCCAAGGCTCGAAGGGCGGAGAGGATAGCGCCCGAGAAGAGGCCGTCAAGGGTCTCGGCAGCGGCCTTTCGGAGGGGGTGAGCGCGGTAGGACTCGAACCTACGACCAGCTGGTTAAAAGCCAGCTGCTCTACCGACTGAGCTACGCGCCCCCGTGCTGCCTCGCGCGCCCGCGACGTTTCCACGCCGCGGCATGCGCGCCCCGGGGTCCATCAGACCTCGGTGATTTCCTTGACCTTCGCCGCCTGCACGACGTCGAGCTTCTTCTCGAACTCCTTGAGCGCATCCTGCACGCGCTCGAGGGTCTTCTTGTGCTCGTCCTCGGTGAGGCCGCCGCCCTTGCTCTCGGCATCGGCCTGCTTGTTGGCGTCGCGGCGCACGTTGCGCATGGCCACGCGACCTTCCTCGCACATCTCCTTGACCTTGGCGGCGTACTTGAGGCGCTGCTCGCCGGAGAGCGGCGGCATCTGCAGGCGCAGCATCTTGCCGTCGCTCTGGGGCGTGATGCCGAGCTCGCTCTTGAGGATGGCCTTGGAGATCTCGGCCAGCACCGAGGCGTCGAAGGGCTTGATCACGATCTGGCGCGGCTCGGGCACCGACAGGGACGCGAGCTGGTTGATCGGCGTCGGCGAGCCGTAGTAGTCGACGCGGATGTTCTCGACGAGCGCCGTCGATGCGCGGCCCGTGCGCACGGCGCGCAGCAGGTCCTGCACGTGGTGCAGGGCCTTCTCGAGGGCGGCGTTGGTCTCGGCGACGATCTTCTGCTGGGTCTGCGCGCTCATGACTCGCTCCGGATGGTCGTGCCGAGGTTGCTCTCGCCGCGCACGACGCGCTCGATGTTGCCTTCCTTGAACAGGTCGAAGACCACGATGGGCAGCTTCGACTCCATGCACAGGTTGACCGCGGTGGTGTCGAGCACCTTGAGCCCGCGGGCGATGAACTCCTGGTGCGTGAGCGTCGGGAGGCGCTGCGCGCTGGAGTCGAGCATCGGGTCGGCGGTGTAGACGCCGTCGACCTTGGTGCCCTTGAGCAGCACGTCGCAGCCGAGCTCGCGCGCACGCAGGGCGGCCGCGGTGTCGGTCGAGAAGAACGGGTTGCCCGTGCCGGCCGCGAGGATCACGAGGCGATCCTTGGCGAGGTGCGCCAGCGCGCGGCGGCGCACGAACGGCTCCGCCACTTTGGCGATCTCGATCGCCGTCATCACGCGCGTCTCCACGCCGGCCTGCTCGACCGCGTCGGAGAGCGCCAGCGCGTTGATCACGGTGCCGAGCATGCCCATGTAGTCGGCGCTCGCCCGCAGCGTTCCCATGCCGGCCACCTTGGCGCCGCGCAGGATGTTGCCGCCACCGACGACCACGGCGGTCTCGACGCCGAGGCGCGAGACCGCCGCGATCTGGCGCGCGATCGTGTGCACGGAGTCCGGGTCGAGGCCACGACCGGTGCTGCGGTCGGCGAAGGCCTCGCCCGAAACCTTGAGAAGGATGCGCTGGTAGCTCACCGCGCCGCTCCGCTCACGCGTTGAGCGCGAACAGCGCGAAGCACTCGATCTTGGCATCGGCGCCGAGGGCCTCGGCGAGCATCTTCTTCACGGTCATCGCGTTGTCGAGGTACCAGGGCTGCTCCTCGAGGGCGACCGTGCCGTAGAACTTGTTGATCTTGCCGTTGACGATGCCTTCGCGCTTGTCGGCCGGCTTGGCGAGCACTTCTTCGCTCTCCATGTAGACCTTGCGCTCGCGCTCGATCACGTCGGCGGGGATCTGGTCGCGGCTCACCGCGACGGGGCGGGCGAACACGATGTGCTGGCCGAGCTTGTTGAGGAACTCCGCAGCCTTGGCCGCGTCGACGCCCGTCGAGACCGAGGCGAAGCCGCCGATCTTCTGGTCGAAGTGGATGTAGCCGCCGACGAAGCCCTTGGCGTTTTCCATGAACGCGACGTGCGGAACTTCGCAGTTCTCGCCGCACTTGGCGGTCAGGCCCTTCACGACGTCCGAGACGACCGTGCCGCCGAGGTTCGAGGCGAGCAGGTCCGCGGCAGAGCCGATGCGGTGGTCGAAGGCGTGCTGCGCGAGCTTGCCGAGCAGGCCCGAGAAGTCCTCGGTCGGCGGGACGAAGTCGGTCTCGCAGGTCATCATCACCACCGCGGCCTTGCGGCCGTCGGCGGAGCGCACGGCGGCGACGCGACCGGCGCCAGCCTTGCGGCCCGCGCGCTTGTCGGCGTTCTTGAGGCCGCTCTTGCGCAGGTTGTCGATGGCGACCTCGATGTCGCCGCCCGCGGCCTCGAGGGCGCGCTTGCACTCCATCAGGCCCGCGCCGGTGCGCTCGCGCAGGTCCGAAACCATCTTGGCACTGATCGTCGTCATGGGAGCTCTCGCTTCGTCGTGTGCGGAAAGGGCGCGACAGTCGGAGCCGTCGCGGCAGGTGCG
>CAITGX010000281.1 GCA_903892045.1 uncultured Planctomycetota bacterium | reverse complement strand
GTGGCCGTTGACGTGGGAGCTCGTCGTGCGCGGCTGGCTCGACGCGCAGACGGCGCTCGACACGGTGACGTGGCGCGCGGCGCAGAGCTTCCACCTGCCCGGCAAGGGACGGCTGGCGCGCGGCTACGACGGCGACGTGGTCCTGTTCGATCCCGAGCGGCGCTTCACCGTGCGCGCGACAGAGCTGCCCTCGCGCTCGAAGTGGTCCGCCTTCGACGGCTGGGAGCTGCGCGGCCAGCCGCAGATCGTGGTGCGGCGTGGAACGGTCGCGTGGCGCGACGGCGCGGCTCAGGTGGAAGCCGGCGGCCGTCCGCTCGACCTCGAGCCGCCGCGGCCGCGGCGGGCCTAGGCGCGATGGAGTCGCCGGTGGGGCGCGCGGACGCGGATTCGACTCGCGTGGTGCTCGGTCCGGCGTTCCTCGCTCGTCTGGAGCGCTTCGTGGCGCGCGCGCGGGCGTCCTCGGCGCGCGACGAGGGGCGGCGCGGCGTGGCGCCCGGTCAGGGCGTCGAACTCGCGGGCCATCGGCCCTATCGCGAGGGCGAGGACCTGCGCGATCTCGACTGGGAGCTGCTCGCTCGCCTCGGGCGCGCGTGGGTGCGCGTGCGGCGTGCGGAGCGCGGTGAACGACTGGCACTCGTGCTCGACACGAGCGCTTCCATGGGCATCGGATGCCCGTCGAAGCTGGAACATGCCTGCGAGCTGGCGACGGCGCTGGCGCTCGCGACCGTCGTGCAGGGTGGCAGCGCCGAGCTCCTCGCGCACGGAGTCGATGGCGCGGTGGAGCGGAGCGCGCTCCGCTCGCGACCGGACCTGCCGGAGTGGCTCGAGTTCCTGCGGCGCCGGATCGCGCGCGGAGAGCGCCCGCTGCGCGAGGTCTTGCGTCATCCGCGCCTTTCTCGCGCGAGTCGCGTGGTGGTGCTCGGTGACCTGATGGACCTCGATCCGGCCGAGGTCCTCGCTCATGCGCGGCGTGGCTGTCGGGCAAGCGCGATCGCGGTGCTCGCGCGTCGCGAGCTCGCACCTTCGCGGGCCGAGGGAGTCGAGTGGTTCGATCCCGAGCGTGGCGATGCGCTCGCGCTCGCGCTCGACGCGCGCGCGATCGATGCCTATGGCCGCGTGCTCGAGGAGCGGCTCGGCGCGTGGCGCAGCGCTTTCACGCGCCGCGGGCAGTTCTATCGCGTGACGCCTTCGGACGCGGACTTCGAGGTACTGGCCGCGGAGTTGCTCGCGTGATCGCCTTCGACCGCCCGTGGGCGCTGGTTTCGCTCGCGATCCCGCTGGTCGTGACCTTGCTCGCGCTGCAGGCGCGCCGCGCGCCGCGCTCGAGCACGGGCACGCTGGAGCTGTGGAAGCAGGTGCCGCCCGAGGCGGCGCGCGCGCCCGTGCGCCGCTCGACTCCGCCGCTCGCGTTGCTGTTGCTTGTAGCGGCCTTGTGTGCCGCTTGTCTGGCGCTGGCAGGCGCGCGCGCCCGTGCGTCGCTCTCGCCGAGGTGGACGGTGCTGCTCGATCGCTCGCCCTCGATGTATGCAGGCGCGGGCGGGGCAACGGCCCTCGAGGCCGCGCTCGAGCTCGTGAGCGCTCGCCTCGGTCCTGAGTGCGAGTATCGTTGCGTCTCCGGCAGCTTCGTCAGCGCGCCCGTGGCGACGGTGCCCGCCGCGTGGCTCGCGCGACCGGCGGGGGACTGGGACGAGCCCCAATGGGGACGGCTCGATGCTCCCGGCACGGTGTGGGTCACGGATACGGAGGCCGCAGCGCCTGCGCTCGCCTCGCTGGCGCTCGCGGGTGGCGACGCGGGCTCCGCCGTCGCGCCCTCTGGGCGCAGGGGCGTGTTTCTCGATCCGCGACTCGAAGGCACTGCCTTCGGGGAGCTGGTGCTGGCGTGGCTCGAGGCGCGCGGCCTGGAGCGCGTGGACTCCGGGGCACTCGCGATGTTCGCCGTCGAGCGCGCAGGCGCGGGGCCGGCGCGCGACGTGCGGTGCGACGGATCCGAATGGAGCCTCGAGGGGGCGGCCCTGCTGCTGGGCGCGCTTCCTGATGAGCCCGAGGAGTCGTGGATGCAAGCGGCCGACGGGGCGAGCGTCGTGCGCTTCGTGCCGGGGCGCGTGGAGGTCGCGTGGGAAGTTCGCCCGAGCTTGCGAGGCGACGATGTCGCGTTTGCGCTGGAGTTCTCGCGTCGTCTCGACCGAGTCTGCGCGCTGCGTGCGGACGAGCCGCGCATCGGGCCCGCGGAGCTCCGCTTGGGTGAGCCGCCTCGTCCGGCCCAGCGCCCGCGCTCGTACGTGCCTTGGCTGTCCACGCTCGCGGCCTTGCTCGCGCTCGGCTCGCTGGCGGCCCGGCGCTAGTCCGCGGTCTCCTGCACGCTGCCATGGCGGCGCGTGAACAAGGCGGTGGCCGCGAACCCGACGGCGACGGCAAACCACAGCGTGCACAGTCGCGCGAGGATCACCGCTGCTGCAGCCTGGGCGCGAGCGGCCTCGCGGGCGGCGTCGCCGGCGAGCGACAGCGTGCGCTCGAGGACCGGCTGGTAGCGTGGTCGCAGCAGCGAGCCGAGCAGGCCTTCCGTGATCACGAGGCCCCCGGGCGCGATGATCGCGACGGCGCCGGCGACGGCGCTGAACGCAAAGGCGAACACGGCGTAGAGCCACGGCACGCTGTCGGGCACGACCGCATTGGCGATGATCCAAAAGCCCGTGCACTCACAGCCCCAGCCGATCACCGACACGAGCGTCGGCAGGACGAGCTCGCGCGGCGCGAGCAGGATGCGCGTGCTGGCGAACGCTCCCTCGACACGCGGAGCCAGCCGACCGACGACGGGCAGTCGCGCGACGAGGCGCACGAGCAGGCGCGTGCAGCGCGTGGAACCGACGATTCCGAGCGCGAGCGCGCAGGTGGCGAGCAGGGCCCAGAAGACCCACGCATAGTCCGGCGCGGTGCTGAGTCCGCCGATGGCGACGAGGATCAGGTACCCGAGCAGGTCGGTGAAGCGCTCGGCGACCACGATCGGCGCCGAGTGGTGGATGCGTACGCCGGTCACCTGCTTGACGAGCCACGACTTGAAGACCTCGCCCATCTTGCCGGGCGTCACCGAGAGCGTCATGCCGCTCAGGTAGATCAGGAACGAGGTGCCGATCTCAAGGCGGATGTCGAGCAGGCGGCAGTAGCGTTGCCACTTCAGGAAGCGGATCGCGTAATTCGCGAAGCTGAGCGCGCACGCGGCCGGGAGGATCCAGAGCGGCAAGCGCTTGAACGCTTCGGCGATCGCGGACGCGTCAGACCAGACGGCGATCCCGGCGTACACGAGCACGCCGAACAACACGCCGACCAGCAGGCGGCGTCCGAGCTTCTTGGGGAGGGGCACGGAAAAACCTTCCGCGCGGGCCTCAGGCCTGCG
>CAITGX010000280.1 GCA_903892045.1 uncultured Planctomycetota bacterium | reverse complement strand
TCCGATGCGCAGCGCGGGGATCGCGATCGTGGGCGCCGCGCGCGGAGTCCCGGGCTCCGCCGGGGCAGGAGCGGACGCTGGTGCGATCCGCAGCCCGAGCAGGTGCAACGCACCTTCGCCAGCGCGTCGCACGAGCGCACGCGGCCCGGCGATCTCGAGCGACTCGAGGGTCAGCACGCCGTCGGGCTCCCGGTCGAGGCCGCGCAGCTCGAGGGACTTCAGGGACGCGAGTGCCGTGCCGTCTTCGAGCGTGAGATCGCGCACCCACACATCGAGCTGCGGTCCATCGGACTCGAGCGCGACCAGCACGCGCACGAGGCCCTCACTCCGGCCGTTCGCGAGCTCGGGCGTGATCCCGAGCGGCTCGATCCACGGACCGAGCTTCGCGAGCGTCAGGCCTTCCGCGCGGTAGCCGACGGAGAGCGCGGCCCGATCATCCTCGTTCAGGACGTCGCCGCCGAAGGAGACATCCTCGACGACGCCCGGAGCGCGCAGGTGGAAGGAGTACTGGGCGTTCGCTCCCTCGGCGGGCGGCCAGTCGAGGCTCAGGAGCTCGCCACCGAACTCGAACTCGAGCTCCGGCGCGCGCGCTTCGAGGTCCCGCAGGCTCGCGCGCGCGTCCTCGATCGCGAGCAGGTCGAGCACGAGCGAGAAGGGCTGGCCCGACGGGCTTCGTGCGCCCGCTGCCGGGACCTGCGCGGGCGAGGCGGGCGCGGGCGCACCCGCCCAGGCGAAACCCGGGACGCCGATGCGTCCGCGGGCATCGCGCACCGCGTGCACGCGAGGCTGCACGATGCGCACCGAGGCAAGCTCGACGCGTCCGCTGCCGAGGGAGCGCAGGGCGACGGCGAGTTCCGAGAGGCTGGCGATGGACTCGCCATCGGCTGTCACGTCGATGGCGCGCACGGCGAGCCCGCCGCTGCAGCTCGTCTCGTCGTGGCTGGCCGGTTGGAGTCCCGCGCTGAGGCTGCCGCGAGCATCGATGCGCTGAGCCGTCGCATCGATGCCGAGCGCCGCGAGACGGCTCGCGAGCGGACTGGGACGCAGGCCTTCGACGCGCCAGTCGAGCTCGAGCGACGCGGAGCGCAGTCCGCCCGCGGCGCGACCTTCGACGCGCAGCGTGTCGACGAGCTGCGGACTCGTGGCCCACAACTCGAAGCGTGCGTCGCCGCCGATGTTCGACGCGGCGGCGTCGAGCGCCAACTCGACCTCCAGCGCGGGGGCGACGCTGCGATCGGTGCAGCCCAGCTCGATGCGCGTCGCGCGCACCTCGCGCACGACGAGCGGCAGGCGCAGGTCGAGGGGCTTCGGCTCGCTCGATTCGGGCTCGCTCGCTGGCGCCGGGCTGCCGGGACCGAGCCGCTCGAGCCAGTCGATCCGACCCTGCTCGTCGATCTCGACGCGCGTGCGCAGGCCGTCGATCTCGACGCGCTCGACCGTCGGCGTCCCTCGCAGCGTGTCGAGCAGCGCGAGGTCCGCTTCGAGGAAGTCCAACTCGAGGGCGGTTTTTGCCGTGTCGGGCTCGCGGAGCACGAGGCGGTGCAAGCGTACTTCACCCAAGAGCAGCGAGAGCTCGAGCTCCTCGTACTCGCACTCGAGCCGCAGGGCGCGCGCCACGGCGTCGAGCGCGTAGGGTTGCGCCAGCGCGAGCGCCGCGCGCAGCGCGAGCAGAACGAGCGCGACGCGCAGGGAGATGCGCCCTGCGCGCGAGCGACCCAGCGCCGCCAGACGTTCTCGGAGGGTCACTGCGTTCCTCCGGCGCGCTCGAGCGCCGCCTCGCGGGACGGCTCGTCGCCCAAGGGGTCATAGCCGTCGGGCGCCTCGCCGCGCGCAGCGAGCCAGTCGTAGGCGCGCACGCGCGCCGCCGGATGGTTGTCCTCGAGCAGGATGCGGTTCTCCGCGCTGACGCGAGCGCGGAAGTCCTCGAGATTGCGCGCCGCGAGCGCCACGTCGAGCAGCGCGGCGGGGGAGCGCCCGAGCTCGCCCGTGCGCCGCAGGACGGCCGCGCGCAGCTCGACCTCGAGGGGCTGGGTCGAGGCGCGCTCGGCGAGGAACTGGACGCAGCCGCGCTCGAGCGCCCAGCCCAGGGTCGCACCGTCGGCCGCCAGCCGCGCGGCGTCGGGGAGCTGCCGCGCGAGCGCCACCGTGGCGGCCTCGAGCAGCTCTTCCTCGGCGTCGAGCGCGAGGTCCGCGCACAGCTCCGCGCCCGATTCCGCCGCGAGGAACAGCAGCGCCGCGCGCCGTCGCCCACCATCCTCGAGCGCCTGCAGCGCGGTCTCGATCTGGCGCTGGCGCGACTCGCGCGAGCCGAGCCACGCCGTGCGTGCACGCGCGCCCTGTTCCGCCTCGCGCGCCTGCGCCACGCAGCGCTCGAGCGCCTTGGGGGAAGCCACGCTCGAGCACTTCACGACGAGTGCGAGCGCCGGCTCGCCGGAGCGCGCGGGAGGAAACACGAGCAGCAGGGGCTCGCCGTCCGCGGTCGGAGCGTCCTCGAGCACGAGGCTCTCGCGCCGCACGAGCGCGAGCGGATCCTCGCGCTCGTCCTCTTCCTCGTCCTCGTCGTCGGAGGCGAGCAAGTCCTCGAGCACGACCGCCAGCGCCAGCGCGCCATCGCGCCCGCGACCGAGCTCGAGCCGCAGCTCCTTGCGCACGCTCGTGCCATCCTCCGCGGGCACGATCTCCTCCGCGAGCAGCGCCAGCGTCGCGGTCACTCCGCGCGGAAGCGCGAGTTCCTCCGCGACCACCTCGCGCTTGGGGGCGGGGCGCGCGAGGGCCGCCTGGGCCTCGACTCCGCGCAGGATCCGTGCGCCGCGCGCCAGCTGGCTGCGGGGCTCGATCGCCTCGCCTCCGCGCTGGGCCGTGACCAGTCGCGCACGCGCGGCGAGTGGGGTACCTCCGCCCGGCGGCGACTCGAACCACACGGCGCGCAGCTCGCAGCCCTGGGCGTCATCGAGTCCGAGCGCTGCCGCCGAGCCCGGTCCTGCGGTCGCCCCGAGCAGGTCGCCGACGCGGTGCTCCACGCTCGCGTCCAGCGCGGGCGTGGGGAACTCGGGCTGCCCCCCCGTTCGAAGGGAATCGCAGGCGACGAGGGCGGCGAGGAGCGGGGCGAGCAGCCAGTGGGCGCGCGACATGGCGGAAGATCATTCGGCGCTTGGCCGCAGCGGTCAAGCCGCGAACCCGCGCCGTCAGCGCCGCGCTTCGGCGAGCGGCTCGCGGCCACCGAGCTCGACGTAGCGCGCGTAGCGCCGCTGCGCTGCCTCGTTTTCTCCGAGCGCGGCGAGCGTGCGCGCGAGCGCGAGATGCGCTGGCAGCGCGGGTCCTTCGGCGCCGCGCGGACCGTCGACGACGCGCTCGAAGTCCGCGCGCGCCTCGGCGAGCCGACCGGCGAGACGCTGGATCGTGCCGCGATTGTGGAGCGCGAGCAGGTGCGTCGGTTCGCTGTCGAGCGCTCTCGAGTAGCTCCCGAGCGCACGCTCGAGGTCGCCGTCCATGCGCTGCGACTCACCGAGCAGGAACCAGCCCTGCGCGGATCGCGCGTGCTGCGCGAGCAGGGCCTGCAGCTGCACTCGCGCCCGCTTCGTGTCGCCAGCCTGCAGCCACAGCTGCGCGAGACCGATGCGGGGCAGCGCTTCGGCCGGCTTCTCGTGCACCTGCCGCGCACGCACCTTCCACAGCGCGTGCCAGCGCGAGAGCTCTTCGGCCCGTCGCACGCAGGCCTGGGCCGTCGCTCCATCGCCGCGCGCGAGCGCTTCCTGCGCCAGCAGATGCAGGGCCGAGCTCGCCTCGCGGTCGCGTGGCGCGAGCTCGACAAAGCGCGCGAGGAACGGGGCGCCGCGCACGGGCTCTCCCGAACGGAACCACGCGCGCCCGGCGAGCAGCCAGCTCTCCGGCCGTGCGGCAAAGCGCGGCTCGCGCGCCTCTGGCCGCTCGAGCAGGGCCACCAGCGCGCGGGCGAGCTGGTCCGACTCGACGAGCAGGCGCGCACGCTCGAGCTCGAGAGCCGCGCGCGTGGATTCCTCGACGTCGCGACCCTCGAGCAGCTTCCACGCGCTCTCGAACGCGGGCTCGTGCGTCGCGAACGTCGCGCTCGACAGCAACGCGAGCGCTTCGCCGTCGCGCGCGAGCGGAGCGCCGGCGCTCACCTGCAGCTCGAGCTCGGCGAGCACTTCACGCGGCAAGTCGAGCGCGAGCAGGTCGGACCAGCGCTCCTTGCGCGCGGCGAGCTCCTCGCCTTGCGGTGCGAAGGCCGCGACGAGCGCCACGAGCGGCAGCAGCGCGAGCCTCACGGCAGCGCCTCGTCCTTCACGATCCCCCGTCCCTCGCGCAGCGTGATGCGCCGACCGGCCTTGCCTGGCCCGAGACGCTCGACGCGACCCGAGGGCCAGCGGATCGAGAGCTCGACGTACTCGCGCTGCGCTCCGAGTCCGAAGTAGAGCTCGCTCGCCGATGCGGACTGGAAGCCCTGCCCCGTGGCGACCGCGCGCACGATGGGGCGCGTGTCGGAGCCCGCGGGCACGAGCTCGACGCGCGTGCCCGAGGCGTCGGTGGGGGAGCGCAGCGGCACGTCCCGGTCGAGCGCTTCCGTCGCCCGCGGGCCTTCGCAGCGCACGACGAGCCGGTTCGTGCGCGGGAAGCGATTGATGCCGAGCGCCGGCGGCGCGTCGATGCGCGCGATCACGAGGTCGGGCGCGCCGTCGCCGTCGACATCGCCGACGGCCGAGCCGCGCGAGCCGCTCGGCGGCGCGAGCACCGAACGCTCGTCGGCGGGTCGCACGCGCTCGAGCTGGCGCTCGTCCCCGCTCGCGCGCAGCCGCCACAGCGTGTCGGGCTGCAGGTAGCGCGTGCCGGTGTTCGCGAGGTCCGCCTGCGGGTACACGTGCCCATTGGCGGTGAAGAGCTCGAGCTCGCCATCGCCGTCGAAGTCCTCGAGGTGCACGCTCCACGAGAGCAGCGGCGAGCTCTCGCGCTGCAGCCCGAAGCGGAAGGTCTCGTTCGAGAACCCGCGCGCGTTGTGGAAGTACAGCGACGTCGGCTCGCCCGAGAAGTTGGTGAGCGCGAAGTCGAGATCGCCGTCGCGGTCGACGTCGCCGAAGGCCACGCCCATGCCGGCCTCGCCGCGGCCATCCATCGAGAGCGCCACACCAGCGGAGTACGCCACGTCGGTGAACACGCCGCGCCCGTCGTTGACGAGCAGCAGGTTCGCCACGCTGTCGTTGGCGACGTACAGGTCCGTGTCGCCGTCGCCCTCGAGGTCGAACGGCGCGAGCGCGAGCGCGTAGCTCGCCACGTGCCCCGGCAGGGCGCGCACGCTCTCGTCCTGGAACGTCCCGTCGCCGAGGCCGCGGTAGAAGCGATCGGGTTGCGGAGTCATGCCGTGCGGACCGCAGAAAACCTCGTACCCCTTCCACGAGCAGGGCACCGCCAGCGCGCCCTCGCCGAGCTCGCGCAAGGGCGGCCGCAGGGGGTCGAGCTCGAGGTAGCAGCCTGCGTACAGATCGAGCGTGCCGTCGCGATCGGCGTCGAGGAGCGCGAGCGAAGTGACCCACAGCGGCGCGCGCCCCGGCTCGCGCGGGGCTCCCGGCACGAGCCGTCGCCCGGGCTCGCCCGCGAGCAGGTCGCCGCGGGCCACGAGCGTCCCGCGCTCGTCCTGCAGCAGCACCGCCAGCCCTCCGAAGCCGCCCGCGACGAGGTCGGTGTCCCCGTCGCCGTCGACATCGCCGGTCGCGAGCCCGGTCCACCAGCCCGCGAGGCCCGGCCCCGGCAGGCGCCGGAACTGGCCCCGGCCGTCGTTCTCGTACAGGATCAGGTCGGCGCCGGGGCCGGCGAGCAGCTCCGCGAGGCCTCCCACCCCGTCGCTGAAGACCAGATCGAGGTCGCCGTCGCGGCCGAGGTCCAGCAGCGCGACCCCCGGGCCGTTGGCCTCGAGCACGGTGGCCTTGGCGGCCTCCCCGCTGCGGTTTCTGTGCGCGAGGCCCCGCTCCGCGGCCTCGTCGCGCAGGTCCCCGACGGCGGCGGTGGGGACCGTCGTGGGGGAGCAGGCCGTGCCGAGGAGGGCGAGCAGGGCCAGTCGGGGCGCTTGGTGCATCTGCGGAGCCTCGCGGCGAGCGTAGCCCCTCCGTCCGACGGGCGCCATCGGCCCCCCGGCCGCCCTCCGACCGCCGTCGATTGACGCTCCGACCCGCTTCCCGTAACCTTCTTGCCCCTTTGGCCGAGGTCCACGGGCCGGTTCCGCGCGCGGAATCGCCTGCGGTCCCGTGCGCCCATTTCCTGACCCGTGTCCCAGCAAAAGCACCTGCTCGAAGCCCTCTCGGGCAAAGGCGGCTCCCCGTCGCAGGGCGGAGCTCCGTCTGCGGGCGCTCCGTCGCTCGGGGCCATGGGCGGGGTGCGGCTCGGCGGCTCGCGCCTGCAGTGGCTCGTGCTGGCGCAGCTCGTGCTGCTCGTGGTCGCGTTCCTGCTCGGACGCGCCAGCGTGCAGCGGGCCGAGGCCTCGGAGGGTGGACAGCCGACGCCGTCGAGCGCCGGGCGGGGCTCGGTCGAAGCGCTCGCGTCGGCCAACGGTGCTGCGAGTGCCGCCGGCCAAGCAGGCGCGAGCACGCCGCCCCCGACGAGCGCGAGCGCCGGCGGGGCACTGCCCGTGCGCCCCGAGCCCACTCCGGTGAGTGCGGCCGAGCAGGCCCTGCGCGACCCGCGCAACGTCTACACGCTCAAGGTCGCCGACTACGTCTACAACGAATCGAGCGTGCGCCTCGCGCAGGACGCGGCGCGCTACCTCGTCGAGAGCGCCGGACTCCCGGCCTGCCTCGTGCAGAAGGGCACGCGTGTCTACCTGCTCGTCGGCGCCGCGCCGCGTCAGGTCGACCTCGACGACCTCGGGCGCACCGTGCGCCAGCTCAAGGGCCCACCGCCGATCTCCAAGCCGGGCGAATTCCACGATGCCTATGTCGAGAAGATCGACAAGGTGTTCCAGCGCAAGTGAAGTCACGCCCGGGCGCGCGCGTCCGGGCCCCCAACGGTTCAACGAACAGGAAGTTCCAGACATGTCGATCCACTCCAGTCTCCGTGGCGCCTCCACCCTCGCCGGCGATCGCAGCGTGTTCTCGCGCCGCGAGCGGCTCGAGATCCTCGCCAAGGCCGGCAAGTTCAAGGAAGGCGAGCGCTCGGTGTTCGGCCTCCCGAAGGTCCGCACGCGCTTCAAGGTCGCCGGTGCCAAGAAGGCTGCCGCACCGAAGGGCGAGGAGAAGGCGGACGCCAAGGGCGGCGCCGCTCCGGCCGCGAAGCCGGCCGCCAAGAAGTAGTCGCGCGCGCGACCGAGCGTCGCGAGCGCGCACGAGGTCTCCAGCGTGAACCCCATGGCCGTCGAGTCCTCGCTCGCGGCGCCGCTCATGGAGGTCTTCGCCTCCATCCAGGGCGAGGGGCTCTACGTCGGCGAGCCGCAGGTGTTCGTGCGCCTGCGCGGCTGTCCTTTGCGCTGCCGCTGGTGCGACACGCCCGGCTCGTGGAAGCTGGACGGGAGCGAGCGCGAGGTGCGCATCGAGTCGCGCGCGGGCCTGCGCCGCGCCCCGTCTTGGTCGACGCCGTTCCAGACGGCCTGCTGGATCGCCGAGTGCGAGCCCGGCCGGCCGCGGACGGTCTCGGTCACCGGCGGCGAGCCGCTCTTGTGGCCCGACTACGTGCGCGCGCTCGCGAGCTTCGCGACCCCGCGCCGCATCCACCTCGAGACCGCCGGCGCGCATCCGCGCGCGCTCGCCGACGTGCTCGACGTGGTGGCCCACGTGAGCCTCGACCTCAAGCTGCCCGACGACATGGACGAGCCCGTCGAGATCGCCCCGGCGGAGAGCGAGCCTGTTCCGCGCACGCGCGCGGAGTGGGCCGAGGTGCGAGCGGAGTGCCTCGCGCTCGTGCGCGGCCGCGACGCATGCGCGAAGGTGATCGTCTCCGGCGGCCGCAAGCCCGAGCAGTTCGACGAGCTCCTCGAGAGCGTCGCCGAGCATGCCCCGGCGCTGCCCGTCTTCGTCCAGCCCGCCACGCCCATCGGCGCGGTCCCGGCACCGTCCATCGAACTCTGCACGGCCGTGGCCGAGCGCGCCCGCGCGCTCGACCTGTCCGTGCGCGTCCTACCTCAGATCCACCGCATCCTCGGAATCCCTTGAACTCCCGCGCCACACAGCCCGACGACGTCACGCTGCGCCGCATCGCCATCGTCGGCCGGCCGAACGTCGGCAAGTCGACCCTGCTCAATCGCATGGTCGGCAGCCGCGTCGCCATCGTCGAGCCCACCGCGGGAGTGACGCGCGACCGCGTCGCCGTGCCCGGCCGGCTCTCCACGTCCCAGGGCGAGCGCTGGTTCGAGATCGTCGACACCGGTGGCATCGGAGTCGTCGACCGCGACGACCTCGGGATGGAGGTCGAGGCGCAGGTGGGCGCGGCTGTGAGCGCGGCCGACCTGATCCTGTTCCTCGTCGACGTGAAGGACGGCGTCACGCCGCTCGACATGGAGGTCGCGCGGCGCCTGCGCGGCGTCGCGACGCCGGTGATCCTGTGCGTCAACAAGTGCGAGGGCCGCGGGGCCGCATGGGGGATCGACGAGTTCCGGCGCCTCGGGGTCGGCCTCGACGTGATGGGCATCAGCGGCCAGAACGGCGAGGGTCTGCGCGACCTCTACGACCGCATCGCGGAAATCCTGCCGCCGCTCGCCGAGCCCGAGCTCGAGGTGCCGGCGACGCCGCACATGAAGCTCGCCGTCGTCGGCTGCCGCAACGCGGGCAAGTCGACCTTCGTGAACGCGCTGTGCCAGGAGCAGCGCATGATCACGAGCGAGATCCCGGGCACGACCCGCGACTCGGTCGACGTGCGCTTCGAGCGCGACGGCAAGACCTTCGTCGTGATCGACACGGCCGGCGTGCGCAAGAAGCAGAAGATGGCCGACGCCATCGAGTTCTTCAGCGACGCGCGCTCGCACCGCACGGTGCGCCGCGCGGACGTCGTGCTGCACATGTTCGACGTGAGCCAGGAGCTCTCGAACCTCGACAAGGCGCTCTCGCGCTACGTGATCGACCACTACAAGCCGCTGA
>CAITGX010000279.1 GCA_903892045.1 uncultured Planctomycetota bacterium | reverse complement strand
GGCTCCCCGGGAGTTTCGTCCCGGAGAGCCCCGCTGCGGAGCGAGTCGCCGCGTGGAGCTACTGGACGATGATCTCGCCGTAGGCGATCCACTGCGTGCCGTTGGTGCGCAGGCCGAACATCTGGATCGGCACCGCGGTCCCCGCCGGCAGGCTGGCGAGACCGAGGGTCGCGCTCACCTGCGCGTAGTTGAACTGGAAACGCAGGTCCGCGCGGCCGTCGGTGCCCGCCGGGTTGCAGTCGCCGAAGTTCGTGGCGGCGAACACCCCGATCTGGGTCGCGGAGTACAGCCACGGGTTCGTCGGCGTGACGAAGTTCGTCGGATCCGCCTGACGGCTGAGCTTCACCGTCGCCCGATTGACGCCGTTCATGTAGAGGTTCGCGCGGCCGAGCAGCGTGAGCACGAAGCGCGGACCCTGCGTGGCGCGGTCGAGCACGTCCGGGCAGGCGTTGATGTCGAAGTCGACGTTGAACGAGGCGTCCAACGACGTGTCGGGGCTCGTCAGCGTGATCGTCTGGTCGAGCGACGACGAGAAGCCGCAGCGGTCCAAGGCCGTCCAGCGACGGATGATGGTCTGCTCGTGGCCGGGACCCTGTGAGGGGATCACCGTGTCCGCGAAGGACAGCACAGGCGACGGGTCGCAGAGGTCGGTCGCCGTGGCGACGCCGAGCGAGCCGACGCTCGTGTCGAGGCCCCACGGTGCGATCACGCTGATCGGGAGCGCGAGCACCGGCGAGGTCGTGTCGCTGACGGTGACAAAGCCGCTGCAGGTGCCGTTCTGGGCGTTGCCCTGACCGCCCGAGAACACGCGCAGCGCGACGAAGCACTGGCGCACGCACTGGCCGGTCATGTCGATCACGTAGTTGGGCTGCGCGACCGTCGGGTCATCGAAGAAGCCGAACTGGCATTCCTCGATCCACTGGTAGGTCAGGGGCGTGCCATCGGGGTCGAAGGAGGCCGAGCCGTCGAGCGGCACGGAGGTCGAGGCGCCGGTGCACTCGGCCGCGTAGGGGCCGCCGTAGTTGCACACGGGGAGCGCTTCGGGCTCGTCGGCCAGCGCGAAGGACGAGAGCGCCAGCGCTGCGCTGGTCGCGAGCAGGCGGACGTAATAGGAGGATTTCATGGGTCAGTCCTGAAAAATGTTCTGGTGGACGGCAGGAAGAGGGCGCGAAGGGGAGAGGCAGCCAAGGCGCCAGAAGGAAGAAGTTACCCTAGGAGTTTGCAACCCGCTAGGGGTGGCCGGATTGTCATCCGGCGGCGCCAAGCCCGCCGAGGCGAGCTTCCAAGCGGCCGACGGACACTGCAATCGCTAGCCCGGCTCGCCCCGTGGCCCAACCACGGCGAGGTACGTAGGCCGGCCGCCTCAGCGCGCTCCGAGGCCGAACTGGCGACGCAACCAGCGCGGACGGCTGTAGTCCCAGTGGCGCTCGGCCATGGCGGCGACGAGCACCGGATAGATGCGAGACAGGGCTCCGAAGTAGCGCTCCTCGACGCCGAGCAGCGACGCGTGGCGCTCGAGCGCCGCTCGTTCCGAGTCGCGCAGCCGCTCGGGCTCCAGCGCGAGCCGCCACATCGCGCGCGCGTCGAGGCCCTCGGCCTGCTTGCGCTCGTGCAGCAGGTAGTGCAGCAGGTCGAAGCCCGGCAGGTCGCCGTCCTCCGCCGAGCCCCAGTCGAGCAGCGCCACCACGCGGCCGTCGCGCTCCACTTGGACGTGCTTGCTGCGCAGGTCGGCGTGCTGCACGACGAGCGGGAACCGCAGGCCGAGCCACTCGTCGCGAGCCTCTGCCCGCAGGCGCGCGAGCGCGGCGCGCGTGTCCTCGTCGCCGCAGTGCGCGGCGACGACGTCGAAGCGCGTTCCGAGCAGGCGCTCGAACCCGGCCTCGTCCAGCGCGCGCGCCGGCGCGCTCACGAGCGTGGCGAGGGTCCGCGAGAGGTCGTCGAGCGTGCGGCGCGCGGCCGTGAGGTCCCCGGTCAGCTGCGGAGCCGTCAGGCCGCGTGCGCGCCGCTCCACGGTGAGGTGGACGCCTTCGACCTCCCCGGCGAGCAGGAACTGCGGCACGGGGCAGTGCGGGTGCTCTGCCGCGAGCTTGCGCAGGAAGCGCGCGTGGGTCGCGAGCTGGGAGCGCTGGGCAGCGCTCAGGCCGATGTGCACGCACCACGCCCCCTCGTCGCCGGCCCCGCGGGCACGCGTCAGCAGCAGCGCTGAGTTGCCACGCGTCGCGACGACATGCTCGAGCTCCGCGCCGCGCTCGCCGGTCGCACGTTCGATCGCCTCGAGGAGGCGCGACCAGCGCGGCTTGCTGTCGGAGACCTCGCGGCGCGCGCCGACCACGGCGAAGGACGGAGTGAACCAGCGGAACAGCCCGAGCGAGTGGGCGAGCAGCTTGGCCGAGTTCTCGCGCTCCTTCGGCCCGATCTCGAGCTTCGGTGTCGTGTCGTCCACTCCGACGACGAACGTGAACTCGCTCGCGTGCGGGTAGAGCGAGAACGCGCGCGCTCGCGCGAAGCCCGCGCGCTCGACGAGCTTCCGATAGCCTGCGAGCGTGCGCTCTGGGCCCGCGAGCGCGCGGCGCAGGAACTCGGCCGGACTCGGCACGTCGAACACGCCGCGCCGTCCCGTCGAGCGCTTGTAGCCGAAGCGGTTGTCGGCGATGAGCACGAACTCGCCCCGGCACACGCGCGCGAGTTCCGCGAGGTCGTGCCCCCAGCCCCGCTCGCGCGCCGGAAGCCCATCCTCCTGCACGACGAGGTCGAAGGCGCCGTCCTCGAACGGCAGGCGTGCGCCGCCGTCGGCCATGACCTCGAGCGTGGAGCTTCCCGGACTGAGGGCCTCGCTGCGCAGGCGGGCCCAGCGCAGGCGCAGCGCGCTGGAGTCGAGCAGCGTGACCTCGAAGCCGTGGTGCGAGAGCGGCACGTGCGCGCCCGACAGTGCGTTGCCGACGAACAGCGCTCGCGCCCTCGTCGCACCGCTCCGTGGCGTGCAGAGGGCGAGCAGCCACGTGCCCCGGGCCTCGCGCTGGAGCTGCATCAGACGATCCGCGGCCTCGTCGTCGAGCTCGAGCAGCAGCGCCTCGAGCGCTGTCTTGTACGGCACGCCTCCCGCGAGCGCCGCGAGCGCGCGCTCCAGCGCCGCGTGCGGCAGCGGATCGGGCGCGGGGACGTTCACTGCGCTCGCGCCCGCACGAAGACGAGGCCTGTGAACAGCGCGGCGGCCGGGGCCACGGCGCAGGCCGCGAGCTCGAGGGATGCGGGGCCAAGAAATGCCGGGCTCAGGCCGAGCGACTCCAGCCGCGGGCCCAGAGCGCAGGCCGCGAGCAGCGGAAGGCCGCACAGAATCCCGAGCGCTGCGAGCTCGCGGCCTGGCGGAGCCGGACGCTCGGGTGCGAACGCGGGGCGACGCACGCCGCCGCGCCAGCCCGCGAGTGCGGCGGCTCCCGCGATGGCGAGCACGTAGAGCCTCGCCATCGCCGTCGCTCCGGTGGCCCCGTCCGCGAGGGCCTCGGCGAGGCCGAGCTGGCGCGACGCGGCGAGTGAGGGAAGCGCGACGGCTGCCAGCGCGAGCAGCGTCGCGCCGCGCAGCGCCTTGCGCGCATGGCGGTGCGTCGTCGCCCAGCAGCCCGCGAGCCCCGCGATGGTGAAGACAGGCGCGAAGAGCGCCGCTGCGCAGCCGCCGAACAGCGCCAGCGCACGCTCGCGCGCATCGGCGCGCCGCAGCCAGCCGACCTGACCGCTCGCGGCGAGCGCGACGAGGGCCTGCAGTGCGAACACCGCGAGCGAGTCGCTGCGCACGGTGGCTTGATCGAAGGCGACGAAGCCCAGCGCGACGAGCGCTGCGCCGAGCGGGGAGCGACCGGCGCGCTCGAGCGTGCGCGCGAGCCACCACGCGAGCGCGGCGAGCATTGCACAGCCGAGGGCCGCCGGCCCGGACTCTCCGCGGACGAGCGGCGTGAAGCTCGACGCCAAC
Source organism: uncultured Planctomycetota bacterium (assembly GCA_903892045.1). Taxonomy (GTDB): domain Bacteria; phylum Planctomycetota; class UBA1135; order UBA1135; genus F1-120-MAGs118. The sequence continues at coordinate 5,162 of CAITGX010000279.1, read as the reverse complement.
GCGAGCCCGAGGGCGAGGCGCGCGAGCCAAGTGCGGCGCGGTTCCTCGAGCTCGTGCTGGGGGACGAACTCGTGGGGGCCGAGCCGCCAGCGAACAAGTCCGACGAGCGACACCAGCGCGAGCGGCACGAGCTCGACGGACTGGCCGAGGAAGCTCGCGAGCGCGAACGAGAGCAGCCACAGCCAGCCGCCGAGGAGTGCGACGAGCAGGGCCGTCTCCGCGAGCTTGCGCGGAGCGTGCGAGCCGGCGGCGCCCGCGGGAAGCAGCGACAGGAGGGTGCGCCCGGCGCCGAGCGCGAGCAGCGTGCCGAGGGGCACCGTCAGTGCGGCGCGGTCGAGTCCGAGGGCGAGGAGGAGCGGCACCGGCGCATCGTGCCCCCCGTGCGGGGCGGTGGCAAGCACCGGCGCGCGCCGCTAGAAGGGCGGCATGCGCGTGGCCGCCCTGCAGTTCGACGTGCGCCGAGGCGCGAGCGTCGAGAATCTCGCCGTGGTCGAGGACGGGCTGCGTACGGCTGCGCGCGCCGGCGTCGAGCTCGTCGTGCTGCCCGAGATGTGGGCCAGCGGATTTCCCGACCCGAGCTCGGACCTCGCGAGCCTCGTGGAGTTGGATGCGCGCTCGTGGGAGCGCATGGCGAAACTCTCGCGCGAGCTCGGCCTCGCTGTCGCCGGCTCGGCCTTCGGCGCGGCGGCCGGAGGGCTGCCTCGCAACCGCGCGCGGCTCTTCGAGCGCGGCGAGCTGGCGCTCGAGCACGACAAGGTGCACCTGTTCTCGCCGACCGCGGAGACCGAGAGCTTCTCCGCCGGCGAGGCGCCGCTCCGCGGTATCGACCTGCGCGGCACGCGCGTCGGACTCGCGATCTGCTACGACCTGCGCTTCCCGGAACTCACGCGCAGCGCATTCCTCGACGGCGTCGAGGTCCTGTGCGCCTGCGCGCAGTGGCCGCTCGCGCGCGCATCGCACTGGCGCGCGCTCGTGACCGGACTCGCGGTGCAGAACCAGTGCTTCGTGGTGGCGTGCAACCGCACGGGCACCGACGTGATTGGCCGTCGCGAGCTCGTGCTCGAGTTCCCCGGCAATTCGCTGGTCGTCTCGCCGCACGGAGAGGTGCTCGCCGAAGGTCGAGCGAACGACCGGCTGGTGGTCGCTGAACTCGATGTCGCGCTCGTGCGCGAGCTCCGTCGTCGCGTGCCGGTGGAGCGCGATCGCAGGCCGGCCCTCTACGCGCGCTGGAACTCGCGCGAGGCTCCCTGAAACGGCCGATGGCCAGCGTTTCGAGCGCTGGCCATCTTCCGTCTCTCTCGGTCTCTCTCTCAGGAGTCGAATGCGTGCGCTGCTGCTTCAGATCGGCGGCAGCGGCTTGTTCTCGAGGCGCGGCGGCAGGTCCTTGCGCGTGCCATCGTGGGGCGTGATCACCGGGACGTGCGGTGGCGTCGGCGGCGCGCACAGCGGCGCGGGGCTGCCCGACGCGGGCAGATCGTTCGAGGTGAGCAGGCTGGTGCCGCGCGGGCCGAACGCCCACGCGTGGAAGGGGTGCGCGTCGAGGTCGAACCCGACGCTGTCTCCGGCGGTGCGCAGCAGGTCGATCGACCAGCAGGCGCCGAGGCGCGGGCCCTGCGCGTCGCGCGTCACGACGCGCAGCTCGAGGCCGTCGATCGCTCCGGCGGGGAAGCGCAGCTCGAGCGTGCGCTGGGGCGGCAACACGAAACGCGTCTCACGGCCGGTGCGGGGGTCGTGCAGCAGGACGAGCTCGGGGACGAAGCTCGTGTTCTGGGCGCGCAGACTGCGCGGGCCGACGCTCAACGCGAAGTCGAGCGTGGGGGCCGGTGCGAGCGGTGCGGGGAGCGCGCTCGCGGCGAGGAGCAGGGACAGCATGGGGGGTGGGACTCCTGGGAGCCGCGGGAACGCGAGGTTCCGCGGCAGGCGAGGTATCGGAGTGCTCCCCGCACTCCTTGAGCCGCCGTGGGAACTTCCTTCCGCGTCCCGCAAGTGGCACACGCCGCTCGCGCGGCGATCGCGTCCCCAGTCCCGGGCATGCTCCGCGCCGCGAAGGACGGGCCGCTCGTGGCAGCAGGACCCGCCTACGGCATGGCGCTCTTCGTCGTGGCGTTCCTCACGCTCGGCGAGCTGTGCTCAGCGGCGACGCCGGCAGCTGCCGGCTGTCTCTCCGGCGCGTCGCGGGCCACGAAGACGCTTGTCGCGCCCCGCGACTCCTTCCACCGGCCGCTAGTCGCGGCCGAGCAGTCGCAGCGCCGCCCACTCGGACGGGGAGGCTCCCGCGGACCGCAGGCTGGCGCGGGTGCGCGCCGCCGCGCGCGAAGGTGTCGCGCCTGCTCGCAGCGCCTCGTGCAAGAGTCGCGCGGAGCGCGGGGCCGAGCGGTCCTCGATGGGCCACAGAGTCACGACGACGTTGCGCGTGCCCGAGGAGAGGAAGGCACGCGCGAGTCCGAGCTGTCCCTCGGCGTCCACGCGCGCTCCCGAACTGCTCCAGCAGGTCGAGAGCATCACGAGCGGGAGCTTGGGGCCCGCGAGCGCGAGCTCGTCGGCGCACAAGGGCAGCGCGTCGCTCGTGCGCAGGGCCGACGGGCCGAAGCTGCGCCAGCTCTCGCACGACGCATCGAGATGGGTGGCGATGTGCAGCGGAGCGGCGGCTCGGCACGCGGCGAGCACGCGCGCACGCGTGAACTCGGCCTCGATCGAGAGCCTCGAGCCGGGGTGGAGTGTCGCGAGCGACTCGAGCTCGCCGCGAGCGCCCGGCAGCACGGGGCGCGACGCGGAGTCGAGCGGCGCGCCGAGCAGGTTCCAGGCCGTCGTGCTCGCGTCGAGCGCACTCGAACCGGGCGCGCGCTCCGGCAGCCCCGGCAGCACCGCGAGTGCGGCATCGCTCCCGAGCGCTGGCCAAGGCAGGGCTTCGAGCGGTGCGGCTTCCAGCGGACCGTGCGCGAGCACGAGGAGTCGCGGCTCCGGCCCCGCCTGCGCGCGCAGCTGCGCGAGGCGCAGCCCGATCTCTCCGGGCAGGAGCGAGCCGCCGAGTTCCGCGGCGAGCGCCGCGAACCGGACCGACTGCGTGTGCGCGTCGAGTGCGGCTTCGCGCACGCGTCGCACGGCCTCCAGCAGCTGCGCGCGCGAGAGCGGTATGCGCTCGACGTGAGCGCTGCCGTCCGGCGCGACGTGCGCAGCGAGCGAGCGATCCGCGCCGATGATCCACGTCACGAGCCCGAGCTCCGTGTGCGCGGCCCACGCACGCAGCGCGGCTGCATCGATGCGTTCGCGCGCACTCGCGCGCAGCGAGCGCGCATGGGCTTCCTCGATGCGCGCGACGGCCTCGAGAGACTCGCCGTCGAGCGCGAGAGTCTCGGCGAGCAGCACGACCGAGTGCAGGCCGAGCCGTTCGCCGATCACGCTGCCGCCGAGCTCGTTCTCGCGGCGCGCACGCAGGTCCGACTCGCCCGCGAGCGTCGCCTCGAAGGCGAACTCGAGTTCCCGGCGCGCGAGCGCGCGATCCCCGAGTTCCAGCGCGGCCTCTCCGACGAGCGTCGCGGCTTGGACGCGGCCACTGGCCGAGAAACCTGGCCGCACGTCCTCGCCGAGCTCGACGAGCACGCCCGCAGCGTCGCCCTCGCGCAACGCGAGGCTGGCCCGGGCGAGGTGCGCGAGTTCCGACGGATCGTCGTCGAGGTGCGCGAGGTGCCTGCGGGCGATCGCCACGTCGCCGTGGCGCAGCGCGGCGGCGCCGCTCGCGACCTGCCACTCGAGACGATCGGCAGCGTGCGCTCCCTCGGCCGGCTTGCAGCGCGCCAGAAACTCGAGCGCCGCTTGCGGGCGATCCTCGGCGAGCAGCGCGAGCGCCCAGTCTCGCGCCAGCGGCCAGCTCTCCAGCGGCGAGCGGAAACGCGCCAATTCCTCGAGCAAGCGTTGCTCCTCGCGCACGTCACCGGCTGCGCGCGCCAGGGCCAGATGACCGGCGATGGCGTGCTCGCGATAGTCGTCGCGTCGCAGCGCGAGCGCACGCAGGCGCAGCGACTCGAAGCTCGCGCGGGCGAGCGCGTCGTCGCCGCGGTGCAGCGCCAGCCGCGCGAGGCACAGCTCCGGTTCCAGCCGCGGCGTCGACTGTCCGGCGCGTGCATAGAGCTCGATCGCGCGGCGAGCATGCCGCGTCGCTCGGGCGGCCACGAGCGCGCGCGCGGTCCCGTCGAGTGTCGAGTCGGTCTCGACCTGCTGTTCCTCGATGCGCGCGGCGAGCGCGAGCGCCTGCGCCGCCGGAACGAAGTCCGGACGCGCCTCGGACTCGCGCGCGAGCGCGTCGAGCTCGCGCAAGATCGTTGCACGCTCGCCAGCCCACTCTTCGCCGGCGAGCCCGCGTTCTCCGGCGACCCGCACGCGCTCGCGCAGCTCTACGTAGCGCGCCTCGTCGGCGCGGCCCGCCGCGAGCGCGTCGGCATCGAGCGCGAGGTAGTGCGCAGCCACGTCGCGCGGATCACAGCGCCCATGCGACTCGCACAGCACGCGTGCCGACTCGCGCAACTCCGCTCCCGCGTCGGCGCTGCCGTCGCGCACGGCCGCGAGCGCGGCCGCGAAGCGCTGCAGCGACGGTTCGTAGCTCTCCTGCGCGGCGGCGGGAGCGAGCGAGAGGAACAGGCTGGCGAGGATCGACGCTGCGAACTTCAAGGTGCGCGCGCGATCGTGCGCTGCGCGCGGGCCCGAGTCCAGCGCAGCGTGCAGGCTGGCGGCCCACGCGATCGGGTGTCGGCGTGTCGCTCAGCGACCGGGGCGGCGCGACAGGTACGCGTCGCGCTCGGGGCTCGCGGGCAGCGTCCGGGCGAAGGCGCGCGCGTCGCCGACGTAGCCGCGCTCGTGCAGCAGGTGCAGGATCGACTCGCTGCGCGCCGGCTCGCTGGCTTCGGCGCGGCGGTCGAGCTCCGCGAGCAAGCCGGGCTCGCGGCGGGCCTCGAAGTCGCGGCGACCGAGCTCGACGAACAGGCCGTCGACTTCCGCCCACGCCTCCCACGTGTAGTGGCCCGGGGCGAGGACGAACTCGGCGGGCGCCGCGAGTTCCGGGGCGTCCGCGTCGAGCCGCAGCACCTCGCGCGGCGCATCGAAAGCGCCGCCGTCGGTCGCGCCGAGCACGATTCGATAGCGCGTCGCGCGCTCGCGCGGCGCGAGCT
>CAITGX010000278.1 GCA_903892045.1 uncultured Planctomycetota bacterium | reverse complement strand
TGCCCTCGCACAGCATGCACGTCTACACCAAGCTGAAGCAGCAGGGCGTGCCCTCGAAGCTCTACCTCCACCAGGGCGGTCACGGCGGCGATCCGCCGTTCGAGATGCAGAACCGCTGGTTCTCGCGCTGGCTGTACGACGTCGACAACGGCATCGAGCGCGACCAGGCATTCCACATCGTGCGCGAGGGCGGCAAGCGCTCGGAGCCCACGGCGTATGCGGATTGGCCGAACCCCGAGGCGAAGCCGGTCGTGCTCCGCCCGCGCGCCGGTGGCCTCGCGGTCGGTGCGCTCGTGGCTGATGCGCTCGTGGCTGATGCGCTCGTGGCTGATGCGCTCGTGGCCGATGCGACCGCCGACACCGCGAAGGAAACGCTCGTCGACGATGTCGAGAAGACGGGTGCGACGCTCGCGAAGGCCGCGAAGTCCGAGCACCGCCTGCTCTACGCGCTGCCGAAGCTCTCCGCGCCGCTGCACATTTCGGGCACGCCGAAGCTCACCGTCCGCATCGCCTGCGACAAGCCTGCGGCGAATCTCTCGGTCTGGCTCGTGTCGCTCCCGTGGAAGGGCGGCCGCAGCGTGGGCGGCGACATCGTCACCCGCGGCTGGGCCGATCCGCGCAACCACGCGTCGATCGACGACGAGGAGCCGCTCGAGCCCGGTCGCTTCTACGACCTCACCTTCGAGCTCGAGCCCGACGACCAGGTGATCGCCGAGGGCGAGCAGTTCGCGCTGATGATCTTCAGCAGCGACCGCGACTTCACGCTGTGGCCCGCGGCGGGCACGAGGCTCACCGTCGACCTCGCGGGGACCTCGCTCGAGCTTCCCGTGGTCGGCGGTGCGCAGGCGCTGGCCGAGGCGATCAAGCCGAAGGCGGACTGAGCGCGATGCGCGCGATGAGCGGTTGCGACGACAACCTCCCCGACGCCGATCTCCCGCATCCCGAACCCCTCGAGGCGAACTTGCTCGGCGCGAACTTCCTCGACGCGATCTTCCTGGATCTGGACGGCTGCCTCGTCGACTCGACGCGCGCGATCGCGAACACCTTCGACCATGCGCTCGCGTCGGCGGGAATCGCGCCGCGGTCGCCGGAGGTGACGCGCTCGTTCATCGGTCCGCCGCTGCGCGCCACCTTCGACCGCATCGTGGCCGAGGAAGGGCTCGATCCCGGCCTCGCGACGGTGCTCGTCGCGCGCTACCGCGAGCGCTACCGCGCGATGTCGGCTGCCGAGACCACGCTGATCGACGGGATCCCCGAGGCGCTCGCCGTGCTGCGCGGGCAGGCGCCGCTCGCGATCGTGACCTCGAAGTACGGCCCGGTGGCCGAGCGGCTCGTCGACGAGATCGGGCTTCGAGCGCATGTCGAGGTCGTCTACGCGCCGCACGACGAGCACATGGTCGAGCCGAAGGACGTCACGCTTCGCCGCGCGCTCGCCGCGACCGGCGCGCGTCCGCACGCAACCGTGATGATCGGCGACCGCGAGCACGATGTCCTCGCCGGCCACGCCTGCGGCACCGCGACGATCGGCGTCCTGTGGGGCGCCGGCGACCGCGTCGAACTCGAGGCCGCCCGCGCGCACGCGATCGTGGCCGAGGTGCACGCGCTCGCGGGCGCCGTGCGTCGAGTCGCGATGCGACGAGATCGCTAGGCGCAGCCTGCCTCCGTCCCCGATACCATCCGCGCCCATGCACGACTACCAGCGAAGCTTCATCGACTTCATGGTCGAGGTGGGAGTCCTCACCTTCGGCGACTTCACCACCAAGAGCGGCCGCAAGACGCCGTACTTCGTGAACACCGGCAAGTACCGCTCGGGCGTGCAGCTCGCCAAGCTCGGGCGCGCGTACGCCGACGCGATCGAGCGGTCGTTTCCCGACGGCTTCGATGTGCTCTTCGGTCCCGCGTACAAGGGCATTCCGCTGGTCGTCGCCGTCGCGATGGCGTTCGCCGAGCGCGGCCGCGAGGTCGAGTTCTGCTTCAACCGCAAGGA
>CAITGX010000277.1 GCA_903892045.1 uncultured Planctomycetota bacterium | reverse complement strand
TGCCTCGCCTCGATGACCGCCACGGGCACGCCGACCGTCGCGGGCAGCGATGACTTCGTGGCGCGCGCCACGAACGTGCTCAACCAGAAGGCAGGGCTGTTCTTCTGGGGGCTCGCGCCCAAGGCATCACCCTTCGGCGGCGGCACGATGTGCGTGCAGGGCCCCCTGCGGCGCTCGGCACAGCTCGACTCGGGAGGCACGACCGGACAGAGCTGCACGGGCAGCTACTCGTTCGCGTTCACCCATGCCTACATGGCCGCGCAGGGCCTCACACCGGGCACGGCAGTGTTCGGTCAGTTCTGGAGCCGCGACCCGCTGCACCCCGACAACTCGACCATCGGCCTCACCGGCGGCATCAGCTTCGTCGTCCGGCCGTAGGCGAGAGTTCCAGTCGTTCGAGCAGGTCGCGCCACGCCGCGACTTCACGTGCCCGCTCGAAGAGTGGGCGTCGGGTCGCTCCAGCGATCGTCAGGCCTGCCAAGAACCGCGGATCGAACTCGGCCCGTTCCAGCAGCCGAGCGAGCCCAATGGCATCGCCGGGGTCGAACAGGCCGGGGTAGTCCGCGCCGAGCATGCCGACGGCACCGTCCGTGCGCGTCGCAAGGATCGGTGTCGAGGCCATCAGAGCCTCGGCCAGCACGCCCGGTCCGCCTTCGGAGCGCGACGGCAGCACGAGCACATGCGCGCTTGCGATGGCGCGCAGCGTTGCGGTCCGAGAGCGCGGGCCGAGCCAGCGCCAGCGACCCGCGGACTCGTTCTCGCGGCGCGCCTCCGCCGCGAGTGCGGCGTCGAGCGAATCGCCGAGGTGCTCGATCACGAGTCGCGAGTCCACGCGCACGAGCTGCGCAGCGCGGGCCGCGAGCAGCGGGTCCTTGACGGCGCGCAGGTGGCCGACGACGCGCGCGACGAACGCCTCCGGCGTCCGTGGAAGCGCGGGTCACGACGGAGCGGACTGCAGGATCACATGCGTTCGCGTTCGGAGCTGCAACGGCACGCGCTGCGCAGAGGCAGGCTGCAGCGCGACAATCGCGTCGCACAGCGGAAGCACGTCCGTCGCTTCAGGCAAGCCGTCCAGGCGCTCGTTCAGGTCGGTTCCCGTGACGGCGCAGGCGATGCGCGTGCGCGGAGAGAGCCGGTGACAGCGCACCACCGACGCGCCGCTCTTGCGGGCGTTGAGGGCCACCAGCAGGTCGACCTCGCGACCGCTCCACTCGCGAAGGACGCGCACCTCGCAGCCCAGCTCGCGCAGGACGCCCGCCCAGCGCAAGGCGGTCACGCGGTTGCCCGTGTTCACTCCCGGCGGCGCCGGGTGGACGATCTCGACGCGCCCGCTAGCCACCGCGCGTGTGCATCTCGAGGTGGGGGTCGCGGCGCAGGGCGTCGAGGCCGACCAGGGGGCCGCGCGCGAGCTCCTCGAGGCGCTGTTCGGCGCCGCGATCGGCGCGGGCGGTCCACGTCGTGCGCAGGCGGGCGGCGATCGACTCGTCCGTCGCTCCGGCGCGCAGCAACTCGCGCAGGTCGAGCCCGAGGCGCGCGTAGAGGCACAGGTACCACATCCCGTCGGCGGTGAGGCGCGCGCGGTCGCAGCGCGAGCAGAAGGGCGCGGTGGTCGAGGCGATGATGCCGAAGACCGTGCCATCGCGCAGGCGGAAGCGCTCGGCGGGTGCGCTCGAGTGCTCGGCGAGCGGCTCGATCTCGCCGTGGCGCGCAGCGATGGTCGCGAGGATCTCGGCACGCGAGACGACGGCCGTGGGGGACCAGCGCGTCGCGCCACCGACGTCCATGTACTCGATGAAACGCAGCTCGAGGCTGCGCTCGCGGGCGAAGTCGAGCAGCGCGAGCAGCTCGCCCTCGTTGGTGCCGCGCATCACGACCATGTCGAGCTTCACGCGTCCCGGCCAGCGTCCCGCTGCTGCGTCGATGCCGGCGAGCACCTTCGCGAGACCTTGGCGACGCGTCAGGGTCTCGAACACATCCTCGCGCAGCGTGTCGAGGCTGACCGTGATGCGGTGCAGGCCCGCGTCGGCGAGCGCGTCGGCCTGCTCCGCGAGCAACAGGCCGTTGGTGGTGAGCGCGATGTCCTCGAGCGCGCGGATGCCGGCGAGCTGACGCACGAGCTCGTGCAGGTCGTGGCGCAGCAGTGGCTCGCCACCCGTGAGGCGCACCTTGCGCACGCCGAGCGCCGTGAACACGCGCACGAGCCGCGCGAGCTCCTCGAAGCGCAGCAGGTGCTCCTTCGGCAGCCAGCGGTACTCCTCCTCCGGCATGCAGTAGGCGCAGCGCAGGTTGCAGCGGTCCGTGACCGAGATCCGCAGGTTCGCGAGCGGCCGGCCGAGTGTGTCGAGGGCGGGTTGCACGGGCGCAACAGTATGGCGAGCGGGTTGCCGTGCCGGTGGTGCGAGGGCGGGATTCGGATCCGATCGCATGCGCGGGCCTCGCTAGACTCGGCCGCGACGCCCCTTTCCACGGAGTCCCACGCCCCATGCAGATCCGCGTTGCACTTCTCGCGCTCCTCGCGCTGTCCGCTCCCGCCGCCGCCCAGATCCGAGTTCCGGCCGTGCTCGACGATGGCATGGTGCTCCAGCGCGGCGAGGCCACGACGCTCTTCGGGCGCGCGCAGCCCGGGGCGACGATCTCCATCGAGCCTTCGTGGACCAAGGGCACGTTCGCCGCAACGGCGGACGCGAGTGGCGAGTGGCGCGTGCAGGTCCCGGCGCAGGAAGCCGGCGGGCCGCACACGTTGCGCCTCGTCGGCGACGGCGAGCGCGTCGTGCGCGACGTGTGGATCGGCGAGGTCTGGCTGTGCTCGGGCCAGTCGAACATGGAGTGGCAGGTGAAGGCCTTCCCGAACGCGCTGCCCGGGTATCCCGGCGCCGCGGACGAGGTCGCGGCCGCGGACTTGCCGCAGGTGCGCGTATTCGACGTGACGAACCGCGTGTCGAACCACGAGCGCCGCGACGTTCAGGGCAAGTGGGTCACGAGCTCGCCCGCGACCGCGGGCGAGTTCAGCGCGACGGCGTTCTACTTCGCTCGCATGCTGCACAAGGAACTCGGCGTGCCGGTCGGCGTCGTCACCGCGGACTGGGGTGGCACGCCCGTCGAGTCGTGGATGAGTGCCCAGGGCCTCGCGAAGTTCCCGGAGTTCGCTGGAGCGCTCGAGTCGCTCGCGGCGTCGGTCGATCCGAACCTGCGCTGGGAGCGCCAACGCGCGAGCGGCGGCGGCTGGTGGGACGGAGCCGACGCGCGCGGACCGCGGCGTGTCGCGGCGGGCTGGAACACCACTGGCTTCGACGACGGAGCTTGGAAGACCTTCGAGCTGCCGGCGACGTTCTCGGGCGAGCTCGGGAGCTTCGACGGATTCGCGTACTTCCGCATGGAAGTCGAGCTTCCCGCTAGCTGGGAAGGCAAGGGCGCGACGCTCGAGCTCGGGCCGATCGACGACCGCGACGACGCGTGGTTCGACGGCACTCACGTCGGCAAGGAGCACGAGGACGGCCGTTGGGGCACGCCGCGTCGCTACAAGCTCGCGCCGGAGCTCGTGAAGGCAGGCAGGCGCGCCATCGCCGTCCGAGTGCTCGACACCGCTGGCCCTGGCGGCATCCACGGCAAGCCGGAGCAGCTGCGCATCACGAGCGACGACGCCGCGCTGGGCTCGCTCTCGCTCGCGGGCACCTGGCGCTACCACATGGGCGCGCGCATGAGCGAGATGCCGCCGATCGGGCAGGGCGCCGGCCCGCAGTTTGGCGCGGGCACCGCGAGTGCGCTGTGGAACGGCATGGTGGCGCCGCTGCGCTCGCTCTCGTTCAAGGGCGTGCTCTGGTACCAGGGCGAAGCCAACGTCAGCCGCGCGAAGCAGTACGAGACGCTCTTCCCCGCGATGATCGCCGACTGGCGTGCGCAGTTCCGCAACGGCGAGTTCCCGTTCCTGTTCGTGCAGATCGCGCCGTTCCAGTACGGCAACGCGACGGCGAGCGACTCCGCCGAGCTGCGCGACGCGCAGCGCAAGACGCTCGCGGCCTCGCCCAACACGGGCATGGCGATCACGATGGACATCGGCGATGCACGCGACATCCACCCGGCGCGCAAGCAGGAAGTGGGGCGCCGTCTCGCGCTGCTCGCGCTCTCGAAGGCCTACGGACGCGCGGTCGTCTCGAGCTCGGGGCCGCTCTATCGCTCGATGAATGTCGAGGGCAGCGTGGCGCGGCTCGAGTTCGAGCACGCCGACGGCGGGCTCGTGTACACGCCGACGCAGCCGAGCGGCTGGCTGCTCGCAGCTGAAAACAAGGAGTTCTTCGAGGTGACCCCGAAGGTCGAGGGCGGCAGCGTGGTGCTCTCTCACCCCAAGGTCGCCAAGCCGGCGGCGGTGCGCTACGCATGGAGCAACGTCGGCGTCTCGAACCTCGTGAACGGCGCGGGCCTGCCGGCCTCGAGCTTCCGCACGGACGACTGGTCGGGCCCCACGATCGTCGGGGACTCCGGCAAGACGCCGCACCTGTCGGACGAGGCGGGCTTCGTCGCGTTGTTCAACGGCCGTGATCTCTCCGGCTGGCGCAACGTCAACTGCTCGCCGTCCACGTGGACGGTCAACGACGGCGTGATTGACTGCTCGGGTTTTCCGACCGGCATCCTGTGCTCGGACAGGCAGTACGAGAACTTCGTGTTCGAGATGGAGTGGCGCCATCTCGCCGAGCAGGGCAACGCGGGGCTCTTCCTGTGGAGCGATCCGCTGACGGCGCGCGGCCAGCCCTTCTCGCGCTCGATCGAGGTGCAGGTGATGACCGGCATGGAAGGTCCCGGCTACACGAGCCAGGGTGACGTGTTCCCGATCCATGGCGCGACGATGAAGCCCGTGAACGGCCGCGGCGGCTCGCGCGCGTTCCCCACGGAGTCGCGCATGAATCCCGGTGGCCAGTGGAACCACTACCGCGTGACCTGCATCGACGGGAAGCTCGAGCTCGCCGTCAACGGCAAGGTCGTGACGACCGGCACCGACTGCAAGCCGCGGCGCGGCTACATCTGCCTCGAGTCCGAGGGCGCGCCCGCGCAGTTCCGCAACCTGCGCGTCAAGGAACTCCCGGCGGCGAGCCCCGACATCGCGGCCACGTCCGGCATGACCTGCGACACGCACGCGGGCTTCCGCTCGCTCTACAACGGTCGCGATTTCGCGGGCTGGAAGTTCGGGCCCGAGCACGAGGGACACTGGAAGGCCGACGACTGGACGATCTCCTTCGACGGGCAGGGCACGCACCTGTGGACCGAAGAGGAGTTCGGCGACTTCGAGCTCATCTGCGACTGGCGCTGGAGCGGCCCCGCGCACGACGCGGACTTGCCGGTGATCCTGCCGAGCGGCGACTACGTGCAGGAGAACGGCCAGCAGAAGAAGCAGCGGGTGCAGGAGTGCGGCGACAGCGGCATCTACCTGCGCGGCAACGACAAGAGCCAGGTCAACATCTGGTGCTGGCCGATCGGGTCTGGCGAAGTCTACGGCTATCGCACGGACGGCAAGATGAGCGCCGCCGTGCGCGCCGGCGTGACGCCGAAGGAGAACGCGGACGCGCCGCTCGGCGAGTGGAACCGCTTCTTCATCACGATGAAGGGCTCGCGGCTGACCGTCGTGCTCAACGGGAAGACCGTGATCGAGAACGCGGAGCTGCCGGGCGTGCCGGCGCGCGGCGCGCTCGCGCTGCAGCAGCACGGCTCGCCGGTCCAGTTCGCGAACATCTACGTGCGACCGCTCGACTGAGGCGCTGAGAGCGTCGCGACACGCAGGCGGGGCCGCGCGAGCGGCCTCGCTTCATTTCCGGCGTGCCGCGGCGGCGGCGACCAGCGCGCGGAAGAGCGCGCGCGAGTCGGGCGTGTCGGGGCTGCGCTCCGGGTGCCACTGCACGCCGAAGAAAAAGCGCGCGTCGGTGCTCTCGATCGCCTCGATCACGCCATCGGCGGCGCGTCCGACCGGTCGGAAGGGTTGGGGCACGGACTGAACGGCCTGATGGTGGTGGGAGACCACGTGGGGCAGCGTCGTGCCGAGCAGTCCTGCGAGCCGCGAATCCGGGAGGAGCTCTGCGGCGTGCGGCGCGCGATGGTCGAGCAGCTCGGAGATGCCCGCGGCCGGTAGGTGCTGGTGCAGGTCCGCTCCCGCCGCGTAGCACAGGACCTGCATGCCGAGGCAGATGCCGAGTGTCGGAACGTCGCGCTCGAGCAGGCAGCGCGCGAGCGCCATTTCCGCCGACTGGCGGCGCGGATCCATGGGAAACGCCTGCGCGTGCAGCGCGACGCCGCGCTCGCGCGGGTCGACATCGTCGCCTCCGGAGAGGATCACGCCGTCGACGCGCTCGAGTACCGTTCCAAGTTCGTCCGCGCGCAGGAACGGCAAGACCACAGGAACTCCGCCCGCGCCGCGAACGGCCTCGATGTAGGCGAGCTTCAGCCGCGCGACCTCGACCTCGCCGGTCTTCAGGTCGCCGCTGATCGCGATGATCGGCGCGCCCATGGCACGCGCATCACTGCGCGGGCGGGGTGGTGAGGACCTTGTAGAAGCAGTAGCCCGTGAGCGTGACGACTGCGGTCACGGACACGAGCAGGAAGGTCCAGCCGAGCGGCTGCATGGGCTGGATCTTCGGTGCTTCCTTGACGACTTCGGCGGCCACTTCCTGAGCGACGAGGAGGAGGGGGAGGTTCATGGGGTCAGTCTCCTTCGATCAGTCCTGGGCGGGCAGCTGGCCATCGACGTCGCGACCCTGAGCGCGCCAGCGCTTCTCGCCGATCGCGGTCATCACGACGAGGAACAGGATCACGAGCAGGATGAAGAACACCGCGTTGCGCGCGGTCGGATTCGCTCCGAGGTTCTCGATCCATTTGGGCAGCACGTCGCGCACGAAGTTGAACAGCATCCACAGGAGGAACGCCGGCGAGACGTACTTGATGATGAACTGGAAGACCTTGGGGATGCGCATCTGGGCGCCGTGGTGCGCTTCTTCGATGCCGCGGTCGATGCCGAAGACCCAGCCGAACACGATGCACTGCACGAGCGCCAGCACGACGATGAAGAACGTGCCGACCCAGTCGTCGATGGTGCCGAGGACGGTCAGGTCCTTGCTGAACCACATCACGTAGGCGTTGCCGATCAGGCTGATGCCGACGACGAGTGCGACCGCGGCGCGGCGCTTCATGCCGGTCGCTTCCTCGATGAAGGCCAGCGTCGGCTGGAGCATCGAGAGCGAGCTCGTGATCGCCGCGAGGAACAGCATGAAGAACCAGATGGCGCCGATGGCGTTGCCGAGCGGCATGTGCGCGAACACGACGGGCAGCGTCTGGAAGCCGAGCCCGAAGGTGCCGCCGGGGAGCGTGGTCAGGCTCAGGCCGAGGAACACGAACGCGGCCGTCAGCGTGATCAGGCCGCCCATGGCGACTTCGAAGTACTCATTGGTGGCCGAGGCGGTGAGGCCCGAGAGCACCACGTCGTCCTTCTTCCGCATGTAGGACGCGTAGTTGATGATCACGCCGAAGCCGACCGAGAGGCTGAAGAAGATCTGGCCCGCGGCCGCCATCCACGCGCCCGGGTCGCCGAGCTTGTCCCACTGCGGGTTCCACATGTAGGCGAGGCCGTTGACCACGTTCTGGTCGGGGTTCGTCGCATCGGCGGGCAGAGTCAGCACACGCACGAGGACGATCAGCGCGAACACGGCCATGGCCGGCATGGCCCACTTGCAGAAGGTCTCGATGCCGCCGGAGAGGCCGCGGAACAGGAGCCACACATTGGCGATGACGGTCAGCACGAACGCGACGAGCAGCGTGCTCATCAGGCCGCCCGAGAGGTCGAACACGGAGCCGTCACCCTTCGAGCCGGTGTAGGTCGCGAAGTGAGCCGACGAGCTCGCGATCTGATCGGAGATCGGCTGGCCGTCCGCGATGCCGATGCCACCGGTGAGGTACTTCAGCGCGTAGCCGAGGCACCAGCTCTCGATCAGCACGTAGTAGAAGTAGACGCCGAGAGGGATGAGCACCCCGAGCACGCCGAGGTAGCGAGCGATCTTGCCCTTGCCCATCACGCCGAGGATCGCGGGCGCGGAGTGGAAGCCCTTGCGGCCGCCGTAGCGTCCCATGGCCCACTCGGCCCAGCCCAGCGGGATGCCGAGCAGGAGCAGCGCCGTGAAGTAGGGGATCATGAAGGCGCCGCCACCGTTGGCGGCCGCCTGTCCGGGGAAGCGCAGGAAGTTGCCGAGGCCGACGGCGGAGCCGGCGACGGCGAGGATCACGCCGAGGCGGCTGCCCCATTGCTGCTTGTTTTCGGACATCGCTGGAACGTTTCGCTGTTCGAGTGCGGGGTGGGGACCGGCGAGGGGGGCTCGCCGCGCTCTCGTCGCGGAAGGACCGCGCGAGGGGGGCGAGCGTAGTCGGCTGCCGTAGGCCCCGCAACGACCGATTCGGCCCGGGGCCCGGCGCTGGCTCAGTGGCGAGCGCTGCGGGCAGCGGCCGCGCGTCGCAGGCGGTCGTTGATCGCTCGGCCGAGCCCCAGCTCGGGGACGCACTCGGCGACGATGAGCTCGGCGCCGGCGGCATCGAGCTCGCGCAGGCTGGAGAACAGGCGTCGCGCCGCCTCGGCGAGATCCCCGCTCGGCGACAGCACCCGGCAGGCGTGGGCGGGGCGCGGTCGATCGAACGCCAGCACGGCGACGCGCCGTCCGGCGCCGCGCTCCAGCAGGGCATCGATGTCGCCGAGCTCGAGCGGTGTGCGCGGCGCGTAGTGGGCGGCGAGCATCCCCGGCGCTGCGGGCAGCACGCGCTTCTGGGCCGGATCGACGCGACCGACGACGCGCTCGATCGCCTCCAGCGGCGTGCCGCCCGGCCGGTAGAGCACGGCGCGTCCGTCCTCCCAGCCCAGGATCGTGCTCTCGACACCGACGGAGCACGGCCCGCCATCGAGGATGTAGGCGATGCGCTCCCCGAGCTGCTCGGCAACGTGCTGCGCCGTGGTCGGGCTCGTGCGGCCGAACAGGTTGGCGCTCGGGGCGGCGAGGGGGAACGGGAGGCGCGCGAGCAGCTCCGCCGTCAGCGCGTGCGCCGGCTGGCGCAGCGCCACCGTGTCGAGGCCGCTCGTCACGACGTCGGGAATCCGCGCGCGCTTGCGCAGCACGAGCGTCAGTGGACCAGGCCAGAACGCGTCCATCAGCGCGAGCGCCTCCGCGGGCGGCGGCTCGCACAGCTCAAGTGCCTGCTCGCGCGAGTGCACGTGCACGATCAGCGGATCGAACGCGGGGCGCTGCTTCGCCTCGAAGATGCGCAGGCTGGCCGCCGCGTCGAGCGCGTTGGCCGCGAGACCGTAGACGGTCTCGGTCGGGATCGCGACGAGCTCGCCCGCGCGCAGATGCGCCGCCGCGCGCTCGAGGTCCGTTCCGATGGTCGCCTTCACAGGCGAAAACGTAGCGAAACAGGCCCAGCAGCGCGCTACGTTTCTCGCTCCTCCATGAAGCTCGCCGCTGCGCTCGCCATGACGATCTCGCTCGCCTCCTGTGCCCAGCTCCCGACCTACGACGTCGTCGTCTACGGAGGCACCTCCGGCGGCGTGATCGCGGCCGTCGCCGCCGCACGTGCGGGGCGCAGCGTGGTGCTGGTCGAGCCGACACAGCATCTGGGCGGCATGACGAGCGCGGGTCTCGGAGCCACGGACATCGGCAACAAGCGCGCGATCGGCGGGATGGCGCGCGAGTTCTATCGCTCCATTCGTCGGCACTACGACGATCCGGCCGCATGGACGCTCGAGACGCGCGCGAGCTATCGCGGCATCGGTCTCAAGGAGGGCGAGGACGCGATGTGGGCCTTCGAGCCCCATGTCGCCGAGCAGCTCTTCGAGCAGCTCGTCGCCGACGCGCAGGTCGTGGTAGCCCGCGGCGCGCGCATCGAGCTCGATCGAGGAGTGCGCAAGGAAGGCACGCGCATCGTGTCGCTCGAGAGCGAAGACGGGCGTGCGTTCCATGGGCGCATGTTCATCGACGCGAGCTACGAAGGCGACCTGCTCGCGCTGGCCGGCGTCGAGTCTCACGTCGGGCGCGAGCCCAATGCGCGCTATGGCGAGACGCTCAATGGCGTGCAGGTGCAGCACGCGACCAAGCACCAGTTCCAGACGCGTGTCGATCCGTACGTCGTGGCCGGGAATCCCGCGAGCGGGCTGCTGCCGGGAATCAGCGCGGAACGTCCGGGACCCGACGGCAGCGGCGACTCCAAGGTGCAGGCGTACTGCTTCCGGCTGTGCGCGACGGATCATCCGGACAATCGTCTGCCGTGGCCGAAGCCCGACGGCTACGACGAGCGCGACTACGAGCTCCTGCTGCGCAACCTTGAGGCCGACGACGGGAGCGCGCCGCAGCACTCGCAGCTGCGCGTCGCCGGAACGCTCGCGCCGTGGCATCCGCTCGGCATGCCGAATGCCAAGACCGACTCGAACAACAACGGCGCGGTCTCCACGGACTTCATCGGCGCCAACTGGGACTACGCCAACGCGAGCTGGGAGGAGCGCGATGCGATCGTCGCGGCGCATGAGCGCTACCAGAAGGGCCTGATGTGGACGCTCGCGAACTCGCCGCGCGTGCCCGGCCCGATTCGCGCGCACGTCGCGAGCTTCGGACTTCCGAAGGACGAATTCCCCGAGAAGGGTGGCTGGCCGCGCATGCTCTACATCCGCGAGGCGCGGCGCATGGTGGGGGAATACGTGATGACGGAGCACGAGTGCCGGGGCGTGCGCAAGGCGCTGCGCTCGGTCGGTCTCGCCGCGTACACGATGGACTCGCACAATGTGCAGCGCTACGTCGACGCCGAAGGCCTCGCGCGCAACGAAGGCGACGTGCAGGTCGGAGGGTTCCCGCCGTACGCGATCGACTACGGGGCGCTGCTGCCGAAGCGCGAGCAGTGCACGAACCTGCTCGTGCCCGTGTGTCTATCGGCGTCGCACATCGCCTACGGCTCGATCCGCATGGAGCCGGTGTTCATGGTGCTCGGAGAGAGCTGCGCCATCGCGGCCGACCTCGCGCTCGAGCGCGGCGTCGGCGTGCATGACGTCGAGTATCGCGAGCTGCGCGCGCGACTCGAGGCGGCGCGACAAGTGCTCGAATAGCGCAGGAACGCGCGCGACTCGCGCCCGACGGATTCCAACGCCTCGGTCAGCGTCCTCGCATCGACGCCGCGCGGTGTGGTTACGGGCAGAGCGTGAACGAGACCGCGTTGGTCAAGTTCGAGTTCAGCGGCGCGCCCGGGTCGCGGTACCACAGCTGGGCGTAGTAGCTGCGGCCGGCCGCGAGGGGCTGGCCGAGGGCGCCGGGGTTGGCGGCCATGTACGCGAGCCAGTCGACCGCGTAGCTGCCGTTGCACTGGCCGAGCGTCCCGCCGGTCGGCAAGTTGCCGAGTCGCGCCAGCGGCGAGGCCACGCAGACCGTGCTCGTGCTGCCAAAGGTCCAGACGATGTTCGTGAGGGCGAGGCTGTACATCGCGACGGCCTGACGCTGCCCCGGCAGCCCGCTCGTGCGCAGCTCGAAGCCCGACGTGCGGCTCGCGCTCGGGAATCCGAGCGTCGAGAGCGCGGGAACACAGCCCGCCTGGCTGGTCCCGGCCGTGCAGTACGTGAACCACGCGAGTTCGTCGACGAGTCCATCGCAGTCATCGTCGAGGCCGTTGCAGA
>CAITGX010000276.1 GCA_903892045.1 uncultured Planctomycetota bacterium | reverse complement strand
GTGCGCTGACGCTGCCCGTGGAGGGGCTCGAGCTGCGAGTGAGCTTGTCGCGTGCGGACACGACGCTCCTGCGCGCACGTTCCGCTGACGGGGCCACGCTCGCGGACCTCGCTCGCGGCCTCGGGGAGACCTCGACGAGCTTCGTCGAGACCTACACCAGCCTGTGGTGGTCCCGCGACGGCAGCGAGGAGCTGCGGGCACTCGTGCCGCTGCGACGCGACAAGGACGGCGAGCCGTTGTTCGAGCTGGTGCGCTCCGAGATGGACCGGGGGACGCGCCCGGACCTGCTCGGCGTGCTGCGCCACGGGACAGCGCGCGGAACGTGGCTCTCGCTGACGGTCGGATCGCGCAGCGGCGAGTGGATCTTCGTTCCCGCGAGCGAGCGCGAGGCCGAGCTGCCGTTCGGCCTCGCGCGCGATGAGTTTCGCAAGCCGGACGTGGTGTTGCGCGTCTCGCGCAGCATTCCGGAGGCGCAGGCGTGGCTCGAGTCCCTCGATTCGCGCCGCGAGGGACGCGAAGCGCAGCAGGTGCCGCCGTCCGGCCTCGTGCGCTTCGAGGGCGTCGAGCCAGGAGACTACCTCGCTTGCGTCGGCGTCCGCGGAGGCCAGGAGGAGCGGCGTCTCGCGCGCGTGCGTCTCGGACGCGACCTCGACCTCGGGTCGTTCGAGCTCGGCGCGTTGGCGCTGCTCGAGGTCGTAGTGGTCGACGGCAACGGCCGCCGCCTTCCGGCGCTGGTCCAGCTCGGCCCCTTCGAGCGCACATCCACGCGTCCCCAAGGCTATGCGGCGCGCGGCGTGCGAACGGACGCGGACGGTGTCGCGCGAGTGGAGTTCACGGGCGGAGATGTCGTGCTGCTCGCTCGCGTGCTCGACGGGGCGGACTCGGTCGTGGCGGGCCACGAGACGGCTCCGCTGCTGGTCCAAGGGCCGGCGACCTCCACTCGGGTCGAGCTCGTCGTGCGCGAGCCCGCGCGGGTTGGCGTGCGGGGCGTTCGGGGGCGACTGGCGATCGTCGACGCGCAAGGCGTGGTGGTGGGGGGCACTGTCGAGCTCGGCAGCGAGTGGGGCGGCTACCTCCAGCCGGGGCGTTTCCGCGCGCTCGACCTCGCGCTCGGCGGGGACGTGCAGGCCGAGCGTGTCTTCGAGGTGGCCGCGGGGGCGGAGCTCGAGCTCGAGCTGCGCTGAAGGGCCTTCCCGGGCCCTCCCGTGGGCGATCCGGGGCGTGCGGCGATCCCCTCGGGGCCGGAACCGGGCCCCCGACTCTGGGTTGTGCCTTGCGGTGCCAGCCCGCACGGGCCGATGCTCGGGCACCCCGACCCCACGTACCAAGGAACTCCCATGCTGACCCATCTCGCGCTGGCCCTGCTCGTCTCGCTTCAAGCCCCCGGTGGTCCGCCCGCAGGCGGTCAGGGAGGTGGCGCACAGGGGGGACAGGCCAAGGGCGGGCAGGAGAAGGGTGGCGAGAAGCGGCCCGAGGCCCCGGCGCCCGGCGCGCCGATCGACGCCAAGACGATCCAGGACACGGTCGCTGCGCTCGAGGCCGCCTTCGGCAAGGACGGGTCGACGGCCAAGAAGACCGAGGCCATCGCTGCCGCGGTGCCGGTGGTCGACGCGCGCGTGATCAGCGCGATGCAGAAGGGTCTGAACGACAAGGAGTCGAGCGTCGTCGTCGTGACGGTCGAGTCGCTCGGCAAGATGAAGCACCCCAGCGCGCTCGACGCGCTCGTCGGCTTCTACAAGCGCGAGCACAAGAAGCTCGCCGAGGACCTGACCGTGATGCCGGCGCTCATCAAGGCCATTGGTCGACACGGCAGCCCGACCACGATCGCGCTGCTCAAGGAGGACGCCTTCGACCAGAAGACGTACCTCTCCGGTCAGGCGCGCATCCTCTCGCTCGGCAACGTCCGCACGAACGAGGCGCTCGAGGCGCTGATCGACCTCTCGAAGATGGTCGGCCCCCAGCGCATGGACGGGCTGCGCAACGACATGCGCGTGTCCCTCGGCCAGCTCACCGGCCTCGACCTCGGTCCGGACTCGGTCGCGTGGACGCGCTGGTGGAACGACAACAAGAAGGGCTTCGAGGTCACCAAGGAAGCGCCGAAGCTCGATGCAGCCCTGCAGCGCCCGTGGGACGCCTACTGGGGCGTGGGCGAGGGCGGTGGCCGTGGCGCGGGTCGTCGCGGTGGTACCGAGCCTGGCGGCGAGGGTGAAGGCGAAGGCGAAGGTGAAGGTCGCGGTGGCGAAGGCCGTGGCGGCGGCACCGGTCGTCCGGGGGGCGGCCTCGGTCGCGGTGCCGGTGGCGGCGCTGGCCGCGGTGGCGCAGGTGGTGGTGGTGGTCGTGGCGGCGGCGGTGGTGGCCGCGGCGGCGGTTGATCCGACGCGACGGGCCTGAACCCGCGTTCGAACGGCGAGGCGCTCTCGGGATCGGGGGCGCCTCGCGTCGTTGCGGTGGGCGCTGGGCACTGGAATGAAGTTCCGGGCCCTTGGGCGCTGAGGCGCCGCTGGCGCGATGGGGTGCACGCAGGTGAAACTCCGGGTGCGACACGCTCGCGCCCGGCGGCGGGGGTGTCCGAAAGCGGACCTCCGACCATGGCGAGCGAGACGAAGCGGGCTGCACGCACGGTGGCGGTGTTTCTCGGCGATGCCGGGGACGCTGCGGCGCTCGTGCGTGCCGTGGCGCGCGTGCCGCGCGCGGCTCGCGAGCGACTCGCCGAGCTGGCGGTGCTCGTCGGAGTCGAGAGCGAAGGCGCGGCCCTGCCGCCCGAGCTTCGGGCTCTGGCTGCTTCCGACGCGCTGGTTCGAGTCCATGCGGACGTCCGGCGCTACGGGCATGGCGGGCGACGCAAGATGGCCTACGAGTACGCGCTCGCTCACGGCTTCGAGCGCGTCGTCGTGCTGCGCCCCGACGAGCGCCACCCTCCCGAGGCTCTCGGCGAGCTGCTCGATGCCGCGGACTCCGGTGCTGCGCTCGTGATCGCCGCACGCCGCGGCCACGGACAGGGTGGAGGCCTCATCAATCGCGTGCTCGCGCTCGAGGTCGGGGACTACACGTCCCCGTATCGCGTGGTGGCGTGCGCTGCGCTGCGGCGCGTGCCGTTTCACCAGAATGGCGACGGGCGCAGCTTCGATACGGAGCTGGTGATCCAGATGCGCGCGCTGGGTGCGCGCATCGCGAGCGTCGAGAGCGATGTCCAGCTCGACCCGTCGTTCGCGCCGCTCGAGGCGCTGAAGGTCGCGCTCGGCTATCGCGCTCACCAACTGCACCTCACACGCCGCGGCCAGTGGTTCGTCGACCACGACGTGCACTACACGCTCAAGTCGCATCCCTCGAGCTCGCACATGCAGGTGCTCGACGCGATCCGGCCCGGCTCGCTCGTGCTCGATCTCGGCTGCTCGCAGGGGCTGCTCGCGGCGCCCCTCGCGGAGAAGGGCGTGCAAGTCGTCGGAGTGGACGTGCGCGACCCCGCGAGCGTGTCCTTCGCACTCGCGCGCTACTACCAGCGCGACCTCGAGCGGCCGCTGGAGATACCGGAAGAGCGCGTGTTCGACTACGTGGTGTGCTCGGACGTGATCGAGCACGTCATCCACCGCCCCGAGCTGCTCGCGAGCGTGCGCCGCTACTTGAAGCCCGAGGGCCGGCTCCTGATCTCGACCCCGAACATCGCGATCTGGTTCTATCGACTCTCGCTGCTCGCGGGCCGCTTCGAATACGGGCCGCGCGGCGTGCTCGACGAGACGCACGTGCATCTCTTCACGCGCGCCACGTTCCGGCGCGAGATCGAGAACGCGGCCTTCCGCGTCGTGAAGGAGCGCGTCACGGCTCTGCCCTTCGAGGTGGTGTTCGAGTCGACGGGCCGCAGCGCTCTCGTGCGCGCGCTCGCGAGCTCGTATCACGCGCTCGCGCGCCTGTGGCCCGAGCTGTTCGCCTACCAGTTCCTGCTCGAGGCCGAGGTCGCCACGCTGCTCGAGCCGCAGCGACGCTAGTCGCCGGGCGTCGTCGGCACCATCTGCCGCACGCCGACGAGGAGCGCGGTCACCGGATCGTAGGCGTGGAACTGCAGCCAGATGAGCTGGAAGTCCGCCCAGCTTGCCCAGCACAGGAACGCGACGGCTGCGCAGCACGCGGCGAGGCCCGCGCGCGAGCGCTTCGCGTCGCAGAACTCCCACAGCAGCATCACCGCGAGAATGCGCAGCGGCACTTCCAGCAGCGCGACGTAGCGCAGGTTCTTGGTGAACGGCCCGAGCGCCGCGATCTGGCCGATGTAGACGAGCGAGAGCGCGACGGCGAGCGAGCCGTACTCTCCCCGACGCCAGCGCCACAGCGCGACGCCGATCGCCAACAGTCCGAGCAGCGTCGTCCACGGCGACATCAGCAGCTCGTCGATCGGGTAGCGGAACCACGCTCCGGAGCCGTAGCGGATCGCATACTCGTTCGTGGCCGGCGAGAGCAGCACGATCTTCATGACCTTGAAGAGCAGGATCGGGCTTCCAGCGGCGAGCACCCAGACCGCGATGCTCGCGACCACGGGCAGAGCGAGCACCAGCGCGGTACGGACGAGCGGCATGTCCCGGCGCGCGTACCAGCGTTCGACCGCGGCGAAGGCCACGAACGGCACGGCGAGCAGCACCGCGATCTCCTTGGTCAGGATCGCGAAGGTGAAGGCCAGCGCGAACGCGAGCGCGCGCCCGATCCGCGAAGGCTCGCGCACGTACTCGATGAACAGTGCCACCGTCACGAACTGGGATAGCGTGATGAAGCTGTCGGTCAGCGCGTGGCGCGACAGGCCCAGGCCCAGCGTCGACGTCGCGACCAGTGCGGTGGCGAGCAGTCCCTTCAGCGGTCCGAACCAGCGCGATGCGAAGGCGTACACCGCGAGGATGAGCGCGAGGTGCGACGCGAGCGAGAGGCGTGACAGCGCGGGAAGCGTGGTCTCGGTCAGCCCACCCCACGCGGCACTCACGGCGACGAAGCCGACCCGACTCGGCGGCGGAAAGATGTGGGCCCGCGTGTCGCCGAGGTAGAAGCGAAACAGGTCGGGCAGCGCGCCGGGCCCGCGGTCGCACACCTCCTGCATGTACTTCAGGTAGAAGCCCTCGTCCGACGACGGCTGGTAGCGCACGTCCGCCAGCGTGGCACCCACGGCGACACCGAGGAACGCGACGAGGGCGAGTGCGCCGAGCCAGCCGAGGAGGCGCGCGGTCGTGGTCGGCGGATGGTCTGTGTCCATGGGGCTTGCCTGTTGTACGTCACGTGTCGGCGCTGCTGCCAGCGCACATTCCCTGTCGTACCCTGTGCGCATGACGGCCCGCGCAGCTTTTTCCATCGCGATGCTCGCGGTCGCGACCCTGGTCCAGGGGCCGGGTCCCTTGCCGCGCGACACGCTGCCGGCGACCTTGCCACTCGCGCCGCCGCTGGGCTTCCCGGATGAGCTGGTCGCGCCGATCGGCAACGAGTTCACCGACGAGCGCACCGCCCTCGGCCGCGCGCTGTTCTTCGATCCGCTCTTGTCGCGCGATCGCACGGTCGCGTGCGCGAGCTGCCATCAGCCCGAGCATGGCATGGCGGACCCGCGAGCGCGCTCGCTGGGCGTCGACGGCAAGCTCTCGCGTCGCAACGCGCCGACGCTCTTCAATCGCGGCCACGCCAGCGCCCAGATGTGGGATGGCGCCGCAGAGAGCCTTGAGGAGCAGGCGCTCATGCCGCTCGAGAATCCCGACGAGATGGCGCTGCCGGTCGAGGAGGCGCTGGCGCGACTGCGCGCGGAGCCGCGCTATGCGGCGCGTTTCGAAGCCGCGTACGGTGCTCTCTCGCGGGAATCGCTGGCCAAGGCGCTCGCGCAGTTCGTGCGACGGCTTCAGCTCGGCAACAGTCCCGTGGATCGCTTCCGCGCCGGCGATGTGACCGGGTTGAGCCCACAGGAGCGCACGGGCATGTGGCTCTTCGAGAGCCGTGCCGGCTGCTGGCGCTGCCACTCTGGCCCGAACTTCTCCGACGAGCGCTTTCACTCCACGGGCATCGGGGTTCGCGAGGGCGTGGCCGAGCTGGGCCGCGCGGCGATCACGGGCGATGCGGCGGATCGAGGACGCTTCAAGACCGCCAGCCTGCGAGCGCTCGCTCTCACGGCGCCCTACATGCACGACGGCAGCCTCGCGACCCTCGGGGAGGTCGTCGAGTTCTACGCACGTGGCGGGAACCCCCATCCGCAGCTCGACCCGGAACTGCGTGCGTTCGACGCCACCCCGGAGGAGCGGGCGGCCTTGGTGGCGTTCCTGAAGGCGCTCTCGCGGCCTTGAAAAGGCCGTGTAGGGGCGCGCCAACGCCGAAACCTGCGTTCCGTAGCGGGGTTTCACAGGGCGTCACCACGGAGAGACTCGCCATGAAGAAGCACATCGTTCTCGCACTCGCAGCCTTGTTCTTCGCCGGAAGCACGGCCTTCGCAGCCCTTCAGGAAGGTCGCAGGGAAGCCCCGGGCGGCCAGCGCTCCGAGCAGGGCGAACGCCGCGATCGCGACGGCGCTCGCCGCCACAAGCACGGTCGCCGCCACCAACGCGCCCGCCAGCGTCGCGAGGGCGTGCGCCAGCGCGTCCGGGAGCAGCTCGGCATCACCGACGAACAGCGCGCCGCCGGTCGCGACGTCGCCCGCGAGCTCGCGCCCATCGCCGAGGAGACTCGGACCAAGGCGCGCGAGATCGTCGAGCGTGCTCGCGACCTGCGCGACGCAGGCGACCGCGAGGGCGCGAAGGCGATCCTGCGCGACGAGCTGCGCCCGCTGCTGCAATCGACGCGCGAGCGCATGGTGCCGCTGACCCGTCCCTTGATCGACTCGCTCACGCCGGAGCAGCGCGGGAAGATCGACCGCTTCCTCGAGCGCCGTGGCCGCAGCTTCGACGCCGACCGCGCCGCCGGGCGCCTCGGCTGGCGCCTGTCACGCCGTCGCTAGCTCGCACACGAACGAACTCGCCCCGCGCACGCGTCGTCGACGTGCTCGCGGGGCGACTTGATTTCCAGAAGCGCTAGTAGTTCTTCGGGAACATGCGGCGCTCGACCGCCTCGATCACGATGTGCAGCACCTTGATGTGCACTTCTTGAATGCGATCCGACGTCTGCGCGAGCGGCACGACGATCGGGATGTCGACTTGCGACTGCAGCTTGCCGCCGCCCTTGCCGAGCAAGCCGACGACGGTGATGCCGCGTGCGCGCGCTGCCTCGACCGCGCGCAGGCAGTTGGGCGAGTTGCCCGAGGTCGACATCATCACGAGCAGGTCGCCGGGACGCCCGAGCGCCTCGACCTGGCGCGCGAACACTTCGTCGAAGCCAAAGTCGTTGGCGATGCACGTGAGCTGGCTCGGGTCGGAGAACGCGATCGCGGGCAGCGCGTCGCGGTTGCCGCGGAAGCGGCCCGTCCACTCCTCCGCGAAGTGCATGGCGTCGCACATGCTGCCACCGTTGCCGCACGAGAGCAGCTTGCCGCCGCGCGCGAGAGTCGTCGCGGCCGCCTCCACGAAGCGTTGCACGTTGGGAAGCGCGTCCGGCGACGCCATGAAGGCCTGCAGGGTCGCGAGCGCTTCCTCGAAGGACGCGCGCACAGGGTCGTTCTGGCTCATGCGGTCGATTCTCCCCCAGCCGCGCGAAAGCCTCAAGCGCGCGCACCTCTGGACAGCGCGCGATCGTTGGCCGATCCTCTTCCCAAGCCCATGAACAAGTACGCGCTCGTCGCCCTGCTCGCCGTCGCCGGCTCCGCGGCCGCCTTCGTGGCCCTGCGGGCCAAGGACCCCAGCTACGTGGC
>CAITGX010000275.1 GCA_903892045.1 uncultured Planctomycetota bacterium | reverse complement strand
CTGTCGTACTTCCAGGTCGACAATCCGCTTGCGCCCCCGGCGGATCCGCTGTTCCTCGGCCTGCACGCGCTCGAAGGCGCCTCGATGTCGAGCAAGGTGGTCGAGAAGCGCGATGCCGCCGAGAAGGTCGGCGTGATCGGCCGCGTCGACGGCAAGCTCTCCTGCATCGAGTACACGGACCTGCCGGCCGACCTGCGCGAGGCCCGCGACGAGCAGGGCAAGCTGCGCTTCGGCGCCGGCAACATCGCCCTGCACGTGCTCGACGTCGAGTTCATCGCGGAGCTCAACCGCGGGGGCCTCCAGCTCCCCTGGCACCTCGCGAAGAAGTCCATGGAGGTCTGGGAGGCGGGGCAGGTCGTCAAGAAGCAGGGCGTCAAGTTCGAGACGTTCGTGTTCGACGCGCTCGAGCGCTGCGAGCGCAGCGTGACCCTCGAAGTCGCCCGCCAGCGGGAGTTCAGCCCAGTGAAGAACAACGCCGGGGAAGACAGCCCGGCGACGACGCGGGCGGACCTGTGCCGCCTGCACGCCGAGTGGGTGCGCTCGGCCGGCCTGCCGCTGCCGGAACCTGACGAGAGCGGGCTGCATCCTGTGGAAGTCGACCCGCTGCTCGCGGAAGATCTGGAGACGTTCGTCGCCCGTGGCCGCCATCGGCCGGAAGTTCGCGGGCGCGGACATCTCTACCGATGAGCGCACTCGCAGCCGCGAAGCAACAACGAGTCGAGTCCCTGTGCGTCGCCGTGCTGTCCGGCGGACGCTCGAGCGAGCGCGAGGTTTCCTTGCGCAGCGGCAAGGGCATCGCGCGCGCGCTGCGCGGCGAGCTCGTGAGCGGACGCGCGCTTCCGCGCGAGGTGCTCGAGGTCGAGATCGACTCGAGTGGCCGCTGGCGTGTGGACGGCGAGGCGCTGACGGCGGAGGTCGCGCTCGCGCGCCTCTCGCGCGTGGACGTGTTCTTTCTCGGGCTCCACGGAGGCGAGGGCGAGGATGGCACGGTGCAGGGCCTGCTTGCGTCCTGCGGCCGCGTGCACACGGGTTCCGGCGTGCGCGCCTCGGCGCTGTGCATGGACAAGCTCGCGACGCGCGGCGTCGCCGAGTCGGTCGGGGTGCGCGTCGCTCTGGGCCTGTGCTTCGGTTCCGCCGAGTGGCGTGCGGATCGCGGCGGCACACTCGCGCGCATGGAAGCGCTCGGGAAGGACGGCTGGGTGATCAAGCCGCGCTTCGGCGGCTCGTCGGTCGCGACGACCGTCACGCGCGAGCGCGCTGCGCTCGAGGCCGGAGTCGAAGCCGTGCTCGCCACGGGAGATGACGTGCTCGTCGAGGCGCGCGTGCCCGGCGTCGAGACGTCGTGCGGCGTGCTCGGCGACCGTGGTGCGCTGCCGCACGCGCTCATGCCGATCGAGATTCGCCCCGCGAAGGGCGAGTGGTTCGACTATGCCGAGAAGTACTCGGCGGACGGCGCTCACGAGCTGTGCCCGCCGCAGTCGGTGGGGGAGCACAGCATCGCGCGCATTCGCTCGTCTGCAGCACGCGTGTTCGCGCGGGCAGGCTGCGAAGGCTACGCGCGCATCGACTTCATCGTGCCGCGCGAAGGCACCGAGGAACAGGAACCCGTGATGCTCGAGGTCAACACACTACCGGGCTTCACCGAGCGCTCGCTGTTGCCGCAGGAGGCGGCCTACGAGGGGATCGACTACACCGCGCTGTGCGTGCGCATCCTCGAGTCGGCGTTGCGCCGCGCGGCGGTGGGAGCGTGACGGCGCTGCGCGTCGCGGTCCTCGGGGCCCGCGGGCGGCTCGGTTCCTTCGCGTGCGATCTGCTGCGACGGACGGAAGGCTTCGAGCTCGTGGCCGCGTGGGATCGCGACAGCGACTGGCGTTCGCTCGCCCGCGACTGCGGCGCCGTGGTGGCGCTCGAAGCCACGCGGGCTGGTCAGGGCGCCCAGCATGCGCGAGTGCTGCTCGAGAGCGGGCTGCGAGTGGTGGTCGCGACTTCGGGCGTGGGAGTCGCCGACACCGAGGCCCTCGATCGGCGCGCGCGCGAGCTGGGCCTGGGTGGACTCGTCGTGCCGAACTTCAGTCTCGGCTCGTGGCTGCTGCAGCGCTTCGCCGCAGAGGCCGCGCTGTGGTTCGAAGGCGCGGAGATCGTCGAGTCGCACCACGAGCGCAAGGCCGACGCTCCCTCGGGCACGGCCGACGAGACGGCACGTCGCATGGCGGAAGAGCGCGCGCAGGGCGGGCTCGAGTCGTTCGCCCCGGCCACGCCGCAGTTTCCTGCGCGTGGCGAGGTCCGGCACGGCATCCCCGTGCACTCGATCCGCCTACCCGGCATCTACGCCCACCAGGACGTGCTGTTCGGTGCGCGCGGCGAGGTGCTGCGCGTTTCCCACGACATGCACGGGCCCGAGGCGTTCGGTCCGGGGATGCTGGCGGCCCTGCGCTACGCCGCGAAGGCGCACGGCATCGCGCGTGGACTCGACCCGGCGCTCGCTCGCACGCCGCGCGCTCGCGGGAGCTGACTGTGGACGAACCGCAACTTGGGCGTCATCCTTGGTGGCTCGAAGGAGCTCGGGCCGGGATGGCGGAACTGGCAGACGCGACGGATTCAAAATCCGTTTCCCTCACGGGAGTAAGGGTTCGATTCCCTTTCTCGGCACCCCCCTTCCCCTCGGGCGCGAGGCGCGCGTGACCCCGCCCCGCTCGCGCAACCCGCGGCTCGCGGAGGCGCTGATCCCGGCGCTGGTGCATCGCATCAACAACACGACGCAGCTGCTCGTGGTGCTGCGCTCGGTGCTCGCCGAGCCTGATGACGGTCTGCTGGCGACGGCTGGGTCGAGCCTCGCGCATGCATCGCGGGACGCGGAGGAGCAGGGCTGGCTCCTCGGATTGCTCGCGCGCTCGTTGGGCACGGACTTGCTGCTCGCCCGCGAGGAGCGCGACGGACTCGCTGCGACCCTGAAGCTGCTCGCGGAGGCCCTGCGGCGCCAGCGCAAGCAGCTCGCCCTGCCCGAGAGCGTCCCGACGATGACGCTGGCCGAGGGCGGCCCGCGCACCGCGGCGCTGTGCCTCGATCTGGCGGCGCTCGTCTGGGAGTCCTGCGAGACGCTCGACGGGGCCTTCTCGCTCTCGCTCGCGCGCGAGGGCGAGCGCTGGTCCGTCCGGCTCTCGCGCGCCGACCTCACGCGCGCGCAAGCGGAGTTCTTGGCGTGCGAGTGCGCGACGCGCGGCGCGGAGCTCTTCGGCGACGGCGCCGGATGGCGACTCGAGCTGCCGCTCGAGTGGCTGGCGGAGCGACGTTGATGGGAGTGCGCGAGTGGTTGGCGCGCGCGCTCGGGACGGAGCACTCCGTCGAAGGCGATCCCACGCGCGTCTCTGCCGTGCAGGCGGTGCTCGCCGAGCTCGCGCCGCTGGTCGAGCTCGATGGCGGGCGGATCGAGCTCTTGCGCGTCGACGACGACGGCACCGTGCACGTTCGCATGCGGGGCGCGTGCGCGAGCTGCTCGCAGCAGGCGAGCACGCTGTCGCAGGGGCTCGAGCCGCGCTTGCGTGCGGCGCTGCCCTGGATGCACGCCCTGCGCTCGGTCGAGTGAACGAGCGCGGGCCGCGCGACGCATCGGTCGCACGGCCCGCAGGCTGGACTTAGGAGAGTCCTAGAACTGCTCGGCGTCGCTCGCGCCGATGAGCGCGCCGTTGGGCCGCCCGACGAGGAACTGCCAGCCGAACTCGCCCTGCAGGTCGCCCGGGTTCCACAGCGTGAGGCTTGCGGCGCCCGTGGCGTCGGTCGGAACGAGGAACGGCATGCGCACGGTGGCCGGCAGTGCGAACGGCGTGCGCAGCAGGAACACGGGCAGCGCGTAGCTCGCCTCCTGAGGCAGCATCGCCGACTGTGGGCAATAGGTCAGCAACGCGCTGCCGTTGGGCACGCCGCCGCTGAGCGAGAACACGACCGGACCCGGGCCGACGAGTCCCGTGCCCGACAGCGCGAGCTCCGGTCGCGCCGGCGAGAAGCGCACGAGGTCATCGAAGGAGAAGAAGTCCGTGGTCGTATAGGCGATGCTCAGGCCGTCATCGGGCTGGTACGCGTCGAACGTGCCATCTCCCTGGCGCTCGAAGCGCAGCGTGCTGATCCAGTTGTCCGCCACGAGCAGCTGCTGGCTCGAACCGCCGCCCGCGCGGATGCGCAGAATGCGGTAGCTGCCCGTGGTGAAGTTGTTCTCCGAAAGGAACAGGCGCTCGCGTCCGGGCTCGAACTCGAGTGCGCTCGTGCCCGCGAATCCGGTCGCGTAGACGACCGCGTTGCTCGCCGAGAGCTGCGTGCCCGAGGCGACGAGTCCGGCGCTCCAGCGCAGGATGCTCTGGGGCGTGGTGGGCAGCGAGGAGTCCTGCTGGGTGCCGTAGAAGATGTCGCCGTTGCGCGCGACCGCGACCGGGCCGGAGGGACCGTCGAGGTGCCCGAGGAACTGCAGCGCTCCCGAGGAGATGTTCACGCGGTAGAGGTCCGTGCCGACCCCAAAGCCGTTGGGCGCGGCGGAGACGAGCAGCGAGCCATCGGGCAGGAACTCGCCGTCGAAGTTGTAGGCCAGCGCAGCGACGAGGCCCGAGCCGGAGCCGTCGAGCCACACGATGCGCAGGTCGCCGGCAGGGTTGGGCGAGAAGCCGCCGCTGTCGCCGATCACCACGGCGTCCTCGTCGGGCGTGAGGCGGATGAAGCTCGGGAACACGAAGCTCGCGAACGAGGCGAGCGTCGTGTCGAGCGTGCCGTCGCCGTTCCAGCGCTGGACGAGCTGGCCGTCGAACGTGACGTAGCCACCATCGGGCAGCGAGCACGCAACGCTGGAGGGAGCTGGATTCACGCTGCTCGCCAGCGTGAAGCCGGGCAGGGTGGTGTCTCCGCGCGCCGAGAGCATCGGAGCGGTGGAGAGGAGCAGGGCAGAAACGAGGAGGCGTAGGGACATGGGAGCGACCCGTCGATCGACCGTCGACATCACCGCCGTCGCACGTCGAATGGGGTGGTGCGGCTGCGGTCGGAACGCGAGACCGGGGCCGGCGGGAGCGCGCACGAAGGCGCTCCGCAACAGGCACCGGACCCAGCCTCGAGGTCCGAGAGGTGCGGCGATGCGTGGTGGGTCTCCTGACTCGCCGTTGGCGCCCTCGAGCGGACCTTCCCGGGACGCGGCGCGAGCTCCCTGAAGGAAGTCACGCGGGTCCCAGTGGCCTGTCGGACGCGAGCGACTCCCGGTGGGGAAGCGCTCGCGCACCGGCACACGGGCTCGATGGCATGCGGCTCACAGTGGCGGGACCGTGCTGGAATCACACCAGCTTCCCCTGCTCCACGCTCGCGAGAACGAATTTTCAGCGTGTGAGGCTAAACGCACGCTCGGAAGCCGTCAATCCCGCGCGTCCGCGCGCGCGCGCGCCTACAATCCGCGCACCATGCGTCTCGAACCTGACGAAATCGAAAAGGCCCTCGCTCTCCTCGAGCGGGCCGTGCTCGCGCAGCCCGGTCTCGCCGCCGAGTTCGAGGCGAGCCGACGCGAGTACTTCCTGCAGGGAGAGCCGCCGCCGAAGGACGAGGAGACGCCGCGCGCGCTGCGGCGCCACCGCGAGTGGTTCCTGCTCGAGCGCCCGAGCAACGTGCTCGGAGGCGCGCCGGTCGAGTGGGTGCTGCACCGCCTCGAGGACATCGATGTGGAGGAACTCTCCGAGGATGCGCTGCGGGCGCTGCTCGCCTCGCGTTGCTCGGTGTTCCAGGTCACGGGCGTGGCCGAGGGCGAAGGCGTGTGGGTGCGCGACCTCGCGGCCATGGGCGAGTATCCGCTCAGCGAGCCCGAGGGCTCGCGTGCGTTGAGCGCGGACGACGTGCTCGTCGGCCGCCTCTTCGCGATCGGCGAGTCGCTGTATCGCGTCTCGCCCGCGGCCGGCGTGTTCCGCTCGAGCAAGCTCCTGCGCGCGCTGCTCGCGGACTTCGAGAGCCTGCGCCAGGCGCGGCGCGGCGTGCTGCGTCTCACGCAGGCGGAGCTCGAGGGGATGTTCTGGCGTCGCATCGATCCCTTGCGCAGCGACGCGGTCGGCGCTGCGCGAGCGGCGCTGCTCGCGGGCGGTGTCGACTCGGTGCGCATCGAGCAGATCTTCGCGGACTTGCGGCGCTCGCCGTTCGACGCGTCGCTCGTCGTGCACGGCGTCGACGACGTGCTCGCGAGCGTGCTCGAGTCGCTCGCGTTCGATACGCGCATGGACCTCGACGTCGCGCGGCGCGTGCTGCTCGACGCGTGGGTCGAGCTCTCGGCCCCGACGGAGAGCGACGCGACCGAGAGCGAAGAGCGCAACGACCGTGTTCAGGACGCACGCGCCGCGATCGAGGCCTTCGACGCGGGGCGACGCGCCGGCAAGGACCTCGAGACCTTGTTCCGCGAGCTCGAGCGCGATCTCGAGCTCGAGAGCGAGACCTACGATCCCGACGCCATCGACGGCGCGCCGGCGCCCGACTTCCCCGGCGTCGTGGGCGCGATGATCGAGGAGTTCCTGTGGGAACTCGGTCGCACGCGCGGCGAGGCCGAGTCGGTGGAAGCTTCCGTGGTGCGGGCCTTCGGCGAGTTCGGCGCGGACTACGGCGTGTTCGAGAACCTCACCGGCCGCGAGCTCCTGCTGTTCGCCTCGGTCTGGCTGCCGGAGCGGCGCATGCTGAAGAGCGCGGAAGACGTGCGGCGCATGCTGCGCGCCCTGCGCGAGTTCTGCGCTTGGTCGCAGGAGAATCAGGACGTCGCGCTGCTCGACGCCTACGAGAAGACGATCCCGCCGATGGAGCGCGCGCTGGCGCGACTCGTCGAGGCGCAGCGCTGGTGTCGCAACGACGGTGGCCAGCCTTCCACGCTGTACGAGATCGCGTCGCTCGACGGGCCGCGCCCGACCTTCAGCGACGCGCGCGGCGATCGCTTCGAGGCGGACATCGAGCCGCGGCTCGCCGCGGCCCTTGAAGTCGGCGATCGACTGCGCGCGCGGCGCGTCGACGGTGGCCGGCTCGACGTGTTCTGCTGCTATCCGTCCCAGAGCGCCTCGATCGCGCGCTAGGGAACGCGAGGCCTCAGCGCGCGGCCGTCGCCGGCACCTGCACCTCGGTCACGAGCTCGGAGAAGTCCTTCACCTCGCCGGGATTGACGAGGTAGATCTCGCGGATCGGGCCGTTCTCGACCCAGTCCATGCGCGCGAGGTAGGCGAACAGCGCCGGGTAGGAGCGCGGAACCTCGGGGTAGGGACCCGCGACGAAGGCATAGGCGACCGTGGTGCTCTCGAGCACGCCGTAGCCGAGCTCGCCCTTGGTCTCGAGGGCGCCCGCGACCGGCAGGCACGCGCGCAGGCGCAGCGCGTCGACCGCGACCTTGCCCGGATCGTCGTAGTAGAGCGCGAAGGGCGCGCCGGTGGGCTCGATGCCGGCGGCCGCGGCGAGCGCGAAGACACGCTCGAGCGAGCGACCGACGTTGGTGTAGCTGCCGCGAGCCTCGACGAACACGTAGGGCTGGTCGAGGCGCTGCTTCCAGTCGACCTGCACGTCGCGAAACGGCGCGCGCGCGATGGGGAGGTCAGCGACGAACGTGTTCGGGGCCTGGTTCGGCGCGCCGGGGGTGCCCGTGGTGTTCGACGAGGCGCTGCAGGCGGCGAGCACGAGGAGCGGGAGGAAACGCTGGAGCATGGGACAGGTTTCGTCGGGGGCCGGGATCTCCTTGAGGTGCTCGCGGGCGGGGGCTGTGGGCGTCGCACAAGTCGGGAATGGCGGTGTTGCTGCCTCCGCGGCGGCGCACCTCCGGCGGCGGCGCGGCCCCCCCCCCCCGCCCGGCGTCCCTAGGAAGTTGCAAATAAACATGGGAGGGCTCGGACCCCGAGGTGTGAGCCATCGCAGCGCGCCGATGCGTGCCACGAGGGTCGAACGCGACCGAAGTGCGGCTCCGACGGCGGCGCCGCTCGCCCTCTCAGGGCACCCGTCCGGTGCCGGCCGCGGGCTCGTTCGGAGATCAGGCCTTCGGACGGTGCCCTTCGACGGGGTGCGCGACCATCCGGGAAAGGTCGGCGTCGGGAGCGGGCTCCGGCGCGGTGACCCGCCCGCAGGCTCTCTTGGTTCCTTCCAGTGGGAGCCTCGTGGGGTCGGCGAGCCCGCGGCCCATGAAGGACCTACCTTCGCGGCGGGGCGTCTTCAGCGCCGCTCCGGAACGGGGGGGGCGCGGAGGGGGGCGCCAACGATCCAGGGGCCTCGCGCCGGGGATTCGACCTTTCGAATGTGGGCGATGTCGGCGAGGGCGCCAACGCATGGCGGCGAGTGGGGCTGGGAGGTGACCCGCGGTCGAGCTGCGGGAGCGCACGCGGGAGGACTTCGGAGCGGGCTCGACGGTTGCCTGCGGAGCTTGCGATGGCGCACGCAAGGCCGTCTCCCTGGCCCCCGCCTCGGCCGGTCGTTACTTCTGATAATACTCGTTATGTTGCATTGAAGGCCACGGAAAGAGGCGGGGGGCGGGCTGGGCCCGGACCGTCCTTCGCCGGATTGACGGACGCACTCGGGTGCGGCACAACGCCGGCATGAGCGTTTCCAAAGCCTCGCCGCTCGCCTTCGAGGACTGCCACCTCGGCGCGAGCTACTCCTCGCCCGCGCGGCTCGTGACCCAGGACGAGATCGCCCAGTTCGCGGCGCTCACCGGCGACCACAACCCGGTGCACATCGATCCGGAGTTCGCCCGCCGGACCCCCTTCCGGGGCTGCATCGCCCACGGGATGTTCGTCCAGTCCCTCGCCGCCGGGATGATGTGGCAGAGCGGGCTCTTCGAGGGCACGGTCGTCGCCGTCCAAGGCGTCAGCGGCAGGTTCGTCAGTCCGGTCCGTCCCGGCGACACGATCGAGGCCCGCATCGTGGTCCACGCGCTGGATCCCGAGCCTGCGCCGCGCCGCGGCTGGGTCGAGTGGTCCGTGGTGGTCCGCAATCAACGTGGCGAGGACTGCTTCGAGAGCAGTTGGCGGCTGCTCATGCACCGCCGCCGTGCGGGCGAGTCGAACGGCGCCTAGTTGCGCGCGCGGAGCTCGCGGCGCGCGTCGGGCCCGCTGACCGCCGAGGTGCGTCGCCGTCGGGCGAGGCCTAAATGCGACTTCCTAGGCCGTTCCGGGCGGGGGAGCCAGCCGTCGCGCCGGGCCAGGCCCGCGGCACGCTAGCGGTTCGCCGGCGCGGATCCGGGCCCGCCGGGGAACTTGGCGCGCGTCCGCGGCGGCGGCGGTGGCAGCCAGTCGAGGTCGATGCCGATCAGGGCCGGCCGGCCCTCGCGATCGGCGCTCTGCGGCCAGTCGAGCGCGCACAACTCGAAGCGCACGCGCTCGAGCTGGCTGAGTTCGGAGAGTTCGAGGGCTCGGCCCAGAAGGTCGAGCGCGCGCTGGCGCGGAACGAGGATCGCGACCGACTCGGCCGGATGTCGGTCCGCGATGCTGCGCAGGCTCCGATCCTCGAGCGCACATTCGCCCCACTCGTCCGTCGCTGTTCCGAGCATGCGCGCCGCCTGTGTCGCGACATGTGCAGCGAGAGCCGGCTCGCGAAGCCACGCCCGCGGGCGCAGGCGCGCGAGCAGCTCGACCGCGTCGGCCGAGAGCGGCAAGTCGTCTGCGCAGACGAGCCAGATGCGAGCGAGTGCGTACACGACTGGGCACTCTACGCGAGCGCAATCTTCCTGCCATGCCTTCGGGGCTTGGGCGAGCGTTTTTGCGCGCTGCCCGTTGAGCGCGACAGCGCCGTTGGCTACGGTCCAAGGCCCGTCGGCGTGGGCCTGCAGCTCGTGGCTGCAGGGCGCGCCCGACCGCCAACCGTCTGGAGACCGCACGGATGTTCAGCCGCTTCGGAGCCTTCCTGCGCTCGTCGATCGGCAAGAAGTCGTTGATGGCCGTCACTGGCCTTCTCCTGATCCTCTTCCTGATCGCCCACGTCGTGGGCAACCTGACCCTGTACGCCGACTCGGACGGCGCCAAGTTCAACGCCTACGCGGCCCAGCTCGAGGCTCTCGGGCCGGTGAAGCTGCTCGCGGAGCTCGGACTCGTGCTGCTGTTCGGGGTCCACATCGCCCTCGGGATGCGCGCCATCCTCGAGAACCGCGAGGCGCGTCCCTCGCGCTACAAGGATCTCGCGCCCAAGGGCAACCGCACCTTCGCTTCGATGACCATGTCGATCACGGGCCTCGTGGTGCTCGTGTTCCTCGTGATCCACATCATCGACTTCCGCATGGCGGACTTCAGCGAGCAGGGCCTCGCCGCGCTGGTCGTCGAGCGCCTCTCGAGCCCCGTCGGCGGCGCGATCTACTTCGTGAGCATGGCCTTCCTCGGCGTGCACCTGTGGCACGCCTTCCAGAGCGCGATCCAGACGCTGGGCTTCCGGCACCCGAGCTACGCGCCGGCGATCCTCGTGATCGGCCGCGTGCTCGCCGTCGCGATCGCGGTCCTGTTCGCGTCCTTCCCCGTCCTGCTGCTCGCCACCGGCGGGCAGTGGCCTTGGAACTGAGCGGAGCGACTCACCATGACCACCCCCACCACGCCGATCCTCGACTCCAAGTGCCCCACCGGGCCCATGTCGGAGCGCTGGTCGAAGCACCGCTTCGAGCTCAAGCTCGTCAACCCCGCGAACAAGCGCAAGTTCCACGTGCTCGTCGTCGGCACGGGCCTCGCCGGCGCGTCCGCCGCGGCCTCGCTCGCCGAGCTGGGCTACAAGGTGACGGTCCTGTGCATCCACG
Source organism: uncultured Planctomycetota bacterium (assembly GCA_903892045.1). Taxonomy (GTDB): domain Bacteria; phylum Planctomycetota; class UBA1135; order UBA1135; genus F1-120-MAGs118. The sequence continues at coordinate 49,563 of CAITGX010000275.1, read as the reverse complement.
ACACGCCCCGTCGTGCGCACTCGATCGCCGCGCAGGGCGGCATCAACGGCGCGAAGAACTACCCCAACGACGGCGACTCGGTGCGCCGCCTGTTCTACGACACGGTCAAGGGCGGCGACTACCGCGCCCGTGAGTCCAACGTCCATCGCCTCGCCGAGGTGTCGACGTCGATCATCGACCAGTGCGTCGCGCAGGGCGTGCCGTTCGCGCGCGAGTACGGCGGCCTGCTCGACAACCGCTCGTTCGGCGGTGCGCAGGTCTCGCGCACGTTCTACGCGCGCGGACAGACGGGCCAGCAGCTCCTGCTCGGCGCCTACCAGTCGATGATGCGCCAGGTGGGTCTCGGCAAGATCACGCTGCACGCGCGGCGCGAGATGCTCGATCTCGTGGTGGTCGATGGCGTCGCGCGCGGCGTGATCGCCCGCGAGCTCACCACCGGCGCGATCGAGCGCTACGCCGCGGATGCGGTGCTGCTCGCGACCGGCGGCTACGGCAACGTGTTCTTCCTCTCGACCAACGCGAAGTTCTCGAACACCACCGCGATCTGGCGCGCCCACAAGCGCGGTGCCCTGTTCGGCAACCCGTGCTTCACGCAGATCCACCCGACCTGCATCCCGGTCAGCGGCAGCTACCAGTCGAAGCTCACGCTGATGAGCGAGAGCCTGCGCAACGACGGCCGCGTGTGGGTGCCGAAGTCGAAGGGTGATCGCCGCTCGCCGGACCTGATCCCCGAGGCCGAGCGCGACTACTACCTCGAGCGCATCTACCCGAGCTTCGGCAACCTCGTGCCGCGCGACATCGCCTCGCGCCGCGCGAAGGAGATGGCCGACGCGGGCCGCGGTGTCGGCGAGTCCGGCATGGCGGTGTACCTCGACTTCCGCGATGCCATCGCCCGCGACGGTGCCGCGCGCATCCGCGAGCGCTACGGCAACCTGTTCCAGATGTACGAGCGCATCACGGCGGACGACCCCTACAAGGTCCCGATGCGCATCTACCCGGCCGTGCACTACACCATGGGCGGCCTGTGGGTGGACTACAACCTGGAGAGCACCATCCCGGGCCTGTTCGTGCTCGGCGAGGCCAACTTCTCCGACCACGGCGCGAACCGCCTCGGCGCGAGCGCGCTGATGCAGGGCCTCGCGGACGGCTACTTCGTGATCCCGGCCACGATCGGCTCGCACTTCGCGGGGCGCAAGCTCGGCGCGGTCTCGACCGATCACCCGAGCTTCGCCGCGGCCGAGCGCGACGTGCAGGGGCGCGTCGGCAAGCTGCTCTCGATCGACGGCAAGCGCAGCGCCGACGACTTCCACCGCGAGCTCGGTCTCGTGATGTGGAACCAGTGCGGCATGGCCCGCAGCGAGAAGGGCCTCAAGTCCGCGCTCGCCACGATCCGGGGCCTGCGCGCCGAGTTCTGGCAGAACCTGCGCGTGCTCGGCTCGGGCGAGGAACTCAACCGGGAACTCGAGAAGGCTGGCCGCGTCGCCGACTTCATCGAGCTCGCCGAACTGATGGTGATCGACGCCGAGCACCGGCGCGAGTCCTGCGGCGGGCACTTCCGCGAGGAGAGCCAGACGCCGGAAGGCGAAGCGTTGCGCGACGACGCCAACTACGCCTATGTCGCGGCGTGGCAGCACGCGGGCGACGGTCCGGCCATGAGCTGGAACCTGCACAAGGAGCCGTTGACGTTCGAAGAGGTCAAGCTGACCCAGAGGAGCTACAAGTGAGCGGCGGACACGACAACCACGGCGGCCTCAACCTGACGCTGCACGTCTGGCGCCAGAAGAACCGCGAGGCCGAAGGCCACTTCGAGACCTACTCGCTGCACGGCATCTCCGAGCACTGCTCGTTCCTCGAGATGCTCGACCAGCTCAACGAGCAGCTCCTGCGCGAGGGCCGCGAGCCGGTGGCCTTCGACCACGACTGCCGCGAGGGCATCTGCGGCAGCTGCAGCCTCGTGATCAACGGTCAGGCCCACGGGCCCGACCGCGAGACCGCGACCTGCCAGCTGCACATGCGGCGCTTCCACGACGGCGAGACGATCTACATCGAGCCCTTCCGCGCGAAGGCGTTCCCGATCGTGCGCGACCTCGTCTGCGATCGCTCGGCCTTCGACCGCATCATCGCCCGCGGTGGCTTCGTGTCGGTGAACACCGGTTCGCCGCAGGACGCCAACGCGATCCCGATCCCGAAGGAGAACGCCGACCTCGCCATGGACGCCGCGGCGTGCATCGGCTGTGGCGCGTGTGTGGCCGCCTGCCCCAACGCGGCGGCGATGCTCTTCGTCGGCGCCAAGATCTCCCACCTCTCGCTCCTGCCCCAGGGCCAGCCCGAGCGCCGCCGGCGTGTGCTGGCCATGGTCGAGCAGATGGACAAGGAGGGCTTCGGCAACTGCGGGAACATCTACGAGTGCGAGGCGGCCTGCCCCAAGGGCATCTCCGTCGAGAACATCGCCCGCCTGAACAAGGAGTACCTCGGAGCTTCCCTCACGGCGCGCCCGGAGAAGGAATCCGCCGGGGGCTTCTAGGAGCACTCCCAGAACGCCCGAGGGGGTGCTTTCGCGAGCAGGTCCGCGTGACCTGCGCTCGCCAAAGAGTCCCTCGGAACGCAACACCCTGTTACGCCGCCGGAACGCGAGCCCGCTGGGCTGCGCTCGTGGCGGCGAGCGGCTCTCTCCCCCACCCTCCTTCCAGCGGTTCCCAAGCCGTCCCGCGTGGCCGGTCGGGGAAATCGGTGGGCTCGGGCGGTAGCCCGGCACACCCCTTGCCCTATCACGGTGTGCCCGTCACATTGGGCATCCATCCACGGACTCCCTCACCTCTCTGTCCGACAGGTCCACATGAAGAACATCCTGATCGCAGCTGCCCTGATCACGGGCAGCGCCGTCTCCCTGACCGGCACCTCCTACGGTCACGGCGGCACCTACCGCGGCCCGGGCGACACCGTTCCCGCTGGCGGCGGTGGCGGCACGGGCGGCGGTCCCGCCACGCCCGGCACCGGCGGCCCCACGACTCCCGGACCGGGCGGTCCGACGACGCCTGGACCGGGCACTCCGGGAGCTCCCGGTGGCGCGCCTGCGGCCCCGACCGGCCCGCGCACGCAGGGCGGCGGCGGCGACTCGGGTCCCGACCTCTCGGTGTGGCAGTTCTGGTGGGGCTTCAACAAGGAGCCGTACCTGAACCTGCGCGCGGCCGTGCAGGCCGGCGGCATCGTCACGGGCTCGGACGACTTCTTCGTCGGCGCCGGCGAGCAGGGCACGGCCAAGGACACCATGCGCCCGTCGCAGGAAGTGATCCGCGGCAAGGTGGTGCCCGCTCTCAAGCGCATCCTCAAGGAAGAGCGCAACAACAACATCCTCTCCGGTGCGATGGTGGCCCTCGCCAAGATCGGCGACGACCCCAAGGCCGAGGGTGGCCAGTCCGAGATGGCGGTCGAGCTGATCCGCTTCCTCGGCGACTCGACGCAGGAAGTCGCGGAGACCGCGGCGCTCGGCCTCGGCATCCTCGGCTCGGAGTCGCCGGCGAACATCGAGCTCTTGATCGGCATCCTCAACGATGATGTCGCCAAGGCCAACGAGGCGATCGCCAAGATCGACGCCTCGCTGCCGAAGCTCTCGGGCAAGGTCAACTTCCGCAACCGCGCGTTCGCGGCGTACGGCCTCGGCCTGATCGGCGCTCGCGCGGCCGACGAAGGCAACAAGAAGAACATCGCCAACGCGCTCGCCAAGATGGCGGACGGTCCGGCGAAGCAGGTCGGCAACTACGACGTCTCGGTGGCCTGCATCGTCGCCATGGGCCTCGTGCCCATGCAGATCGACGAAGCGGCGCTCGCGACCCCGATCGATGCGAAGAACGGCTTTGCCCGCCCGGCGGAGCTCAAGAATCGCTTCGACCAGATCGCGTGGCTGATGTCGTACTACCAGGACGAGAAGAACACCTTCCTCGTCCGCGCTCACGCTCCGCGCGCTGTCGGCAACCTGATGCAGGGCGTGCCGGCCAACGCCGATGGCAAGAACCCGGTCCGCGAGGCCGTGGCGACGCGTTTCGTGACCGACATGGACAAGCTGTCCAAGGCGGAGAACGAGATCAAGCAGAGCTGCATCCTCGCGCTCGGCCAGATCGGTGACTGCGACGACGAGAAGATCGACGTCGAGATCCGCCGCCAGCTGATGGAGGTCAAGGAGGAGCTCGCCGACCAGATGGCGCGCAACTTCGCCGCCATCGCGATCGCGCAGATCGGTGGTCGTCCGGGCACCGGCACGGCTCCCACCTTCGGCCTCGAAGGCAAGAAGAAGGACGAGAACATCCGCCTCTTCCTCGCCGAGCAGCTCGATAAGGGCAAGAGCGTGTATCGCGCTTGGGCTGGTCTCTCGATCGGTGTCCTCGAGCGCGCGCTCGCCGACGCCAAGCAACCGACCTCGAGCGACATGAAGCTCGCGGTGCGCAGCGCCTTCAAGGACGCGAAGCAGCCGATGGAAGTCGGCGCCTTCGCGGTCTCGCTGGGCATCATGCAGGATCAGGACGCCAAGGAACTGCTGCGCGAGAAGCTCGACAGCGTCTCCGACGACGAGGCCCGCGGCTATACGGCCGTGGCGCTCGGCTTGGTCAACGATCGCGCCGCGATCGACCAGATCCAGGCCATCCTCGCCAAGTCGAAGTACCGTCCCGACCTGCTCAAGTCCGCTGCCATCGGCCTCGGCCTGATGGGCGACAAGACGACCGTGCAGTCGCTGGTCAAGATGCTCGGCGAGGCCCAGGGCCTCGCTTCGCAGGCCGCGATCAGCTCGGCGCTCGGCTTCATCGGCGATGCGCGCTCGATCGACTCGCTCATCACGCTGATGCAGGACAAGCAGAAGACCGACAACGCCCGTGGCTTCGCCGCCGCGGCGCTGGGCATCGTCGCCGACAAGGAAATGCTGCCCTGGAACACGAAGATCTCGGTCAACATCAACTACCGCGCGAACACGCCGACCCTGACGTCGCCGTCTGCCGGTACGGGCATCCTCGACATCCTCTAGTTCGAGTCGCTCGCCTTCACGCCCGGGCCGACGCATCGCAAGGTGCGTCGGCCCGGGCGCTTTCGTGCCGCGAACCGCTGGCTCGTCTCTCAGCGTGCGTTCGGCACGGCCACGGGGCGCGCGAGACGCCACAGAGCGACGAGCGCGGCCGCGAGCAGCGCGAGCGCGGTCACGCGTGCTCGCGTGGTCGCCGAGCGCGCGGCTGCGTCGAGCGCGAGAAGTTCGTTGGCGTTCGCTCGATAGCGCGCGAGACGCTCGAGGCCCGCGGCTCTCTGCGCTTCGTCGCCGGTCGCTTCGAGCGCGCGCTGCCATCCATCGCAGAACTGCAGGGCGAGTTCGCCCTCGCCGAGCGTCAGCGCGACGTTGGCGGCGTTCTGGGTGAGGCGCGGATGCTGGGGCGCGAGAACGAGCCCGGCGCGCGCGGCTGCGAGCGCACCGGACAGGTCCCCAGCGGCATGCAGGACCTGAAAGCGCCACTCCGCGGCGAGCACGGGATCCGAGAGCCCCTCGGCAGCCTCCAGCGCGAGGTCGTAGCGACCCTCGGCGAAGGCTTCGGCGACGCCTTCGGCCTGCGCGCGCGCGGTCGGCGCGCACAGCGCGAGCGCGAGCGCGCTAGCGACCAGCGGCGAGGCGCGCACGGGCCTGCTCCAGAGACTGCATCTGCAGCTCGTCGATCGGGTTGCGGTCATCACGCAGGGTGAGCGCGTCGCTGCAGGGCTGGAGCCGCGACCACGAGCCGCGCACGGAGAGCGATGGCAGGAGCGCCTCCCCCACCGGGCCTTCGAACCAGAATCCCGCGTCCTCCGGCACCGGCACGTTGCCGCCGTGGCGCGCGAAGAGCACGAAGTTGCGCGAGGCGCTGACGCGGTAGCCGACTCCGGCGCCGAAGGCGCGCGCAAGCGTTCCGGAGAGCGCTGCGACCACCGGGTCGTCGAAGCCGAAGCCGCCGACGTTGAGCGCGATCCATCCACCGGGCGCGAGGTGCGTGCGCATCTCCGCGAGCGCCTCCTCGCTCGAGAGGTGGAACGGGATCTCCACTTGCCGCGCGTAGGCATCGAGCACGATCAGGTCGAAGTCGCGCTCGAGCGTGCGCAGGGCCGCGCGCGCGTCGACGCCGGAGATCACGCGCTCGCGGCTCGCATCGAGGCCGAAGTGGCGCTCCCCGAGCTCGACCACGACCGGATCGAGCTCGACACCGACGATCTCGAGCTCCACGCCTTCGGGGCTCGCCCCACGCAGCACCCGGCACGTGGTTCCGGCTCCGAGGCCGAGCACCGCGACCTTCCAGCGCCCGCGCGCACCGCCCCACCACGCGGGCAGGGCGAACAGGTCGTAGTAGTAGCCCGGACCGAGGAGCCCCGGCTGCGCCTTCCACACGGACTGGAACGAGTCGAGTCCTTCGTTGACCTGCAGCAGGCGCACCGGCTCGCCCCAGCGCCGGTCCTCGATTGCGCGCACGCTCTGGTACGCGCTCTCGCGCTCTTCGAGCACGGTCACCCCGGTGGGAGGAGCGCCGCGCTCCAGCCGCGAGAGTCCTCCTGCGGCTCCGAGGGCGAGGAGACCGAGAGCCGCCGACGCGCGGCTGCGCTCGCTCAGGGCGAGCGCGGCTCCGAGCAGGAACAGGAGCGCGGCGACACCGAGGAAGGTCCACGAGAGGCCGAGCCACGGCACCAGCACGTGCGTCGTGACGAACGTGCCGATCAGGCTGCCGAGCGTCGACCAGCCGAGCACGCGCCCGCCCGCGGAGCCCGCGCTCGAGCCGTCCGCGCGCTGCACGGCCTCGAGCGCGAGCGGGCCGACGCAGCCGAGGCACAGGGCCGCCGGCAGGAACAGCACCAAGGTCGAGGCCAAGCTCCCCCACGTCCACAGCTCGATGGCGCGGTCGAGGCCGAGTCCGTCGGGCAGGAACAGCCGGCACACCGGACCGGCGAGGAATGGCAGCCACGCGGTCCACAGCGCCGCGGCGAGCAGCGTCCAGCCGAGCGCGCGCCGAGGCCGCTGGGACGATGCGAGGCGCGCCCCGAGCAGGTAGCCCACGGACAGCGCCAGCAGGATCACCCCGATGACGTTGGTCCACACGCGCGAGCTGGTGCCGAACCACGGCGCGAGCAGCCGCACGGCCGCCAACTCGACGGCCATCGTGCAGGCGCCGGCGGCGCCCGCTACGAACAGGATCGGGCTCGCGCTCGGACGCTGCACAGGCCTTGCCTTCCCGCGCCGCTCCGTGGGCGCCGAGGAGCTACTGCGTGACCTCGTAGGTGCGCTGCGTCACGTACACGCGGCCGTTGTCGCTCTGGGGCAGGAGCCCGAGCATGTCGTCGACCGACGGCACGATCTTCTCCGTGCGCAGCTTGCCGTTGATCTCGATGTTGACCGGCTTGCCGAAGTCGATCAGCTCGGCGTTGAAGAGCAGCGTGACCTGCCGCACGTCGGGCACCTTGACCTTGACCGTGTTCGTGGCGCGATCGGCCTCCGCCACCACCGGCGAAGCGAGGCCCGCCGTGGCCGGGATGCGCACCCAGTAGGCGCGGTCGGGGAACGGGTCGCCGGGCTGGAAGGTGACCTTGAGCGGGTTGGGCACGCGCGCGGTCTTGCCGATCCACGCCCAGGCGTCGACGGCGGTCCCGTCCGCCTTCAGCGTGCAATTGCCGTAGCCGAGCTCCTTGGCCTTGGCCTCGAAGGTGCTCGCGTTGCTGCCCGCGGCGGCGAAGAACGTCGGCAGGTTGCCGAAGTTCGTCGGCGCGATGTCGGCGGCGGCGTCGCCGCTCATGCCGATCAGGCCCGCGAAGCGGTGCGGATAGCGCGTCGCGACGTGCATGGCCGCCGTCACGGCCTCGGTGCCGCGACCGTAGAGGTAGATGCGGTTGGCGTCGATGCCGACCTTCCCGATCACGTCGCCCCAGGTGAACATCACCATGGCGATGCCGCCGCTGCGGTCTTCCTTGAGCAGGTTCCAGTCGTCCTTGTTCGCGGGCATGGGCACGACGGCGATCGCCGCGCCCTCGCGAATCTCCTGCTCGGTCAGGTGCGCCGTGAGGAACTCCGAAGGCGTCACCGGCTTGCCGTCCTTGAACTCGGGGATGGCGAGGATCAGGGGCAGCGGAGCACCGCCCGGGCGATAGGTCGACGGGAGCGAGAGTGCGTAGTTGGTCTTGGGGACCTGCGCGAGCTCCTCGCTGATCGGCTTGCCGCCGCGCAGGTTGAGCTTGTACTCGCTGGCGAAGTAGAGCGCGCGACCGAGGTCCGCGGTGAGCCCGAGCGCGGCGACGTGGGCCTCGCTGGTCTCCTTCAAGCCCTTCTTCTTGCCGAGCTCCTCGAGCTTCTTGCCGAAGTCGACGCGCGCCTTCTCCTTGTCCTTGTCGCCGGCCTTGGCACCGAGGAACTTGCCGAGGATCTTGCCCAGCGCCTGCTGCTCCTTTTCCGGCAGCTCGCCCGTCTGGGCGCGCAACGCCGGGGCGGGAGCGAGGACGAGGAGCGAGAGGAGCAGGGCGCCGCTGCGGAGGAGCGAGTGGGTCATGTTCGGAAGGTAGCCCGCACGGGGGGCGAGGTTGCAGCCGGACCGGCCGCGAGCCCTAGCTTGGCTTCGAGAAGGCCGATGTTCCAGCGGCCAGATCGTCGTCCTCGGGCCCTTCCGGCGGGAGAACAGCGGATCCTGCAAGGATTGGGTTTGCGAAGCGGGCGCTCAGCGCGACCAGCGCACGATGCCGCTGCCCGCCTCGATGCGGCCGATCGTGAAGAACGGCTCGCCGACCGCGCGGAAGTGGTTCCCCACGGCGGCCACGTCGGCGGCGTCGACGATCAGCGCCATGCCGATGCCCATGTTGAGCACCTGGTAGCGCTCTTCCGCGTCGACGTTGCCGGCCTCGCACAGGTAGCGGAACAGCGCCGGGACCGGCCACGAGGTGCGGTCGAGGACCGCGTCGCTCGAGCCGAGCACGCGCGGCAGGTTGTCGACGAGTCCGCCGCCCGTGATGTGGGCCATGGCGGCGATCTTGCCCTGCTCGAGCAGCGGCCACAGGAGCTTCAGGTACGAGCGGTGCTCGGCGAGCAGCGCTTCCCCCACCGACTGGCCGCCGAGCTCGGCGGGACGGGCATCGACGGCGTGCCCCTTGTGGTCGAACAGGATCTTGCGCGCGAGCGAGTAGCCGTTGGTGTGCAGGCCCGCCGAAGCGAGGCCGAGCACGACCTGTCCGGGGCGCACGCGGCTGCCATCGAGCAGCTTCGTGGGATCGACGATGCCGACGATGAAGCCGGCGAGGTCGAAGTCGCCCACTGCGTACAGGCCCGGCATCTCCGCGGTCTCGCCGCCGAGCAGCGCGACGGCATTCTCGCTGCAACCCTCCGCGCAGCCGCGGATCAGCTCGGCCACGACCTCGGGCTCCATCTTGCCCACCGCCACGTAGTCCATGAAGAACAGGGGACGGGCACCCTGCACGAGGATGTCGTTGATGCAGTGGTTGACGAGGTCGCGCCCGACGGTGTGGTAGACCTTGGCGCGCTTGGCGACTTCGAGCTTGGTGCCGACGCCGTCGGCGCTCGCCACGAGCATGCCCTGTCCGACGCCGGCGCGGCCGAGGTCGAACAGGCCGCCGAAGTTGCCGATGTCCCCCACCACGCCCTTGGTGAAGGTCTTGCGGATCGCGTCCGTGGCGCGCTCGACGGCGCCGTACTTCTTCTCGATGTCGACGCCCGAGTCCTTGTAGGAGATCGAGCGCGTGCCGCCGGTCGATTGGGTGCTCATGGTGGTGCAGGCAAGGTAACGAGGATCGGCGCGCAGATGCGAGAGGATCCGCTCGCGGTTGTCGAAGGCGATGTTCGGGGGCAGCGCGTCGAGGTCGAAGAAGCGGGCCTCGAGGGCGTCGTCGCCCGGCACGGGCTCCCCGCTCGCGTGCGCGCACAGGTAGACCGCCAAGGTCACCGCCCGGCGGCCCGGCTGGGCCACGAGGAACAGGTCGAACACGGACTGGGGCCGGATCTCGATCCCCGCCTCTTCCAAGACCTCGCGCACGGCGGTCTGCGCCGGTTGCTCGTCGATCTCCTGAAAGCCCGCCGGGAGCGCCCAGTCGCCCTTGCAGGGGTCCAGGGCGCGGCGCACGAGCAGCACCCGGCCGGCCGCGTCGACCACCAGCGCCGCCACGGCGCAGGCGGGGTTCTCGTACAGGACGAAGCTGCAGTCGGGGCAGCGGCTGCGCTCGCGGCCCTCCACCACGGCCCGCGCGAGGGGCGAGCCGCACTGCGGGCAATGGCGGGCGATGCGGGCGCTCATCGGGGTGCGGGGCGCTGTTCCACCACCCCGATCGGCGTCCTAGACTACCGGCGCGCCGCAATCGCAGGCAATCGACGCGCCTTTCGGGCGAGCGCGAGGGCCAGAAGGGGCGCCGCCCCAACCCGCCCCAGATGCGCTCCCTCGTCGTCCTCGGCAGCACCGGCTCGATCGGCACCCAGACGCTCGACGTCGTGCGCGCGAGCCCGGGGGCCTTCTCCGTGGCCGGACTGGCCGCCGGGGCCAACTGGGAGCGCGCCGTCGCCCAAGCGCGCGAGTTGGGCGTGCACTGGCTGGCCCTGTCCGACCCCGAGGCCGCGGAGCGGGCTCGCGCGGCCCTGCCGCGCAGCGTCGAGGTCCTGTCGGGCGAGCGTGCGGCGGTCGAGCTGTGCGAGCGCGCGGACTACGAGCTCGCGGTGCACGGAATCGTCGGCGCGCGCGGGCTCGAGCCGTCGCGCGCGGTGCTCGAGCGCGGCAAGCGACTCGCGCTCGCCAACAAGGAATCGCTGGTGGTCGCCGGTCAGGAGCTGATGGCGCTCGCGCGCTCGCGCGGCGGGCGCATCCTGCCGGTCGACAGCGAGCTGTGCGCGATCTTCCAGTGCCTCGGGGGCGACGATGTCTCGCGCGTGCGGCGCGTGCTGCTCACCGCCAGCGGTGGTCCGTTCCGCGACGCGCGCCCGGAGGATCTCGCCGCGGTGGGACCCGAGGCGGCACTGCGCCACCCGACGTGGACCATGGGCCGGCGCATCACCATCGGCTCGGCGACGCTGATGAACAAGGCGCTCGAAGTGCTCGAGGTGCACCACCTCTTCGGTCTCGAGCGCGCGCGCATCGAGGTCGTGATCCATCGCCAGTCGGTGGTGCACTCGATGGTCGAGTTCGTCGACGGCAGCGTGCTCGCGCAGCTCGGTCCGCCCGACATGAAGGGGCCGCTGCACTACTGCATGCATCACCCCGAGCGCGTCGACGCGCCGCTGCGCGGCTTCGATTTCGGCCTTTTTTCGAAGCTCACGTTCGAGCCGGTCGACCCGGCCCTGTTCCCCTCGCTCGCGCTCGGCTTCCGCGCCATCGAGCAAGGCGGCGACTCCGGAGCGGTCCTGAACGCGGCCGATGAAGTCGCCGTGGAGGCCTTCCTCGAGCGTCGCATCCGCTTCACCGACATCGAGCGCATCAATCGCCTCGCCCTCGAGCGCCGCCCGGCGCGGACGGGCGGGATCGGGGCCATGCTGGCCTCCGACGCCGATGCGCGCGCCCTTGCCCGCGCCGAGATCGAGCGCCTGTCCCCGCCCGCGGCCCGCTGAGATCCCATGGAATTCGAATCGCTCTCGCGCCTGCTGCAGATGGCCATCGGCATCGGGCTGGTGATCTTCGTGCACGAGCTTGGCCACTTCATCGCCGCGCGCCTGTGCAAGGTGCGCGTGGAGACCTTCAGCCTCGGCTTCGGGCCCAAGCTGTTCGGCGTGCGGCGCGGAGACACGCTCTACCAGGTCGCGATGCTGCCGCTCGGCGGCTACGTGCGCATGGCGGGCGAGGACTCCGTCGAACCGGGCTCGAAGCCGCTCGGCGACGAGCTGCACACCAAGTCGGTCGGCGCGCGCTTCTTCATCTATTCGGGCGGCGTGCTGATGAACATGGTGTTCGCGGCCATCGTGCTGCCGCTCGTGATGTTCCACGGCGTGAAGTTCAACGAGCCGGTCGTCGGCTCCATCGCCCCGGGCAGCCCCGCTTGGCGCGCCGGGCTCGAGCCGGGCACGCGCATTCTCGAGGTCAACGGAGCGAAGATCGCGAGCTTCGAGTACATCGCGCAGGAGATCGCGCTGGCGCCGCCGGGCGACTCGTCGCTGCTGGTGCAGGGCCCCGGCGAGGCCGCGCCGCGGCGCGTCGCGATCGAGCCCGCCTACGACGAGCGCCTTGGGCTCGCGACCATCGGCGTAGCGCCCGGGGCCGACCGGGCGGGCGCGATCCTCGTGCCGGCGGAGTCCGCCGCCGCGCGCGCTGGGCTCTCGGATGCGGATCGCATCGTGGCGGTCGTCGGCGTCCCCTCGGGCTTCTCGCTCGAGGAGTCCCTCGAGATCGCGACGCGCGCGGGAACTCCGCTGCGCCTGCGCGTGTCCGGCGCCGACGGCGTCGAGCGCGAGGTCTCGATCGAGCCGGAGTGGAGCACCAACGAGTCCAAGCGCGTGCTCGGGCTCCTGCCGGCGCTCTCGATCGTGCGCGAAGTGCGCGCGGGCAGCACGGCGGCGAAGCTCGGCCTGCTCGCCGGGGATCGCATCGTGCGCGCCAACGGTCGGCGCATCCTGCAGCGCAACGATCTCGCGCTCGCGACGCTGCCCGGCGCCCCGCTGGTGATCGAGGTCGACCGGAATGGCGAGCGCGTGACGCTGCATGGTGATGCGCTCGACTCCGCCGCCGCGCTGGCGTTCGCGCGCGACGTCGCGCTGGCGCCCAACGTGACGCAGTGCGAAGTCGTCGTCGCGCCGCGCTCGGCTGCCGCCGGCACGCTGCAGGACGGCGATCGGCTGCTCTCCGCCAATGGCGTGGAGCTCTCGGACTGGGAGTCGGACTTCCTCCCGCTCGTGCAGGGCGTGGCCGCGGAGCAGCGCAGCGTGACGCTCAAGGTCCTGCGCGAGGGCGCGGATGGCGCGCGTGAGACGCTGGAACTGCAGGTGACGCCGGGCCCGCAGTCCGCGCCGGACTACGGCTTCGGACAGCGCGAGGCGCTCTACACCTACCGCGCGGACTCGCTCTCCGAAGCGATCGTCGTCGGCGTGCAAGCCACGTTCAAGTTCGCGACCGACAGCTGGCTGATGCTCAAGCGCATGGTGCTCGGTCAGGTCTCGAGCAAGCACATGGGCGGCATCATCTCGATCGGGGTGTACGCCTACAGCTGGGCCGAGCTCGGCCTCGCCAAGCTGTTCTTCTTCCTGTGCATGCTGAGCGTGAACCTCGCGTTCATCAACGTGCTGCCAGTGCCGCTGCTCGACGGCGGGCATCTCCTGTTCCTCGTGATCGAGAAGCTCAAGGGCTCGCCGGTCTCCGAGCGCGTTCACGGCTACAGCCAGGTGGTCGGCATGGTGCTGATCCTGACCCTGCTCGTGTACGTCACCTACAACGACGTGATGCGCGTCGCGAGCCTGTGAGCGCGGGAGCGCGCTTCCTCGCCTGGGGACGGCTCGCGCGGCTCTCTCTCGCGCCGTCCGCACTCGCGGATGTCGCCGCGGGACTCGTGCTCGGCGGTGCGGGCGCGTTTCCGCAGGCGCGCGAGGCGTCGCTCGCGCTCGCGGCCTCGGCCTGCGTGTACCACGGCGGAATGGTGCTCAACGACTGGGCCGATCGCGACGAGGATCGCGTCGCGCGGCCGGACCGGCCCATCCCGTCGGGCTCGATCTCGGCTCGCACCGCGCTCGTCGTCGGGCTGCTCCTGATCTGCGCGGCCGTGGCGCTGGCCGCGCTGGTCACGCCGCGCGCCGCGCTGTGGATGGCGGGGCTCGCGGCGCTGGTCGTGGCCTACGACTTCGTCGGTCGCGGCCCCCTGCGCGGCCCGTTCCTGCTCGGCGCCTGTCGCGCCGCCAACCTGGGCTTCGGCGTATTCGTCGCGCGCGAGCTCGGACTCGGATACGCGGAGCTGCGACCCGACTTCGCTCCCCTCTTCGCGGGTCTGTACTTCGCGTACGTGGCGAGCGTGTCGGCCGTCGCACGACTCGAGGACGCGGAGAGCGATGCTGCGGTGGGTTCGACGCCGCGCATCGGCCTCCTGTCGGCGAGCGCGGTGCTGCTCGCCCTGCCCTGCCTGCACGCCACCGAGGGAGTCGTCGCGCCCCAAGTGCTGCCTCTAGGACTCGCCTCGCTCGCTGTCCTCGCGCTCGTGCGCGAGGCGCTGCGAAGGGGAGCGCTGACACGCGCTGACGCGGGGCGCGCCACTGGACTTGGCCTGCGGCGCCTGCTCGTCTTCAGCGCACTCGCGGCCTTGGGCTCGATTCCGCAGCGCCCGGTCGACGTCGACGGCGTGCAGCTGCTCGTGACCGGCCGAGTGGGTTTCACGGTGGCGGCCGTGAGCCTGTGCGGCTTTCCGCTCGCGGTCGCGTTGAGGAAGCTGTTCCCGCCGACCTAGCGGGCAGCCCGTCGAACCAGCACTCGGCTGCTGCGCGCTCTGCGCCGTGGCTCCTTCACGCTCTTCGGGCCGTGCTCCGCAGATGCGCAGGCCGTGTCCGCCGTTCCAGCGTCGCGTTCCGCCTCGAAGAGGATCGCCGCGCCATGCGCAGGCGACTCCTTCAACGGTCTGCTAGCTGTTCTCGGAGCGCCGGCGCAACCAGTGCAGCGCGTCCTCGCGCGTGCCGAGCTCGCCGTCGAGCTGGGCGGTCTCGGCGGCGAACAGCAGTTCGCCCCAGCGCGGGCCGCGCGGGATGCCCGCGGCGGCGAGGTCGGGACCCGCGAGGAGCGGCGTCGGCCGCAGCTCGGACGGGGCGATGGACGTCAGCTGGGAGCGCGCCGTCGTGAGTGCCGCGGTCGATCGCCCAGCTTGCGCACAGGCGGCGAGGCCGAGGCGCAGAGCGGCGGGCCAGCTCGCGCGACGCGCGGCACGCACGAGCTCGGAGCGGCGCGGCGGCGCCTGCGCCCAGCGCTCGAACTCGAGCAGCAGCTCGCAGGCCTCCTGCACGCCATGGCGCAGCTCGCGCGACGGCCGCAGCAAGCCGAGGCGACGCTCGAGCTCGTCGCGACTCCCCGCTCGCCTCGGGTCGAGCAGCTCGTGCGAGAACAGCACGCACAGTCCCTCGAGCTCCCCGAGCGGATCTTCGATGCGGGCGGCGATGGCGATGCGCCGCTCCATCTCGCTCGCGGCGAGGCCGGGCAGGGCGCGCTCGATCACTCCGAGGTCGTGCAGCAGGGCCAGAGCGTGGGCGGCCCGCGGGCGCGCGAAGATGGTCGCGAGCTCGGCGAGGATCCGCTCGCCGCTCACGCCCACGATCGAGGCCACGCTCTGGCGGGCGCCGGACAGGGTCTCGGGGGCCGGCGTGAGCTCGAGCCCGGCGGAGAAGCGCGCGAGGCGCAGGAGTCGCAGGCCGTCCTCCCGGAAGCGCTCGACCGGGTCCCCCACGCACCTCAGGACTCCATGCTCGAGGTCCGCGAGGCCGCCCGTGGGGTCGAAGAGCTCGCCCGACAGCGGGTCGAGGAACAGGGCGTTGCAGGTGAAGTCGCGCCGCGCGGCGTCCTCGGCGGCGCTGGCACCGAACTGGACGTGGTCGGGCCGCCGGGAATCGCTGTAGCCGCGCTCGGAACGGAAGGTCGTGACTTGCACCGGGACGCCGTCGTGCACCACGAGCATGGTCCCGAAGGCGCGCCCGACCCCCTTGGCGTGCGGGAAGACTTGCTCGACCCGCTCGGGCAGCGCGTCCGTCGCGAGGTCGACGTCCTTGGGCTCGCGACCGAGGGCGAGGTCGCGCACGGCGCCGCCGACGAGCCAAGCCTGCGCCCCGTGCTCGCACAGGGAGCGCGCGACGGCGAGCATGGCCTGCCGCAGAGGCTCGGGCATCCGCTCCAGCGAAGGGGCGCGCATGACTTGAAGCCTAGCATTCGCTTCGGCACGATCCTCCCGTGCGCACCTCGAACCTCACCGTGTCCTCTCCTCGCCGCGGCGGCCTGCGGCTCTCCAGCGCGGCCATGCTCGTCGCGATCGGCATCGTGGTCCTGCTCGTCTCGCTCCCGCGGCTGCGCGAGTTCGCGCTGCGCGAGAACGAGGAGGATGCGCGTGCGCTCGTGAAGCGTCTCGCCGGCCTCGCGACGCGCGAGGTGCAGGCCGCGGAGAAGCCGAGCATCGAGTCCCTGCTCGCGTCCGACCCGACGGCGAAGCGCCAGCTCGACGACGTGGAGTTCCTCGAC
This sequence comes from uncultured Planctomycetota bacterium, assembly GCA_903892045.1. Lineage (GTDB taxonomy): Bacteria > Planctomycetota > UBA1135 > UBA1135 > F1-120-MAGs118. The sequence continues at coordinate 33,409 of CAITGX010000275.1, read as the reverse complement.
GGCGGCATGCGGCTGCGTCGGCACGGCTACCTCTTCGAGGTCGGCAACGCAGCCGACGGGACCTACGTGCGCGCGTGGCCGTGGGAGTGGCGCAAGACCGGCACCTCGGCCTACGCGTGGACGCCCGCGCAGGACCTCGTCGCTCACCCCAACGCCGAAGGCCGCTGGAGCGGACCGGACGCTCCTCCGCAGCTCAACGGCGACCCGCAGTGGCGGGATCTGGTCGAGCGCTGAGCGTGACCTCCGACCGCGCGCGTCAGCGCGGACCCGGATAGTTCAGCCACAGGAGCGCCTGCAGCGCGACGCGCACGTCCGGCTGCGTGACACGCAGCGTGACGCGCTTGAGCAGCGGCGCCACCTGCTCCACCGTTCCGAGGCGCACCAGTCGCTCCGCAGCGAGCAGGATCTCGTACGGTCGAGCGCGCTCGCTCTCGACGAAGCGCGCGAGCACGTCGAGACCCACGGGACCGCCCCACGCCGAGATGGCCTCGATCAAGTCGAGGCGCTCGAGCCCGTCGTCGGCTCGCTCGAGCTCCGCGGCCAGCACGAGCTGTCCGGCCGGGCCCGCGTTCGAGGCCTGCTGGAAGAGCCAGCGTCGGGCCGACATGCCCGAGACCTCGCCCGTCGCCGTGCGGGCGCGTTCGACGAGCTTGCGAGCGGCTTCCTCGAGCGGAACTTGGCCGATCGCCTGCAGCGTGCGCATCTGCTCCGCGATGCCCATGCCGCTTTCCGGGGCGCGCCGCTCCTCGAGCGCCGCGAGGACGCGCCGCGCCAGCTCCGGATCCTCGCGCATCGGCTCGCGCAGCGCCGACATCGCGGTGCGCAGGCCCTCGTTGTCCTGACCGGAGACCAGCGCGAGAGCGCGCGAGATCGCGCTCGGGTCGCGCAGGCGCACGAGCACCGCGAGCGCAGCGTTCGCGAGCCCGTCGTCCGTCGCGTTGAGGTTCGAGCGGAAGGCCTCGGAGAAGCGCGCGGCGACGCCGGGCGCGGCGAGCGCGTTCAGCGCTCGCAGGCGCGCGCTCGGCACCTTGCCGCGTCGCGCGACTTCGTCGAGCTCGCCGTACAGCTCCGCGAGCTGCAGGGCGGTGACCGCGGATTCCGCGCGCCACTGCTCCGCGCTCTGCGCATCGTCACGCAGGAACGCCAGCGCCTCCGCGTCTCCGGCGCGCGCGCAGGGAGCGGCCAGCAGGCCCTTGAAGCGCGGCGGCATCGCCGGCCAGTGCGGGCTCAGTCGACCGACGACGTCGGGTGCGGTCGCGAGCGCGAGCAACGAGCCGCACTCGTCCCAGATGCCGTCGAGCTCGCCGCGGTCGATCCAGTCGAGGATCTGGCGCTGCGCGCGCACGGGATCGAGCTTCGCTGCCGCCATCAGGAAGCGCAGCTTGAACTCCGGATCGGCCGCGTCGAAGCACGCCATCAGGATCTCGTAGTCCTGCGGCTCGCCGTGCTTCTCGAGCGCGGCGGCCGCGAGTGCGGCGAGGCCGACGTCGCGGTGTCGCAAGAGTCGCAGGCACAGCTCGCGTGCGGCCGGCTCGTCGCTGCGCTGCACGATCTCGAGCGCATTGCGCAGGTGCGCACCGCCGTCGGGACTCTCGAAGTGCGCGTCGATCGTGCGCCGGGCGACGGCGATGCCCTCGGATCCGCGGCGGGCGAGCTCCTCGCGCGCACGGCGCAGGGGATCGCGATGCCCGCGCTCCAGCGTCTCCGTGAGGATGCCCAGCGTGTTCGACGCGTCGACGTCGTAGTGCTCGTGTCGCGTGCCCGGGGAGAGCAAGTACGCGAGGCGCGGGTCCTGAGCGAGCGGCAGCGCACTCGCGGTGGACATCTGTTCGACGGGCGCGCGCTCGTCCGAGCAACTCGTCGACAGCAGCGATGCCGCGAGCGCGATCGGGAGCGCCCATCGGGTCGGAGACTGCCGGTGCGCCGAGGCGCGGTGAGGGCGGCGAGTCGAGAAGAAGCTCATCGGCGCGAGGCTGAGGTCCGCCCGACGACTAGAGGCCGAAGCGCTCCGGATCGAGCACGCCTTGCGAGCGGCGCAGCGCGATCAGCGCCTTGGCGAGGTTCGCGCGCGCGAGCGTCTGGGAGTAGAGCGACTCCGCGAGCTGCTGCTGGAATTCCAGCACCTGGAAGTTCGTCGAAAGTCCTTCACGATAGCGCGCCTGCTCGGCGGCGAGCTGGCGGCGGGCGAGCTCCGTGCTCGCGGCCGCGGCGCGCACCGCCTCGATCGAGTAGTTCGTGTTGCGCACGGCGGCGCGCACTTCCTCGACGATCTGTGACTCCAGCTGGTCGTAGGCGAGGCGCGCCGCACGCACGGCCGCGCGCGCGGACTTCTCGGCGTTGAGCGCGGTGCGATTGCCGATCGGGGCGCTGAAGTTGAGTGCAGCCGCGTAGGTCGGGTACTCCCAGCCGAACGAGGAGTCGAGCGCGTCGCCCTCGTTCTGCTCGATGGCCGCACTCGAGGTCTGGAACGAGAAATCGAGCTGCGACCGCCGCAGCGAGCCTGCGCGCAGGAGTTGCTCCTCGCTCTCGTCGATCTGGAACATCTGCTGGCGCAGCTCGGAGCGCTCGGCGAGCGCGACGGCGAAGGCGGCGTTCCAGCTGGGGACGCTCTCCGGATCGGTGTCCGGAAGCAGCGTCACGGGGCGCAGTTCGCGGTCCCAGCGGCTCGCATCGGTGCCGGGGTACATCAGGCCCTTCAGGCGGTCCGCTGCCGCGCGCACGGTCACTTCGCGGGCGAGCTTCTGCTCGACACGCTGCGCGACGTTGGTCTCCGCCTGCAGGACTTCGACCTCCGTACCGACGCCCGCGGCGAGCCGCCGCTGGTTCTGGGTCAACTGCTCGCGACCGAGCGCGAGCGTCTCGTCGGCGACCTTGGCCTGCTCGATGGCGGTGGCGAGGTCCCAGTAGGTCTGCGCCACGCGCTGCAGGAGGTCCTGACGGGCCTGACGCACGCTCTCGATCTGGCGACGCAGGCGGTACTCGTTCTCGCGCTGGGTGCTCGTCGCGAAGGCCGTGCCCCCGCCGCGCAGGAGCGGCTGGTTGAAGCTGAAGGCGACGCGCTGCGAGACGGAGCGCTGGAAGAGCGCGAAGTTCGAGTCGGTGTTCGACTGTTCGAAGGACAGGTCGACGGCGCCGCCGGTCAAGAGCGGCAGGTTCAGCCCCGTGCCCACCTCGAGCGTCTGGGTGCTGATGCTGTCGATGCCGAAGAACGGGTTGTTGTTGCGGTTTTCGTTGTCCGAGTAGCCGGCGTTGGCGCGCCAGGTCGGGTCGAAGCTGCCCCAGCTGCCCTCGTAGGTGTACTGGGAGACCTCCGCGGTGTTCTCGGCCAGCTTGAGCCCGAGGTCGTTCTCAAGGGCGATGCGCGCCGCCTCGAGCAGCGTGAGGTCGAGCACGGATGCCGGCGCCTCCTCCACGGAGGCCTGCGCGGTCGGAGCGGTCTGCGGAAGGGCCAAGACGAGGAGAACGGACCACATGGGCGAAGGAGGGTAACGGGTCCGGTGCGCGGGGACTACGGCGGGCCCGCGGGGCCGCGCCAAAAGGCCTCCTACAGCGGGTGCCCGGCGGGGTTTCAGCCCCTGCGGGGATCCCTAGCGCCGGGGCGCGCCCCAGGCGTCGAGGGCCGCCTCGCGCTCCGCGAGCGCCGGATCGCGGTGGTCCCCGAGGGCTTCACGCTGGAGCGCCGCGAGCGACTCCCGGGCGGCTCGACGGGCGATCTCCCGTGCATCCGAGCTGCTGCGCACGAAGCGCGCCAGCTCCGCGGCCTCGAGGGCTCCCGCCGCGGTGGCTCGCGCCAGGGCGCAGGTCACCAGCCGCGAACGCTGGAAGTCCGGCAGGGCGGCGAGTCGCTCGAGCGCCGCGTCGAGGTGGGCTGGGCGGGCACCGGAGCTGGCCCACTGGTCGAGCAGCACCTCGGTCCAGATCGCCATGCGGCTCGGGGCGCCCTCGGGCCCGCGCGCGAGGACCCACTCGGGCAGCGCGCGGCCGTGCAGGAGAGCGGCGCGCAGCCACAGCAGCTGGGCCAGAGGCTCTTGGGGCGCGGACTCGCTCCACGGCGTCGGCGCCGTTGCCGCGAGGGTGCCGAGCTCGCTGCGGCGTGCACCGGCGAGCCAGTCGGCTGCGTCCGAGCCCGGACCGACCTCGAGCGCGCGGGGCTCGCCCTCGGGCAGCGCCACGCTGGGCTCGACCTCCGGCTCGCGCTCGCGCTCGCCTTCGAAGAAGGGCTCGACGGGCGTCTCGATGCGCGTCTGGAACTCGCCCGTGCGCCGCGGAGTGCGCAGCACGATCCACGCCAGCACCGGCAGGGCGAGCAGGTGCGCCACGAGCAGGGCGGCCGCGAAGCGCAGCGCGCGCGAGGAACGCACGCGCTCGGCCGCAAAGCGCAGCACCAGCCTGAGATCGCCACCGCGACCGAGGTCCTCGCGCGTGGTGCGCGCCAGCACGGCCTCCCCGATGCGTCGCGCGGCCTTGGACTCCGCCGCCGGCGCCTCGAGCAGCAGCGAGCGCAGATCGCTCGCGAAGCCGCCGAGCTTGTGCAGTGCAGCCGCGCACGCGGCGCAGCGCTCGATCTCGCTCCGCAGCGCGGTCGCGCTCGGATCCAGCGCCGCCTCCAGCAGCGTCTCCTCATCGAAGTGCTGATGGTCGAAGTTCCGATGGTCCATGTGAGGCTGCGCGCTCATGAGCGGGGCCCCTCTCCCAGCTGCTCGCGCAGCTTGCGCAGGGCGTGGAATACGCGCGACTTCACCGTGCCCACCGGGATGCCGAGCAGCTCGGAGATCTCCGCGTAGGGACGGCCCTGCACCAGCGCGAGCTCGACCACCACCGCATGGGACTCCGGCAGGTGCGCCAGCGCGGCTTGCACGCGCTCGCGCTCCTCGCGCACCTCGGCCCCGCGCCCGACCTCCGGGCCCGTGGCGGGCAGGATTTCGAGCAGGCTCGCGCTCCCCGCTGCGGCCTCGTCGAGCGACGGCCCCTCGGGCCGCACGGCCCGGCGCCGACGCCGGTCGATCCACGCGTTGCGCGCGACGCGCAGCACGTAGCTCGAGAAGCGCGACTGCGCGCTGTAGGTCGGGGCGGAACGGTACAACTTGAGGAACACTTCCTGGGCCAGGTCCTCCGCCTCCGCCAGCGAGGCGCCATGCCGCTGGAAGAAGCGCAGGAGCGTGCCCGCTTCGCTGCGGACGAACTCCTCGAACGGCCCCCGGTTTCCTCCGCGGAGGGCCGCGAGCGGGTCACGCTCGTCGTCCCAGGAGCCTTTCAAGCACTCCCCCAACGCAGGGCCCGGGCCATGGTTCAGGCCTTTTCCGGGCTCGCCGTGGGGCCCAAGCCCGCCAAGCGGCCCGTGGGGCCCGTCCAGCGCATCACCACCGTCCGACGTTCCTCTCCCCCATCCGCTCCCCCATGGCGCAGCTCGACCTCGAAGCGCGGCGTCGGGAGCCAGTCCCGCACGTGGGCGGCCCACTCGACCGCCGCCACGCCCTCTGCGCGCAGCCACTCCGCGCCCCCCTCGGCGAGGAAGCCCTCGCCCCGCTCCCGCATCCACGCGTCGAGGTGGTACAGCGGCAGGCGCCCCGCGTAGGTGTGCATCAGCTGGAAGGTCGGGCTCGAGACCGGCACCGTCACGCCCAGCCCCCGGGCGAGCCCGCGCACGAAGCAGGTCTTCCCGCCGCCGAGCTCGCCGTCCAAGGCCACGACATCTCCGGGCCCGAGCAGCCGCCCGAGCGCCTCTCCCAGCGCTTCGGTCTCGCGCGCCGAGGCGCTCTGGAACTCCCGAGTCTCGCTCACGTGCCGTGGATCCAGCCGCCTTCGCCGGCAAAGGGCACGAGCTCCTCGCTGCGTTCGTCGCGCGGGACGCGCAGGCCGCTGCCGCGGCGCACGTTGCCGAGGATCGTGAAACCCGGGCAGCGTCGGGGCGCCTCGCGCAGGGCGCGCAGGACCGAGCTCGCGGGCAGGGTCGCGACGAGCTCGTGATCCTCGCCGTCGTGGAGCGCGTGCTGCAGGGCCGCACGCCCGCTCTGGCGAGCGCGCCGGCGCGCGTCGGGGTGGACCGGAACGACGCCGATGTCGATCGCGACGCACGAGGCGCGCGCGATGCGCGAAAGGTCGAGCGCGAGCCCGTCGGAGACATCCATCATCGCGGTCGCGCCGAGGCCGAGCAGCCAGCGCGCCGCGTCGAAGCGCGGCGCGATGCGCAGGTGACGCCCGAGCAGGCTGCCTCCGAAGGCGCCCGTCGCCACCACGACTTGTCCGGCGCGTGCACGCCGACGCGAGGGCGGCTTGCCGCGCGCGACGAACTCGCCGAGTGCGGTGACCGTGAGCGCGAGCGGACCCTCGGCGCAGGTCGTGTCCCCGCCGACGAGCGCGGCGCCGTGAGCGCGCGCCGTCTCATCCACGGCGGCGATCAGCGCCCTCAGCCGCACTTCGCGCTCCGAGCGCGGTGCACGCAGCGCGAGCAGCACGGCGCGTGGCTCTGCGCCGGTCGCGGCGAGGTCGCTCAGCGCGCGTGCGCAGGCCTTCGCGCCCGCGAGCCGCGCCGGCGTGCCGTGTTCGAAGTGCACGCCGTCCACGACCGCATCCACGCACGCGACGGGTCGCCTCAGCGCGCTCGCGAGCACCGAAGCATCGTTGCCAAAGTCGACCGCCACGCGCGAGCGCGGACGGCGCGCCAGCCAGCGGTGCAAGGAGTCCTCGTTCCAGGCCATGGCGCGATCCTACGCCTTGGGCGCCGCTTCCAGCCATGCCTGCGCGTACTCGGCGGCGCGGTACTCCGCATCGGGCCGCGCGAGCAGCCCGCTCAGCACGGCGAGTCCGCTCGCGCCTGCCTGCACGAGCGCTGCGGCGTGTTCAGGACCGAGCCCGCCGAGCCCCCACACCGGAACGCTCGCTCGCGCGACGCCGCGAGCGAGGGCCTCGAAGCCGATGCCTTCGATGCTGGCGTCACCCTTGTGCGTCGCACACACCGGACCGTGCACGAGATAGTCGGCGCCCGACCAACTCTCGGCGTCGTCCGCGGCGTGCGTGGAGAGTCCGAGCGCGATGTGCGGCTCGATCCAGGCGCGAAGGAGCGCCGGACGAAGCGAGCGCCCACCCAAGTGCACGGCATCGGCCTCGCACGCGGCGGCGAGGTGGGGCCGGTCGTGCAGCGCGAGCCAGCCGCGGTCCTCGCGCGGCAGTGCATCGCGCAGGGCCTTTGCCAGGGCGAGATACTCGCGATCCGACAGGCGCGGCTCGCGCAGCATCACGCCGCGCAGGCCGGCCTCTCGACAGCGCGCGACGCGTGCGACGAACGCCTGCGCATCCGCGGACGCGAGCGTGCCCGGCGAGAGCGCGAGGATCGGCGGCGGCAGCCGCATCACTGCACGCCGTCGAGCTCGACCTTGTAGCCGAACTCCCGCAGCAGCGAGTGCAAGCGCTTGGGCGCGTAGCGGCTCTTCAGCTGCAGGCGACGCTCGTCGAGCACCTCGCGCACGAAGTTCTTCACCCCGGCGTCGCTCTGGAAGCGCTTGAGCGTGTCCGGGTCGTCGCCGCGCAGGACGAGCGAAGCGTCGAGGTGCAGCACGCCCGCGCGTCCCGCCCAGTCGCGGATCGAGAACAGCACGTTCTGCGGCACGGGCGTGCGAGACTGCAGGCGCAGCACCGAGAGCATGCGCGAAAGCAGCATGCCTTCCGACAGAGCGCGCTGCACCGAGCGCTCGTGGATGCGGAAGTGCATCGTCTCGCCCTGCCGCTCGCGCTCGCAGAAGCGGTCGAGCTCGTGCACGAGCGCCGCGTCGTCGCCGGTCGGGAACAGCACGACCTCGAAGTCGGGCGTCACGATCAGGCTGCCGAGGAGCGGAGCGGCTCCCGGCCCCTGCTCGACCACGCCGAGCAGGCGTGCGCCGGAGCGCGTGAGCTTCATGGCGACCGGACGACCGGCGCGGTCGTAGCCGAGCTCGACGACGCCGAAGAGGTACAGGCGCTGGCGCACCCAGCGCGCGAGGTTCCACGCCAGTCGCTGCGGGTCCTCCATCGGCGCGCAGCTCGCGCCTTGCGAGCGCGTCGCGAAGTACTCGTCGACCGCGAGCTGGTCGAGGCCGGCGAGGTACGTGTTGCGCGAGAGGAACGGCAGGTACATCAGGTCGTACCACGTGCCCGGCTCCATGCGCTTCATCAGGCGCATGAAGATGCGGCGCAGGCGCACTTGGTGGTACCAGTCGCCGGCGACGTCGCGCTCCTCCGTGGCGTACTCGACGAGCGTGTGCAGCTTCTGCTCGAGCGGGCGCTGCTCCCAGTCGCGGCCTGCGGCGGCGATCGCGAAGGTGCGCTCTCCGGTCGACTCGATCAGGCCCATGCCGCGCGTGAACTCGAAGATGAAGTCGAGCACGGCGGCGCGCGAGAGCTCGCGGCCGGGGTTGGGGATCAGGTCCTGCAGGATGCGCTTCTCGGTCGTCTTGAAGATCTCGCCGCGCACCGTGAAGCGCACGTTGTGCTCGATCAGGAAGCCCATGAAGCGCGAGATGTTGCTGACGAGATCGACGCCGAGTCCGTGCTCGGAGTGCGGCGCGTCCGGGTCGCCCGGTACCGCCACGCGGCGCAGCCACGCCAGCGCGATCTCGTTGAACACGACCAGCGTGTCGTCGGCGTGCGCGATGCCGTAGCGGGAGAGCTCGAGCTTCTCGACCGTTCCGACGAGGCTCTCCTCGAGCACCTGCTTCCAGCGCCCGCCATTCCACGGTCCCGAGCCATCCTCGAGGCGCTCGAACAGCGCGCGCGGCAGCAGCCCGCCGAACTGCAGGATGCACTTCTCGACCAGCGGTCGCACGTCGTCCGGCAGGCGCTCGACGCGCGCGAGCGAGGCGGCCTCGTTGGAGTACATCTTGTACATCTCGCGCAGGCGCGTCGGCGTCATGCGGCGGCCGCGAGCCGGGTCGTCGTACTGGCAGTCGAGGAAGCCGCGCAGCGTGAGCAGGTCGAACACCCCGCGGCGCTTCGCGCGTTGCTGCCGCAGGAGACCGTCGCCGAGCTCCATCGGCACGACCCAAGCCTTGGCGCCCGCGGCCTTCGAGCGCCGGTCGGGCACCTCCAGCAGCGCGCCGCAGCGCGCCAGCGCCTGGACGCACGAGTCGAGTTCATAGCGCGAGAGGTGCGCCAGCAGCCGGTGGTCGCCGAGCTCGGCGGTGCTGTGCATGTACCCCTGCGCGTCGAGGAACATGGAGAGCACCTGTTGCGGGCGACGTCCGAGCCCCTGCAAGCGCGCTTCTGCGACCTCGCCCGCGCTCATCCAGGCCGCGAGCACCTTGCGACGCTCCGCGAGGTCCGCCGGTGGCGGCGGAGAGTCGGGTCCGCCCCAGAACAGGTACAGGTCGCCGAGCTCGCGCTCGCCGAGCGTGCCGAGCAGGTCCGCGAGCCTCGGTCGCGCGAGCGGCGCGCGCGCCGCCCCGTCGTCCGCCGGCCGCGAGGTCGGCGACTCGCTCATCGCGCAGCCTCCGTGCGCGGCTCGAGGGCCGCGGCCTCGATGATCTCGTAGGAGTAGCCCTGCTCGGTGAGGAACAGCTGGCGCTTCTCGCTGAACTCTTGGTCGCGCGAGCCGAGCGTGACGATCGAGTAGAAGGCCGCGGCGGACCCGTCGCTCTTCGGGCGCAGGATGCGGCCGAGGCGCTGGGCCTCCTCTTGCCGCGAGCCGAAGGTGCCGCTGACCTGGATCGCGACGTTGGCCTCCGGCAAGTCCACGGCGAAGTTGCCGACCTTGGAAACGATCAGCACTCGCAGCTCGCCCGACTTGAACTGCGCGTAGAGGCGCTCGCGCTCGGAGTTGGGCGTCTTGCCCATGATGAGCGGGGCCTTCAGCTCGCGCGCGAGTTCCTCGAGCTGCTCGATGTACTGCCCGATGATGAGCACGTGCGCGCCGGCGTGCCGCTCGAGGATGCGCTGCACGGCGCGCAGCTTCGCGGGATTCTCGCTGGCGACGCGGAACTTCGCGCGCGCCCCCGCCGCGACGTAGGCTTGCTTCGCGCCCGGATCGAGCGGCACGCGCACCTCGGTGCACGTCGCCGTCGCGATGAAGCCCTGGCCTTCGAGCACCTTCCACGGCATGTCGAAGCGCTTGGGACCGATCAGGCAGAAGACCTCGTCCTCCTTGCCGTCCTCGCGCACCAGCGTGGCCGTGAGGCCGAGACGCCGACGAGCCTGCAGCTCCGCGGTGGCGCGGAACACCGGCGCCGGCAGCAGGTGCACCTCGTCGTACACCACGAGGCCCCAGTTCTGCTTGCCGAAGACCTCGAAGTGCTCGAAGGTCTCCGTCTTCGCGCGACGCCAGGTGAGCATCTGGTAGGTCGTGATCGTCACCGGCGCCACGACCTTGTTGTCGCCCGTGTACTCGCCGACGTCCTCAGGACGCAGCGTGGTCTTGTCGAGCAACTCCTCGCGCCATTGGCGCACCGCGACGGTGTTCGTGGTGAGGATCAGCGTCTTGGCCTGCACGAGGCTCATCACGGTGAGCGCGACGACGGTCTTGCCGGCTCCGCAGGGCAGCACGATCACGCCGTTGCCGCCCACCACGCTGCCGCCGGCGTGGAACGCCTCGGCCGCCATGCGCTGGTAGCTGCGCGGGGCGAAGGACTTCCCGCCACGCGTGTGCGGCCGCAACGTGAACTCGAGCCGGTCGCCTTCGACGTAGCCGCCGCGGTCCTCGACGGGGTAGCCGATCTTGATCAGTGCTTGCTTGATCGTGCCGCGATCGAGCGCATCGACCCACACGCGCTTGCTCGCATCGAGCTTGACGAGCTTGCGCACGGCCTCGTGGCCGAGCACGTCATCGAGTGCCTCGCGCGAGGCACTCGCGAGCTCGAAGGCGTCCTTGCCATCCGGACCCGGGCGGCGCTCGATCTTGAGCAGGCCGTAGCGAGTGATCCAGCCCTTGACGTCCTCGAGCACGCGGCGCGGCACGGGCACGCACGAGTATTCGTCGAGCACCTGCTGGATCTTCTCGACCGTCAGGCCGAGCGCGGCCGCGTTCCACACCGACACCGGCGTGATGCGGTAGGTGTGCAGGTAGTCGGGGCTCTTCTCGAGCTCCGCGAAGCCGGCGAGCGCGTCGCGCGCCTCCGCGAAGCGCGGGTGCTCTTCCGTCAGCGGCTGGCCCTGCGCGTCGCGCACGGGGTGCCCCTTGGCGTCGACCACGGCGCGCACGGTGTGGAGCATGAGCGAGCGGTCGCTCTGCACGATCAGCGGATTGTCGGGTCGGATCATCGCAGGACCTCGACGCGCCCGGGGCGCGCGGGGGGCGAGTTGCGGGAAGCGGAGTCGGTGGCGAGGAAGGGCCCCGTGACCGAGCGCGGATCGCGGGACAGTTCCTCCGGCGTGCCGCGCGCGATGACGCGTCCGCCGGCCTCGCCGCCCGCGGGACCGAGCTCGACGAGCTCGTCGCAGGCCGCGAGCAGTCCCGTGTGATGCTCGATCAGGATCACGGCGTGGCCTTCGTCCGCGAGTCGGCCGAGCACGCGCGCGAGGCGCGCGACGTCGGAGGCGTGCAGGCCGGTCGAGGGCTCGTCGAGGATGATCGCCGCGGGGCCCGTGGACTCGCCGGGGAACAGCTCGCCGGCGAGCTTGACTCGCTGGGCCTCGCCGCCGGAGAGCGTCGTAGAGCTCTGGCCGAGCGACATGTAGCCCAGGCCGACGTCGGAGAGCGTGCGCAGGATCGACACGGCGCGCGGGTGCGCGTCGAGGAACTCGAGCGCTTCGTCGACGGAGAGGTCGAGCACGTCCGCGACGTTCTTGCCGCGATAGCGCACCTCGAGCACTTCCGGAGCGAAGCGCCGTCCGCCGCACTCGTCGCACGAGAGCCACAGGTCCGCGAGGAACTGCATCTCGACCAGCGTCGCTCCCTTGCCCTCGCAGGCCGGGCAGCGCCCCTTGGGCGAGTTGAACGAGAAGTGGCTCGGTCCGTAGCCCTTCATGCGCGCGTCGGGCGTGCGCGAGAAGAGCTCGCGGATCGGCTCGAGCAGCCCCGTGTAGGTTGCGGGCGTGCTCGCGGGAGTGCGCCCGATCGGCGAGGCGTCGATGACGACGACGCGCGGCGACTCGATACCGACCTCGAGCTTGCGCCAGCGCCCCACGGGCCCTTCGCCGCGCAGCGCGGGCACGAGCGTGTCGAGCACCAGCGTGCTCTTGCCGGAACCCGAGGGCCCGCACACGCCGTTGATCGAGCCGAAGCGCGCTTCGTAGTCGACGCTCTTCAGGTTGTTGCCGGTCGCGCCGACGAGCCGGATCTTCGCGCGCTTCTCGCGTCCGCTCGCGCGCTCGGCGCTGCGCGCGGGGGCGAGCTCGCCACGCAGGGCGGCGCCCGTGAGCGAGCTCGCATGCGCCTCGATCTCCGCGGGCGTGCCGCTGGCGACGACCTTGCCGCCGAGGCGACCGGCGCCCGGGCCCATGTCGACGATCCAGTCCGCGCGACGCATCAGACTCTCGTCGTGCTCGACCACGAGCACGCTGTTGCCTCCCGCGCGCAGCTCGAGCAGCGCGCCGGTGAGCTTCTCGACGTCCGCGGGATGCAGGCCGACGGTGGGCTCGTCGAGCACGTAGCAGACGCCAACGAGCTGCGAGCCGAGGTTTGCGGACAGCCGCACGCGCCGCGCCTCGCCACCCGAGAGCGTGTGCGTCGGCCGGTCGAGGGTCAGGTAGCCGAGACCGACGCGCTCGAGCAGCGAGAGGCGCGAGACGAGCTCGCCGACCACCTGCTCCACGCCCTCGCGCGTCGAGGCCGGCAGCGCGAGCTTGCGCAGCCATTCGAGCGAGCGCGATACGGACCAGCGCGCCATTTCGGGCATGCGCACGCCCGCGACGACGGCGTGGCGCGCGTCGGGCATCAGGCGCTCGCCTTCGCAGGTCGGGCACGTGACCGTGGTCATGACCTGCTCGAGCAGCGTGGCCCACTCCGCGTCTTCCGTCTTGCGATGCCAGGCGTCGATGTGTCCGCACAGACCCGGCCAGTCGGCCGTGAAGCGCTCGGAGATCTCCGCGTTCATGCTCTCGCGCTCGATCTTCACCTCGTAGCGCGGCTTCGAGCCCTTGCCGAACAGCAGCAGGTCCTGCTGCGCCTTGCTCAGGTTGCCGAAGGCGAGCTCGACCTTGATCTTGTGCGTGCGCGCGACGGTGAGGAACAGGTGCTCGTAGTAGCCCTTGCCCTTGACGAGGTAGCGCGCGAACTTCGGATGCAGCGCGTCCTCGAGCAGCGAGCGGTCCTCGTGCAGGACGAGCTTCGCGGGATCGCAGCGGCTCGAAGAGCCGAGGCCGTCGCACTCGGGGCAGGCGCCCGCGTGCGTGTTGAACGAGAAGTGCCGCGGGTCGAGGCGGTGCTCGAGCCGGTGGCCGCACTCGGGGCAGGCGCCCTGCGTCGAGTACTCGAGTCGCGGGCCTCCGGCGACGACGATGCTCACGCGGCCGTGCGCTTGCGCGGCCGCCTGCTCGGCCGCCTCGGCGATGCGCGCGCGCGCGTCCGGCGCGAAGCCGAGGCGGTCGATCACGAGGTCGACGCGCGCCTCGGCCCCGAGCTTTTGCAGCTTGCCGTCGAGACGGACTTCCGAGCCGTCGACGAGCAGACGCACGAAGCCCGCGGCCTTCCAAGCGTCGACGAGCTTGTCGAGCTGCTCCTTGTCGAACGTATCCGTTCCGAGGCCGGGACCGCGCACCGGTGCGACGACCCAGCCCTTGCCGCCGGCGTGACGCTTCAGCACGTCGCGCGCGATGCGAGCCGGATCGACCTTGGCGAGCTCGAGCCCGTGCGTCGGGCAGCGCGGAGTCCCGGCGCGCGCCCACAGGACGCGCAGGTGGTCGTGGATCTCCGTCGTGGTGGCGACGGTCGAGCGCGGATGGCCGCGCGACGTGCTCGCCTCGACGGCCACCGACGGCCCGAGTCCCTCGATGCGATCGACGGGCGGCTTGTCGCGGTTCCCGAGGAACTGTCGTGCGTAGGTCGAGAGCGACTCGACGAAGCGTCGGCGGCCTTCCGTGTGGATCGTGTCGAGCGCGAGCGAGCTCTTGCCCGAGCCCGAGGGGCCCGTGATCACGACCAGCGCGTCGCGCGGCATGTCGACAGAGACGTGGTCGAGGTTGTGCGTGGTTGCATCGACGACGCGGATGCGGTCGCTCGGCACGTGCTCGCCGCGGCCGAGCTGCTGCTTGCGAGCGACCGCGTGCTCGCCGCGCAGAGCGGCGCCCGTCGCAGAGCGCTTGTTGCGCATCAGCTGCTCCGGCGTTCCCGAGGCGACCAGCTCGCCACCCGCGTCACCGCCGCCGGGCCCGAGATCGAGCACGTGGTCCGCCGCTCGGATCACGTCGAGGTTGTGCTCGATCACGATCGCGGTGTGACCCGCGTCGACGAGGCGCTGCAGCGCTCCGACGAGGCGCGCGATGTCCTGCGGGTGCAACCCGGTCGTCGGCTCGTCGAGCAGGTAGACGGTGTGCTCGCGGGCGCGCTTCTGCAGCTGCGTGACCAGCTTGATGCGCTGCGCCTCGCCGCCCGAGATGGTCGTCGAGGGCTGGCCGAGCGTCAGGTACGAGAGGCCCACGTCCGCCATGGCCTGCAGCGGCCGCGCGATCTTCGGGTGGTCCTTGAACAGCTCGAGCGCCTCCTCGACCGTGAGCGCGAGCACGTCGGCGATCGACTTCTCCTTGTAGCGCACGTCGAGCGTCTCGGACTGGAAGCGCTCGCCGCCGCACTCGTCGCAGGGCACCGTCACGGGCGCGAGGAACTGCAGCTCGACGAGCTTGGAGCCCGCGCCGCCGCAGGCCTCGCAGCGACCGCCCTCGACGTTGAACGAGAAGCGCGACTTCGTGTAGCCGCGCACGCGCGACTCGGGCAGCGCCGCGAACAGGTCGCGGATCGGGTCGAACACGCCCGTATACGTGGCTGGGTTGCTGCGCGGCGTGCGACCGATCGGGCTGGCATCGATCGCCACCATGTCCCCCACGCGCTCGAGGCCGCGCACGCGCGTGTGCTCGCCGGGCTCGTCGCCCTCGCGCTCGAGGTGCGCCGCGAGCACCGGCTGCAGGATGCGGTTCACCAGCGTCGACTTGCCCGAGCCGCTGACGCCGGAGACGACGCACAGCGTGCCGAGCGGGAAGCGCGCGTCGACACCCTTGAGGTTGAAGGCGCGCGCTCCCTCGATCTCGAGGAACTCGCCGTTGCCGGTGCGCCGCTGCGCGGGCGCGGGCATCGAGAGCTCGCCGCGCAGGAAGCGCCCCGTCGGCGAGTCCGCGCGCGCGACGTCCTGCGGCGTGCCGCGCGCCACGATGTGGCCACCGTTGCGCCCCGCACCCGGGCCGACGTCGATGATGTGGTCCGCGGCGCGCAGCGTGGCCTCGACGTGCTCGACGACCACGACCGTGTTGCCGCCGTCGCGCAAGCGCTGTAGCGCGTGCAGCAGCTGGGCGTGGTCGCGCGCGTGGAGGCCGATCGAAGGTTCGTCGAGGACGTACAGCACGCCCTGCAGCGCGCTGCCGAGCTGTGCCGCGAGCCGGATGCGCTGGGCCTCGCCGCCAGAGAGCGTGTCGGCACCACGCGCGAGCGTCAGGTAGTCGAGGCCGACCTGCCGCAGGAACTCGGTGCGCCTCCGGACCTCCGCGAGCAGGTCGCGAGCGATGCGCGCCTCGCGCGCGGAGAGCTCGAGCTTCTCGAGTCGCGGCTCGAGTTCGCGGATGGAGAGGTTGAGCAGCTCGCGCAGCGATGCCCCGCCGAAGAGCACGGCCAGCGCCGCCGGCTTGAGACGCGTTCCGGCGCAGGCCTCGCAGGCCGCCGTCGTGAAGAACGCGCTCGCGGTCGCCTTGCCGCCCGCAGCCGCCTTCTCCAGCGCCGGAATCACGCCCTTGAAGCGCCGCTGCCACTTGATCGAGCCCTGGTACTTCGCGCCGTTCCAGGAGAAGTCATCCTCGAAGCGCTCGTCGCCCGCGCCGTGCAGGATCACGCGGCGCGCGCTGCGCGGCAGGTCCTTCCACGGCGTGTCGAGGTCGAAGTCGAACGACGCGGCGACCTGCTCGAGGAAGTCGAAGTCGACCGGCGGGTAGTTGAGCGACGTTCCGGACTTGCTCGAGACCGCGAGCGCTCCCTCGCGGATCGAGAGCGAGGCGTCGCGCACGATGCGCGACTCGCTCGCCTGCCGACGCAGGCCGAGTCCCTCGCACTGCGGGCATGCGCCATGCGGAGAGTTGAACGAGAAGAGGCGCGGCTCGAGGGGCGGCGTGTCGGCGCCGCAGCCAGGGCAGTTGCGCGACGTGGACCACGCGCGCTCCGGGAGTCCCTCCTCGCTCGGAGCGAAGATCACGTCACCGCCGGAGAGCTCGAGCGCGTTCTCGACGGCCTCGCGCAGGCGCGTGGGCTGCTCGCGCTCGGGGCGCAGGCGATCGACGACCGCCTCGATCGTGTGCCGCACGTAGCGCTCGAGCTTGGGCGCCTCCTCGATGCGCACGATCGTGCCATCGACGCGCGCGCGGATCAGTCCACGGCGCTTGAGTCCCTCGAGCACCTCCTCGTGCTGGCCCTTGCGGTCGCGGATGAGCGGCGCGAGCACGTTGACCGCCTTGCCCTCGTACAGCTCGAGCGCCTGCTGCACGATCGACTCCGGGGTCAGCGACTGCAGCGGCACGTTGCACTTGGGGCAGTGCGGCCGGCCGGCGCGCGCGTACAGCACGCGCAGGTGGTCGAAGATCTCCGTCAGCGTGCCGACGGTCGAGCGCGGACTCGAGCTCGCGGCCGCCTGATCGACGGCGATCGCCGGCGCGAGGCCCTCGATCGAGTCGACGTCGGGCTTCTCCATGCGCCCGAGGAACTGGCGCGCGTACGCCGACAGCGTCTCGAGGAAGCGCCGCTGTCCCTCGCGGAACAGCGTGTCGAAGGCGAGCGAGCTCTTGCCCGAGCCCGACACGCCCGTGATCGCCACCAGCTCGTTGCGCGGGATGTCGACGTCGACGCCGTGCAGGTTGTGCACACGCGCTCCGCGGACGCGGATCGCGCTCGTCGCCGCGGCCTGCGGCCGGACATCCTCTTGGCGCTGCATGGGCAGGGTGCGCGCGGGGCTTCCCGCAGTCGCAAAGCGCACCGAACCCGGCGGGCTTCGCGGAGCTAGGGCAGGAAACTCCGCAAGCGGGCATCGTAGCGCCGCGCGCAAGTCGCCGAAAGGCCACCGCTCCCCGGCCGAGTCTTCCTCGGGGCCGTCTCGCGAGCGGGAATCGTCCCCCGCCGGAACGCGGGCTCTCGCCGCAGCTAGTGGCCGATTTTCCCGAGCATTTCGGCGTGCAGGGCCGGAACGCAGGCCACGATGTGCCCGCCCCGCAGCCAGTGCTCGCCGCCGTCCGCGTCGCTGACGACGCCTCCGGATTCCCGCACCAGCAGCGCCCCCGCCGCCACGTCGTGGGGCGCGAGGTGCAGCTCCCAGAATCCGTCCATCCGGCCCGCGGCGACCCAGGCGAGGTCGAGGGCCGCCGAGCCCATGCGCCGGATGTCGCGCACCTCGAGGATGAAGCGGCGGAAGTTGTCGACGTTGTCGCAGCGCAGCGTCTCGCGCCGGTACGGGAAGCCGGTGGCGAGGATCGCGTCGCGCAGGCTCTCGCAGCCGGACACGCGCACGGGCACGCCGTTGACGCTCGTGCCCCCGCCTGCGCGCGCCGCGTAGGTCTCGCCGAGTCGCGGCGCGTGGACCACTCCGACGAGCGGCGTCGCGCCGCGATAGAGGCCGATCGACACCGAGAACGTCGGCAGCTGGTGCACGAAGTTGGTGGTGCCATCGAGCGGGTCAACGAACCAGCGCAGCTCGTCCTCCGCTCGCGGCTTGTCCCGCACCTCTTCCTCGGCCTCGATCGCGTGCTCGGGGCACTCGCGCCGCAGGACCGCGACCACGGCGCGCTCGCTCGCCACGTCCGCCTTCGTCACGAGGTCGCGCGCCGCGGACTTCGAGCCGACGTCGCTGCGCGCGATGTGCCCGAAGTGCTCCATCAGCACGCGGCCAGCCGCGTGGGCGGCCTCGACCGCCACGGACTTCCAGCGCTCGAGGTCGTCGGTGCGCTCGCTCACGGCCGCGTTTCGACCAGCCGCTCGCAGAGCGCGTCCTGCATCGGCTTCCAGACGCTCGGATTGAGCCCGCCGACGTCGGGGTAGTTGACGAGGATCGAGAACGCGAAGCGCCGTCCCTCGACGGTCTCCGCGACTCCCGAGAGCGCACTCGTGCCGGCGATGAAGCCCGTCTTCGCGCGCACGCGGCCGCGCGCAGGGCCCTTCGTCATCCGGTCGTCGAGCGTGCCGCGCTCGCCCGCGACCGCGAGCGAGTCGAGGAACATGCGCGCGCTGCGCCCGTCCTGCGTGAGCACTTTCTCGACCAGCGCGACCACCTGCCGTGCGGTCACCTGGTTGGCGCGCGAGAGTCCCGAGCCGTCGACCTGCGCGAGGCCGTCGGTCGAGATGCCGAGCCGCTGCAGCGCGAGCTGTGTCGCCTGCGCGCCCGCGGCGCGCGTACCCTGCCCCGTGATCGCCTGCGCGGTGGCGAGGAACAGCTGGTCCGCGGCAGCATTGGTCGAGTCCGCGTTGATCGGCCCGAGCACACGCTCGATCGGCGTCTCGAGCAGCGCCAGGGTCGCTTGAGCGGGCGCGTTGCGCTCGCGGCGCAGTCGGCCTTGCACGACGACGCCACGGCGCGCGAGCGCACCGCCGAGCGCGTTTCCGAAGAGCTCGACGGGATCGGGGTGCGAGAACGAGGCCACGAACGTCTCGCTCTTCGCGGGGATCGAGCCGCGCACGAGCACCCCGCTGGGCTTCGCTCCGCACTGCACGTCGAGCTTGCCCTTGGCTTCCGTGCGCACGCCGAGGTTCACAGCGAGGCCATGCTCGCGCGGGAACAGGCTGACGCGGGCCGGGCCGCCGACCGCTCCCGGGCTCACCACCGCCGTCAGGCAGCCGCGGTTGGCGGTGAAGCCGCCCGCGAGCGCGCAGTACTCGGCCCAGTGCTGGCCGGCATCGGGCCACTGCGGAGCCGCGGCGGGCGTCTGGTACGTGCCTTCGTCGAGCACGATGTCGCCCGCGATGACGCGCACGCCCTGCGCGACGAGCTGGTCGAGCGCGGGCGCGAGCAGGTGCTCGACGTCGCCGTTCGCGACGCTGTCGTAGAGCGGATCCGCGCCGGCGCGCACCACGAGGTTGCCGCGCAGCACGCCCTCGACCACCGGTCCGCTGGTGTCGAAGCGCGTGCGAAACGCGCCATCGGGACCGAGCAGCACGAGCGCGGCCGCGGTCGTGATCAGCTTCAGGTTCGACGCCGGGCGCATCAGCCGGTCGGAGCCGAGCGCAATCTCTCCCACCGCACCGGAGCCGACCTCGCGCACGTGCAGCGCGACGGCGGCGTTGCCCTGGTGGACCTTGTTCTTGCTCTCCTTGCGCGCGCGCTCGACCCACTCGGCGACGATCGCGCGCAGGTCGCGCTCGAGCCTGTTGCGCGCCTCGGGCGCGAGCGGCGGCGGTCCCTTCGGGATCTCCTCCACCACGCGCGGCGCGCTCGCGGCCTGCACGCTTCCCGCGGACGCGTTGCTCGAGCCGCGCGGCCAGATGCGCCACAGCGCGAACACGGCGGCCGCGTTCAGCGCGAGGATCAGCGCGATGCGGAGGTACGACGACTTGCTGGAGGACTGCTTGCGCTCGGCCATCGGTGCGATTCACGGCCGACGCGCGGCCGTCTCGCCGCGCGGGGAGCAGAACGGACGATGCCCGCGCGCCGGGCGTCCATTCGCCGCGGCCCGAGGCTCGCCCGCGTCCCCTCGCGGTGGCCCGAGATTCTGGCGACCGCGGCGGCCAAATCGAGCCTGAACTGACGTTTCCTACTGCCCGCGACGGCGGCAGTGGAAACGCCACGCGTCGCCGACGATGTCCTCGAGCCCGGGGCGGGCCGGGACCCAGCCGAGCACGTCCCGGGCGCGGGTGCCGCCGGCCATGACCTGGGCCGGATCGCCCTCGCGTCGCGGCGCCATGCGCACGGGGATCGGCAGGCCGGTGACCTTGCGCGCCGCCTCGATCACCTGCCGGACCGAGAAGCCCTGCCCCGTGCCGAGGTTGACCTTGATGGCGCTCGCGCCGCCCTGCAGCTTGGCCAGCGCGCGCAGGTGGGCGTCGGCGAGGTCCTCGACGTGGATGTAGTCGCGCACGCAGGTGCCGTCCGGCGTCGGGTAGTCCTCGCCGAAGACCGCGATGTCCTTGCGCAGGCCCGCGGCCGCGTCGAGCACGAGCGGGATGATGTGCGTCTCGGGGTCGTGGCGCTCGCCGAGGCTCGCGTCCTGCGCGGCGCCCGCGGCGTTGAAGTAGCGCAGGGCCGCAAAGCGCAGGCCATAGGCGCGCGAGTAGTCCTCGAGCATGTGCTCGATGTGCAGCTTCGTGCGACCGTAGGGCGAGATCGGGTTCTGGGGATGGTCCTCGTCGATCGGCACGCGCACCGGGTTGCCGTACGTCGCGCAGGTCGAGCTGAAGACGATCTCGCCACAGCCCGCGGCGCGCATGGCCTCGAGCAAGGTGAAGGTCGCGACCACGTTCTCGCGGTAATACTTGGCCGGGTCGCCGACGCTCTCGCCCACGTAGGCCTTGGCCGCGAAGTGCACCACAGCGCGCGGCTTGCGCTCGGCGAAGATGCGGTCGAGGGCCGCGCGGTCGCCGAGGTCGGCCTGCACGAAGTCGCAGGTCACTGCGTCGCGGTGGCCGGTGGAGAGGTTGTCGACGACGAGCACCGGGATGCCGCGCTGCTGGAACAGGCGCACCGTGTGGCTGCCGATGTAGCCGGCGCCGCCGGCGATGAGGACGGGTCCTTGGACGGTGATCGGGGCGGAGCTCATAGCGCTCCCTAGGATAGCCCCGGCCGACGGTGTGGGCCTCGCGCATTCTTTTCCCGGTCGCCCAGCGCGAGCACCCACGCCTCCCAGCCGCCGTCGAGCACCGCGCAGCGCTCGAAGCCGCGCTCTCGATACTCGGCGGCCCGCGCGAGCGCCGTGCGATCGCCGGGGCAGCGACAGTAGAAGACGAGCTCGCGGTCGGAGTCGAGTTGCGCTTCGAGCTCCCTCAGGCGCTCGAGCGGGATCGCGCCGGGCAGTGGGAACTTCGGGAACGAAACCGGCGAGTCGTACGCGCACACGAGCAGCGCATCGTGGCTGCGCATGCGGCGCGTTACTTCGGTGGGCGCGAGTCGGGGGAGCTCGTTCATCGCTCGATCGTGCGCGCGCCCAGCGCGGCGAGGTCCTTCCAGAAGGACGGCCAGCTCTTCGCGACGCACTCGGGCTCGCGCACGAGCACGCCGGGTCGCACCAGACCGAGCAGCGCAAAGGCGAAGGCCATGCGATGGTCGCCGCGCGGATCGAGCTCGACGTCCGCGGGCACGACCGGACCGGCGCGATACTCCCCCGCCGCGATGCGCAGGCGCTCCGCACCAGCCTCGGCGTGCCAGCCCGCGGCGCGCAGTCCCTGCGCCAGCGTCTCGATGCGCGAGCTCTCCTTGCCGGGCAGCGTGCCGAGGCCGGTGAGCTCGCTCGTCCCTTCGGGATCGACGAGCGCTGCTCCCGCAGCGACGGCGGCCAGCACCGGCGCGAGGTCTGGCTCGCCCGAGAGGTCCACGCGCGCGGCGCGCTGCGGGAAGCCCGCCGCGACCAGTCCGTCGCGCGCGAACACGGCGCGGCAGCCGAACGCCCGCAGGTGCTCGACGATGCGCACGTCCCCTTGCAACGCAAGGGGAGCGAGTCCGCGCGCCAGCACCTCGCCACCGCCGAGACAGCCCGCCGCGAGCGCGACGGCGGCCGCCGAAGCGTCCGGCTCGACGGAGATCGGAGCCTCCGGGGCGCGCAAGGGCCCGCGCAGTCGCAGGCCGCCCTCGACGCGCTCGATGCGCGCGCCGAACTGCGCGAGCATGCGCAGCGTCATCTCGAAGTACGGCTCGCTCGGGAGCGTGCCGTGCACGAGGAGCTCGCTCTCGTCGGGCCACGCGCACAGCGCCAGCGCCAGCGCGCTCGCCTCCTGGCTCGAGCGCGCGTCGCGCAGGTGCACGGTCGGCGGCGGTCCGATCGGCGCGAGCCGCGCGGGCCAAGGCGGGCTCTCGAACTGCACGCCCGCTTCCGCGAGTGCGCGCACGAGTGCATCGCTGCGGCGGCGCGCGAGCGTGCCCGACGCGCGCAGCTCGAAGCGATCCTCGCTGCGCCCGCACAGGCCCGCGACGGCGAGCGAGAAGCGCGCGAGCGTGCCGCTCTCGCCGAGCTCCAGCGGCGCCGCCGCGCGCCAGCCGCGGTGCGGCCCCGGCGGCGCTCCGCGCACGGACACCGCAGCCGGAGCGAGCTCGCGCACTTCGATGCCCGCAGCGCGCAACACACCGAGCGCCGAGCGCACGTCCGCCCCCGCGGGCAGGCCGGCGATGCGCGTCTCGCCCTGTGCGAGGCTCGCGAGCACCAGCGCGCGCTGGGCGATCGACTTCGAGCCCGCCGCGCGAAATTCCCCGCGCACCGCCCCCAGGGGCGCGAGCCCGCGGACGCGGGCCGGCCTATCGTGCGGCCTCTCCACGCTGCGGTCCTCGGGCTTCACCGGCGCGATTGTAGCCCGCGCGAACCGCGGTCATACTCGCGCGCAGCGGCGACAGGAGCGCCCAGAGCCCCATGACGAAGACCCAAGCGATCTACCTCGGTCGCGAGCGCGCGATCCCCGGAGTCACGTGGCTTGCGAGCGGCAAGGTGCGCGACATCTACTCGGTCGACTCCGAGCACCTCCTGTTCGTCACATCCGACCGCATGTCGGCCTTCGACGTGATCATGAACGAGGGCGTGCCGTTCAAGGGCGCGGTCTTGACCATGCTCGCCGCGCACTGGTTCGAGAAGACGCGCGACATCGTGCCCAACCACCTCGTCAGCACCTCGGTCGACGACGTCGACGGGCTGACCGAGGAGTGGCGCGAGCGCCTGCGCGGCCGCGTGATGCTCGTGCGCCGCGCGCAGCCGACGCCGGTCGAGTGGGTCGTGCGCGGCTACCTCGCCGGCTCGGGACTGAAGGAGTACCAGCGCTCGCGCAGCGTGTGCGGGATCCCGCTGCCGGAAGGACTCGTGCTCGCGTCGAGGCTGCCGCAGCCGATCCTGACTCCGACCACGAAGGAAGATGCGCACGACTTGCCGCTGACGCCGGACGAGGCGCGCGCCAAGGTCGGGCCGGAGCTCTACGAGGCTGCCGAGCGCTCCGCGCTCGCGCTGTTCGCGCGTGCGAGCGAGCTGCTCGCGAAACAGGGCATCCTGCTCGCGGACACGAAGTTCGAGTTCGGCTTGCGCAACGGCAAGCTGCTGCTGATCGACGAGGCGCTCACTCCGGATTCCTCGCGCTTCTGGCCGGCCGAGTCTTGGAAGCCGGGCAGCAACCCGCCGAGCTACGACAAGCAGTACCTGCGCGACTGGCTCGAGACGCTCGACTGGAACAAGCAGTATCCGCCGCCGACGCTGTCGCCCGCGGTGATCGAGCGCACGGTCGAGAAGTACCTCGAGATCTGCCGCAAGGTCACCGGCCGCGTGCCTGCGGGCGCCGCCTGAGAGTCAACGCCACCCACATGCCCGTCGCAACGATCCTCTGGGAAGGTGGCCGCCCTGGCCACGTGCGCCTGATCGACCAGACCCAACTGCCGGTCGAGTACGTCGTGCTCGACGTGCGCACCGTCGAGGAGATGTTCGACTGCATTCGCCGGCTCGCCGTGCGCGGCGCGCCCGCGATCGGCGTCGCTGCCGCGTTCGGTCTCCTGCTGGGCGTGCAGCGGCTCGACGAGCGCGACCGCGACGACACGCTCGGTCGCGTGAAGGAGACGGCGGCGTACCTCGCCAAGTCTCGTCCGACGGCGGTCAACCTGTTCTGGGCGCTCGAGCGCATGGTGGCGCGCGCCGCGCGCGACCACGCGAGCGGCGCGGCCATCGTCGACGGGCTGTTCGCCGAGGCGCGCGCGATCTTCGAGGAAGACAAGGCCATCTGCCGGCGGATCGGAGCCGTGGGCGCCGCGCTGCTCAAGGACGGCTGCACGGTGCTCACGCACTGCAACGCCGGCGGCCTCGCGACCGTCGACTATGGCACGGCGCTCGCGCCCATCTACGTCGCCAAGGACCAGGGCAAGACGGTCCGCGTGTTCGCCGACGAGACGCGCCCGCTGCTGCAGGGCGCGCGGCTGACGGCGTGGGAGCTGCACCAGTCGGGCATCGATGTCACGCTCATCACCGACAACATGGCGGCGCGCGTGATGTTCGAGGGGCGCATCGATGCGGTGCTCGTCGGTGCGGACCGCATCGCCCGCAACGGCGACGTCGCGAACAAGATCGGCACCTACGGCGTGGCCGTGCTCGCGCGCGAGCACGGCATCCCGTTCTACGTGTGCGCCCCGCTCTCGACGTTCGACGCGCGCATGGCGACCGGCGCCGAGATCCCGATCGAGGAGCGCGGGGCGGAAGAAGTTGCCTGCGGCTTCGGCAAGCGCACGGCGCCCGAGGGCGTCAAGATCTACAACCCGGCCTTCGACGTGACGCCCGCGCGGCTCGTCACGGGCATCGTGACCGAAGTCGGGCTGATCGAGCGCCCAGACGTGGCCGGCGTCGAGGCAGCCCTGCGACGCGGCGGCGTCTTGGCCTGAAGCCGCGCGTTTTTTCGCCTGCGGCTTGAGGTCCGGCGGGGCCAGTGGTCGATAGCAGTGCGCTATGAGCGAACCCACCAAGCCGAGCAAGTCCCCGCTCGCCAAGGGGACGAAGCGTGCACCCACGATGCGCGTCCGCAAGTCCAAGAAGGCCCCGCAGGCGGAGCCTGTCCTGCCGCCGGAAGCACAGCTCGTCGACGAGGACGAGACGCGCGGCGAGGTGCTCGAGTTCGCCAATGCGATCGACACCTACAAGCGCAACGAGCGCAAGCCGTTCCCGACGTGGGGCGAGGTGCTCGAGGTCCTGAAGCGCTTGGGCTATCGCCGCAGCGCCTGAGCCCCCCGCTTCACCCCACGCGCCTCACGCGTAGATCGGGAACGCGCGGCAGAGCTCCGCGACTTCCTGCTTCACGCGCGCCGCGACCTGGGCGTTGGTCGGCTCGGCCAGCACGTCGGCGATCCAGTTGCCGAGCTGGCGCATGTGCGCTTCCTTCAGCCCGCGCGTGGTGATCGCGGCCGTGCCGAGGCGCACGCCGGAGGCCTTCATCGGCGGGTTCTGGTCGTAGGGGATCAGGTTCTTGTTGCAGGTCAGGTCCACCGAGTGCAGCACGTGCTCGGCGTCCTTGCCCGTGAGCTTCATGGGCGTGACGTCGACCAGCATCAGGTGGTTGTCCGTTCCGCCCGAGACGATGCGCAGGCCGCGCGCGGCGAGCGTGTCGGCGAGCACCGTGGCGTTGGCGCAGACCTGCTTCGCGTAGGCCTTGAAGTCCGGCGCGAGTGCCTCGCGGAACGCGACGGCCTTGGCCGCGATCACGTGCATGAACGGGCCGCCCTGGTCGCCGGGGAACACGGCCGAGTTGATCGCCTTGGCGACGTTCTCGTCGTTGCACACGATCAGGCCGCCGCGCGGACCGCGCAGCGTCTTGTGCGTCGTCATCGTCACGACGTCGGCGTGCGGCACCGGGCTCGCGTGCATGCCGCCCGCGACGAGACCCGCGATGTGCGCCTGGTCGACGATCAGCTTCGCGCCGACCTCGCGCGCGATCGCGCCGAAGGCTGCGAAGTCGATTCTGCGCGAGTAGGCCGAAGCTCCGGCCATGATCACCGCCGGCTTGAACTCGAGCGCCTTCTCGCGCACGCGGTCCATGTCGAGGCGCTCGCTGCCCTTCTCGACGCCGTAGCTCTGGAACTCGTAGAACACGCCCGAGAAGTTCTTGGGGTGGCCGTGCGAGAGGTGGCCGCCGTGGTCGAGCGACATCGCCAGCACGCGGTCGTGGGGCTTGGCGAGCGCCATCAGTGCCGCGACGTTGGCCTGCGTGCCGCTGTGGGCCTGCACGTTGGCGTGCGCGGCGCCGAACAGGGCCTTGGCGCGGTCGCGCGCGAGGTCCTCCACCACGTCGACGAACTCGCAGCCGCCGTAGTAGCGCTTGCCGGGGTAGCCCTCGGCGTACTTGTTCGTGAGCACCGTGCCCATGGCGGCCATCACCTCGCGCGAGGTGTGGTTCTCGCTGGCGATCAGCTCGAGCTGGCTCTCCTGGCGGTGGGTCTCCTGCGCCACGGCCGCCCACAGGGCGTCGTCGGTGCGGGGTGCGGCGAGGGGCGAGGCGCTCAAGGAGCTGGTCGTGGTGGTGCTGTGCATGGCACGGACATTGTTCCAACTGCCGCCCGCGGTTCAATTGCACTCTCCGCCGGTCCCTGGCGTACGCTCTTCGCCCCCATGCCCCGCCGACTCCTCCCCTGCCTGTTGCCGCTCGCGCTGCTCCTCCCGGGTTGCTCCGAGGACGCCCACGTCGACCACGCCGGCCACGAGCACGAGGCGTCGGGCGACAGCCACGGGGGCGCCGAGGTCCACGGGCAGGACGAGCGCGGCTTCGTGTTCCTCGATCCCCAGCACCCCGCCCACCCCAACTGGGCCGACATCGGCGACCTCGAGCTGGGCGATACCGCCACCACCGCCGTGCGGATGCGCAACGTCGAGGACCACCCGATCACGATCGACACGGTGCTCGCGGGCTGCTCCTGCACCACGCCGTCGATCGCGGCCATCACGCCCTCGGGCGAGCGCATCGTCGGCGACGCGCGCGCCTCCTCGCGCGTGCTCGTGGTGCCGCCGCAGGCCGTGGTCGAGCTGGTGCTGCACGTCGACAGCCGCCTCTCGCCCGCGCGCAACAAGGACAAGCTCGTGGTCGTGCGGCTCACCACCGACGACGAGCACGACCCGTACCTCTCGATCGAGCTGCGCATGAAGGTGACGAGCGCCTTCCAGTGCTTGCCGGCCGAGCTCGACCTGCAGCGCATCCCGCGCAACGGTGGCGCGCTCGGGCGCGTCGACATCGCCTCGATCGGAGACTCGGGGCGACGCCTGCTCGACGTGCTCGAGACCAGCCCCGAGATCGGAGCCACGCTCGCCGAGGCGAACGCCATGGGCGTGTCGTCCGTGTGGAGCCTGCACGTCACCGTGCGCCCGCCGCTCCCGCTCGGACCGCAGGAGCGCATCGTGCGGCTCGCGACCTCCCACGAGTCGGGTGTCGGCGAGGGGCGACCCTACGAGATCAAGGTGCGCTGGACGGCGACCGAGGATGTCGAGGTCTCGCCCGCGCGCATGCTGTTCCTGCGCGACGCGACGCTCGGCCGCGAGCTCGCCCAGACCGAGCTGTTCGCGCGTCTCGCCGGCCAGGCGATCGCGATCACGGGCGCGAGCATCGAGGGGCCGGGCACGGAGGGCCTGATCGTGCAGACCGAGCCCGCCTCGCCCGTGAGCGACGGTCGCTCGTCGCGCTGGCGCATCACCGTCGACCCGGGCGCAGGCGTGCAGCTCGGGAAGCTCGAAGGCCGCTTGATCGTCACCACGGACGACGCGAGCTACGCGCGCTTCGAGATCCCGATCGCGCACCGCTAGGCGGCCGCGCGCTGGTCAGCGCACGCGCAGGAACTTGCGCTTGCCGAACTGGATGAGCAGCGCGCTCGCCGGGCGCTGCACGAGGAACTTGGGGTCCTTCTGGACCTCGCCCTCGAGCTTGACGCCACCCTGCTCGACCGTGCGGCGGGCCTCGCTCGAGCTCGGCGCCAGCCCGAGGTCGCGCAGCAGGATCGCGAGCGGGACGCCCTCGGCGGGCCAAGGGTGCTCGACCTCGGGGATGTCGCTCGGAAGCTCGCGGTCGCGGAACTGGCGATCGAACGCGTCGCTCGCGGCGCGGCCGACCTCGCGACCGTGGTAGAAGGCGGCCACTTCCTCTCCGAGGCGCGCCTTCGCCGTGCGCGGGTGCCCGGCGAGCAGCGCCGCGATCTCGGGCTCGGGCAGGTCCGTGAGCAGCCGGAACCACGTGCCCATGACGTCGTCGCCGAGGCTCATCACCTTGCCGAACATCTCGGTGGCGCTCTCGGTCAGCCCGATCGAGTTGCCGTAGCTCTTCGACATCTTGCGGCCATCGAGGCCGTTGATCAGCGGGAACGTCAGGCAGATCTGGGGCGCTTGGCCTTCCTTCTCTTGCAGCTCGCGGCCGACGAGCAGGTTGAAGAGCTGGTCCGTGCCGCCGATCTCGACGTCGGAGCGGATCATCACGCTGTCCCAGCCCTGCATCAGCGGGTAGAGGAACTCGTGCACGCCGATGGCCTCGCCGGCCTCCATGCGCTTCTCGAACGTGTCGCGCTCGAGCATCCGCGCGACCGTGGCCTTGCCGGCGAGGCGCAGCACGTCCTCGAAGCGCATCGTGTCGAACCACTCCGAGTTGCGGTGCACCTCGGTGCGCGACATGTCGAGCACGCGAGCGGCCTGCTCCTGGTACGTGACCAAGTTGCGCTCGACGTCGGCGCGCGAGAGCTGCGGCCGGAGCTTGTTGCGTCCCGAGGGGTCCCCCACCATCGCCGTGGCGTCGCCGACGATCAGCACGATCTGGTGCCCGGCCTGCTGCATCGCGCGCAGCCGCAGCAGCTGGACCGAGTGGCCGACGTGCAGGTCGGGCGAGCTCGGGTCCATGCCGAACTTGATGCGCAGCTTGCGGCCCTTGGACGCGGCGTGTTCGAGGCGCTTGCGCAGGTCGTTCGCCTCGATCACGTCGACGGCGTTGCGGGTGAGGATGTCGAAGTCGTTCATGCGCGGATCCGGTGCGCTCAAGATTGGCGTCCGGCGCCCGGCAAGTCGAGCCTCGGCCGCGCGGGATCGGCGGCGCGCGCGCCGCGGGCCTCGAGCCAGCTCTTCCAGCCGCGGGCATCGGCCGGTGGCTCGTCGAGGCCGGAGAGCCAGCGCAGGGCCGGCGCGATGCGCTCGAGCTCGTCGGGGATGTAGCGCAGCAGCGCGGGCGTGGCGAGGTCGAGCGCCTCGTCGCGCCGCTCGGATGCCAGTCGGCCGGCGCGCTCGAGCAGCGCGGGGAGCGACGGCGCGCCGCGCTCGACGTAGCGGGCGAACTCCGCGGGCTCCACGGCCTGGGTGGGCAGGCGCGGATCGAGTCGCACGACCTCGCAGCCCTCGGCATCGAAGCTGTTGGCCGGCAGCTCGCGTGCGCCGAGCTGCAGCGTGCCGCCGAGCGTGGACAGCGTCCAACGGCCGCGTGCCGCCACGAGGCCGCGCGACGGGACGTAGAACGTGCCCAGCGGGATCTCGGCCTCGCGGCCGCTCTCGAGCTCGAGGTCGGCCAGCGCGTCGGTCAGCACGCGCCGCCGCGCGCGGCTCTCGATCCCGGCCTCGCTGACTCCGAGCGAGAGGAACTTGAGTGCGCTCCCGGGGCAACGCAGACGCACGGTCTCCCCGAGCTCGTGGCGCGCGTGCAGGCTGACGCGGTACTCACCCTCGGCACCCGCGGGTTCGGCCACGAGGCGCAGCCCGAGGGCCATGGCCGTGCGACGCCCGTCCAGGATGTTGCGGAACGCCGCCAGTCTTGCCTCGGCCGCGCCGCGCGGGCGCAGGGCTTCGGCCCGCAGCACGAGGCGCTGCGCGAGCTCGTGGTCGCGACGCTCGAGGGCGGCCGAGAGCTCCTCGAACAGTGCGCGGAACGGCTCGAGCTCGCTCGCAGAGAGTGCGAACTCAAGGCGCGTTCCGCGCTCCCCCAGACGCGCGAGTCCGCCGGCCTCGACCTTGGCGATCTCGAGCTCGGTGCGCGCGCCCGCGAGGTCGCCCTCGCGCTCGCGCTCCTCGGCGCGCCCGAGCTGTGCGAGCGCCGCGCCGGAAACGACGCCGCCCTGCGTCGCGCATGCGGCGAGCAGGGCGGCAAGGATCGTGGCGAGGACGGGGGCGCGCTTCACGCCCCCATCCTAGCGCTGGAGATCAGGCCGGTTGCGAACCTTCGGCCGGCTTGGGGTTCAGCTTGTCCTTCTCGATCTGCTCGAGAATCGGCTTGTTCTCCTCGAAGTCCGCGTGGACGAACGAGAGGCCGATCTTGCGCTCCTCGGTGTCGACGCGGATCACGCGCACTTCGATCTTCATGCCCGGACGGACGACGTCCTCGGGGCTCTGGATCTTGTGGTCGGAGAGCTCGCTGATGTGCAGCAGGCCCTCGAGATCGTCCTCGAGCTTCACGAAGGCACCGAAGTTGGTGATCTTCGTGACGTGACCCGAGAGCAGGTCGCCCACGTGGTAGTTGTTCGGGATGTGGTCCATCCACGGGTCGTTGGAGAGCTGCTTGTAGCCGAGCGCGATGCGCTTCTTCTGCGTATCGACGCTGAGCACGACGCAGCGCAGCTTGTCGCCCTTCTTCACCATCTCCGAGGGGTGCGTGATCTTCTTGGTCCACGACATGTCCGAGACGTGCAGCAGGCCGTCGATGCCTTCCTCGATCTCCACGAACGCGCCGTAGGAGGTGAGGTTGCGCACCGTGCCCTCGATGACCGTGCCGACCGGGTAGTGCTGCTCGACGAGATCCCAGGGGTTCATCTCGGCCTGCTTCATGCCGAGCGAGATCTCCTGCTTCTCCTTGTTGTACTCGAGCACCACGACCTCGACCTTGTCGCCGGTCTTGACGAGCTCGCTGGGGTGGTTGATGCGCCGCGTCCAGCTCATCTCGGAGATGTGGACGAGGCCTTCCACGCCGTCCTCGAGCTTCACGAACGCGCCGTAGGACATGATGTTCACGACCTCGCCGACGTGCTTGGACGCGACGGGGTAGCGCGACTCGATGCCTTCCCAGGGGCTGGCCTGCTTCTGCTTGAGGCCCAGCGCGATGCGCTCGCGCTCGGTGTCGACGCGCAGCACCTTGACCTCGATCTCCTGATCGAGGGCCACCATCTCGCTGGGGTGGTTGATGCGACCCCAGGTCATGTCGGTGATGTGCAGCAGGCCGTCGATGCCGCCGAGGTCGACGAACACGCCGAAGTCGGCGATGTTCTTCACCACGCCCTTGCGGACCTGGCCCTCGTGGATGTCGGAGAGCAGGAATTCCTTCTGCTTCTGGCGCTCTTCCTCGAGCAGCTTGCGGCGCGAGATGACGATGTTCATCCGCTCCTGGTCGATCTTGATGATGCGCGCGCGCACCGGCTCGCCCAGGAAGTCGGAGATGTCGTGCGTGCGGCGCAGGTTGACCTGGCTCGCGGGCAGGAACACGTTGACGCCTTCGACGTCGACGAGCAGGCCGCCCTTGATCTTGCGCTGGCAGATGCCCTGGATGTCGTCGCCTTCCTTGTACTTCTGGCTGACGCGCTCCCAGGCGCGCAGGCGGTCGGCGCGCTTCTTGGAGAGCACGGCCGTGTCGTTCTCGTCGAGACCGTCGTAGAAGACCTCGTAGGTCTCGCCCTTCTGGGGCAGCGTCTCGCCGAACTCCGCGAGCGGGATCGAGCCTTCGCTCTTGCCGCCGATGTCCATCACGACCATGCCGGTGCGGTCGTCGACCGAGTCGACCACGGCCTTGACGATCTGTCCGGTGGCGATGTCCTTGACCGAGGAGTGCAGCTGGGCGGAGAGCTGCTCGTCGGTGACCGTGCCCATGGCAGCGTTGAGCTGCCGTTCGAGCTCGGCGGGGTCGATGTCGTACTGCTTGATCCTGCGGGAAGCGAGAGCCATGAAAAGGGGTCCTTGGGGACGGGAAATGAAAACGGGGTTTTCAGGGGTGCTCCCCGTCGCACGTGCGGCGGGGAATGCTCGTGGGGTGCAAGTTCGCTTGCTGGTCGCGCTGGTCGCGCTGGTCGCGCTTGTCTTGCTTGTCTTGGGCGGGGCGGGGCGGGGCGGCGTCCCTAGGCGCGACCGTCTCCGGTCATCAGGGACACCGCGGCGTGGGCGCGCTCGAGCGCGTCGGGCCGGCTGGAGTCGATCGGCGGGCCGAACTGCACGCGGATCTTCTTCGGGCGCGGGAACAGGGCCTTCTTGGGCAGGGCCTCGAAAGAGCCGCGGATCGAGCAGGGCACGATCGGCACCTTCGCCATGCGCGCGGCGAGCAGCGCGCCGGCCTTGAACTCGCTCACGCGGCCATCGACCGTGCGCGTGCCCTCGGGGAACACCGCGAGGCAGTCGCCGCGCTCGAGGTGCAGCACCATCTCGCGCAGCGCCGCGCGGTCCGGCGCGCCGCGCTTCACCAGCACGGCACCACAGGTGCGCATCAGCCACGCCAGCGGCGCGAAGTGGGCCAGCGTGTCGCGCGCCACGAACGAGACGTGGCGCGGGATCGCGTGGCTCAGCACGGGGATGTCGTAGAAGGACTGGTGGTTGGACACCACGACGACCCCGCCCTGCTTGGGCAGGTGCTCGCGGCCCGAGTAGCTCTCGCGGAACCACACGGCGCCGAAGGCCCACGTCGAGAGGTGCGCGAAGCGGTAGCCCAGCGTGGCGTGCGTCAGGATCTCCGGGGTCTCCGGGGACGTCGAAGCGGGTCCGGTGTGGGCGGTGCTCATCGGGCGCGCGCTCCGATCAGTCGCTCGAGCAGCTCGAGCACGTCCGCGGCGCTCTTGCCGTCCGTGTCGATCTCGCGCACGCCGGCGCCGACCTTGAGCGGCGCGATGGCGCGCGTGGAATCGAGCGCGTCGCGGCGCTCGATCTCGGCGCGGATGCGCTCGACGTCCTCGGGAGTGCCCAGCTCGAGCGCGCGACGTCGCGCGCGCTCGTGCGAACTTGCGTTGAGAAAGAACCGATGCGCGGCGTCGGGGAACACGACCGTGGTCATGTCGCGTCCCTCCGCCACGAGGCCGCCCCAGCGCGCGGCGAGCGCGCGCTGCAGCGCCACGATCGGGTCGCGGACCTCGGCGTGCGCGCTCACCGCCGACACGAGGCCCGTGACCTCGCGGCTGCGGATGTGCGGCTCGCCTGAGACCCCGCCGATCAGCACCTTGCCCTGCGCGTCGAAGTCGAGCTCGATCGAGCCCGCCACCGCCGCGCAGTCCCTCCCGCTCGCCGGATCGAGCCCGCGGCGCAGCACCTCCAGGGTCACGGCGCGGTACATGGCGCCGGTGTCCAGGAAGTGCAGTCCGAGACGCTTCGCCAGCGACTTCGCGACGGTGCTCTTTCCGGCCCCGGCGGGTCCGTCGATGGCGACGATCATGGCTTGCAAGGGGGCGGAAGAGTCTACGGGCGGGCCCCAAAAGCTCAAGCGCGGGCGCTCGAGCCCCCCTCCGGGGCACCGTCGGGGCCAAAGCGCACCAGATCCCGGGGGCCGCCAAAGGCATCGAGCACGAGCCAGCGCAGGGCCCCGTCGTCCTCGTCCCGGAACTCGTGGGCGTGCCCGACGACGAGGTGCCGGGCGCGGGCCGCCTCGCCGAGGGCGCTCGCCTCCGCCCGCTGCTGCCGCTTGGACTCGGGCGGCTTCTCGGCCACGGCGCGCACCGAGGCGCTGCGCAGCCGGCGCGCGGCCGCGAGCGACAGCGGACGCGGCAGG
>CAITGX010000274.1 GCA_903892045.1 uncultured Planctomycetota bacterium | reverse complement strand
GGTCACTTGCGTCGCTTCACTCATGCAGGGCCGCTCATGCTAGAACATCCGCCGCCCATGACGCGCAGGGAAGTGCTCCGATCGACTTCGAATCCCGCCGTGGCACTCGTGCGCAGCGCGCTGGCCGGTCGCGAGAAGGGCCTGCTCGTGCTCGAGGGCGAGCGGCTGATCGACGACGCCTTGCGCGCGGGCTGCGAGTTCGAGCTCGCTCTCGTGGCGGAGAGCCGCGCCGACCGGGCGCAAGCCTTGGAGCAGCGCGGCGTCGACGTGCGCATCGCGGACGACGGGCTGCTCGAGCGCCTGAGCTCGCTCGCGACGAGCCAAGGCGTGATCGCGCTCGCACGCGCGCCGCGGCCCGCGACACTCGCGGCTCCGCACCTCGGACCGGAAGCGCTCGTCCTCGTGGTGGCCGGCGTCTCCGATCCCGGCAATCTCGGCGCGCTCGCGCGCAGCGCGGAGGCGGCCGGCGCCGAGGCACTCGCGATCGTGCGCGGAGGAGCGAGCCCGTGGAATCCCAAGGCCCTGCGCGGCTCGATGGGGAGTCTTCTGCGCTTGCCGGTGGTGCCATTCGAGGACGCGGCGAGTGCAGCGCGCGAGCTCGGCGAGCACGGCTTTCGACAGGTGCGCGCGGCCACGCGCGGTGGCGCTTCGCCCTCGGACTTCGATTGGACGGGTCGCGTCGCGCTGTGGGTCGGCTCGGAGACGGGCGCGCTGCCCGAGGCCGGCTCGCACTTCGAGGGCGTGACGATCCCGATGCGCGGGAGCGTCGAGTCGCTCAACGTCACCGTCGCGGCGTCGCTGCTCCTGTTCGCGGCGGGACGTGCCGAGGAGCCGCGCGCGTGAGCGACGAGCTCTTCGACGCGCCGGAACGCGAAGAACGCTCGGAGTCGCGCAGCGCGGGTCCGCTCGCCGAGCGCATGCGTCCGCGCACGCTCGAGGAGGTCGCGGGACAGGCTCACTTGCTCGGCCCCGACAAGCTGCTCGCGCGGCTGTTCGAGGGCGAACTCTCGCAGAGCCTGATCCTGTGGGGTCCTCCCGGCGTCGGCAAGACGACTCTCGCGCGGCTGCTCGCGTCGCGCTCGATGCTGCGCTTCGTGCCGTTCTCCGCGGTGCTCTCTGGCATCAAGGAAGTGCGCGAGGTGATGGCCGAGGCGGCGGCGACACGCAAGCGCAGCGGCGTGCGCACGCTGCTCTTCGTCGACGAGATCCACCGCTTCAACAAGGCCCAGCAGGATGCCTTCCTCCCGTTCGTCGAGGCCGGCGACATCGTGCTGATCGGCGCGACGACCGAGAACCCGTCGTTCGAGCTCAATGGCGCGCTCCTCTCGCGGGCGCGCGTGCTCGTGCTGCAGCCGCTCGCCCCGGAGGAGCTCGTGACGCTGCTCGCGCGCGCTCTCGACGATGCGCGCGGCCTCGGAGGTCGTGTGCGAGCGAGCCGTGAGCTGCTGCTGCGGATCGCGCATGCCGCCGACGGCGATGCGCGGCGCGCGCTGAACCTGCTCGAGACGGCGGCGACGCTCGTGCGCGACGGAGGCGAGCTCGACGAGCCCACGCTCGTGCAGGCCCTGCAGCGCAAGACCCTCGCCTACGACAAGTCGGGCGAAGAGCACTACAACCTCGCCTCCGCGCTGCACAAGTCGATCCGCAACAGCGACGACAGCGCCGCGACCTACTGGATCACGCGCATGCTGGAGGCCGGCGAGGATCGCGACTTCCTCGCGCGGCGCCTGATCCGCATCGCGGTCGAGGACATCGGGCTCGCCGACGTCTTTGCGTTGCGCATCGCTCTCGACGGAGCGGATGCATGGAACCGGCTGGGATCTCCAGAGGGCGAGCTCGCGCTCGTGCAAGCGGCCGTGTATCTCGCTCGCGCGAAGAAATCGAACGCGGTCTACAAGGCGTACGACGCGGCGCGCGAGGACGTGCAGCGCACCGCGGCCGATCCCGTGCCGCTGCACCTGCGCAACGCGCCCACGCGGCTCATGAAGGAAGCCGGCTACGGCGAGGGCTATCGCTATGTGCACGACGATCCCGCCGCGAAGGACGAGATGAAGTGCATGCCGCCCTCGCTCGGCGAGCGGCGCTACTTCCGCAAGTGAACGGAGCGCAGCGCGCGCTCGGTCACTGCATCTTCCAGGCGAGCTCCATCAGGAGCTCGACCTCGGCCTCGGCCGAGTGCTCGTCGCCCTGCTCGTCGGCGAAGGCGGCTTCGAGGGTCGCCAACAACTCGACATCGCCGTCGAGGTCCAAGGCATGGGCGTGGTCCGCATCGAGGTTCCACAGCAGCGTGCCTTTGCCGCGGATGCGAAGCTTGCCGGAGGCGGTGCGCACGTCGAGATCGAGGTCTCCGAGGCCATCGGCCTCGGCGAGGAAGTCGCGCAGCGCGTCGCGCAGGTCGAGCTCGCCGTCGCTCTCGATCGTGAGCTTCACTTCGGCGAGCCTGCGACCGTCCTGCTCGCGCGCGCCGACGTACTCGCAGCGCGCCCGGAAGCCCGCGAGCAGTCCGTCGAGCAGCGGAGCGAGCTCCTCGGCCGACTGCGCGAGACCTTCCTCGCCGCCGGCGGCCGCACCGAGCGTGGCGACGTCGTAGCCGAAGAGCAGCGCGGGCACGAGTGCGCGCGGTTCGAGCTCCCAAGTCGCCCCGAGCTCCAGCTCGCGCTCCGGGAGCAGCGAGCGCAGGTGCAGGTCCGCCGACAGGAGCTCGAGCTTCGACTCGTCGCCGGTGCCGTCCTTGAAGGCGAGCACGTACGCGTCCTGCGACTTGCTCCACTCGAACACGATCGTCTCGCCGTCGACGCCGAAGAGATCGGTGCGCGCGCCCTTCGTGTCGGCCATCTCGAAGCTCGAGCCCGAGCCGACGTAGCGACGCTCGAAGCGCACGGGCCGACCCTCGCGCGTCTCGAGAAAGCGATCGGCGAGCTCGAGCTCGAGCGCGAGCTTGCCCGCGAGCTCATCGAGCGGCAGTTGCGCACTCAAGTCCTGACCATCGACGGTGATCGTCATGTCGCCGATGCCGAGCGCGGCTGTGAGCGCGTACTTCATCGACGACTCGGAACCGTCCGCGGGCGCGAAGCGCAGCTCATCCGCGCGCGGCGCAGCGAAGCACAGGGCGATCGACGCGAGGATCGTGGACGCGGACAGGGCGCTGGGCATGGCGGTGACTCCGGTGGGGCCGCCAAGAGCCTAGCAGCCGCCTGCAGGCTCGCTTCAGTCCGCCGTGCCGGGCTCGGCGGCGAGGCGGCGCGCCAGGCCGGAGACGCGCGCGCTCGGCTCGGCGTTCTCGATCGCCATCGACAAGGCACGCTCGGAGCCGACGAGCACGAGCAGCTTCTTGGCGCGCGTCACTGCGGTGTAGAGCAGGTTGCGCTGCAGCATCAGGAAGTGCTGCGAGACGAGCGGGATCACGACCACCTCGTACTCGCTGCCCTGTGAGCGGTGCACGGTGATCGCGAAGGCGCTCTGGAGGTCCGAGAGCTCGTCGGGCGCGTACAGCACCTTCTTCTCCGGGAACTTGACCGTCACGCCTTCCTCGTCGACCGCGACGATGCGCCCCATGTCGCCGTTGAAGACTTCCTTGTCGTAGTCGTTGCGCGTCTGGATCACGCGGTCGCCGATGCGCCAAGCGCGAGTCCCGAGCCGATACTCCTCGACGTTCGTGCCCAGCGCCGCGCGCAGCCGCTCGTTCAGCGCATCGACGCCGCAGTCGCCTTTGTACATCGGTGCGAGCACCTGCACGCTCGACGACCAGTCGAAGCCGAAGCTGCGCGGGATGCGCTCGGTCACGACCTCGATCACGCGATCGGCGCAGCGCCGCGCATCCTCGGCCGGGAAGAAGTAGAAGTCTGCACCACGGTCGCCGCGCTCGGGCAGCTGCGGCATCTCGCCCGCGAGCATGCGGTGCGCGTTGGCGACGATCAGGCTGCCGCGTCCCTGCCGGTGGATCTGCGTCAGTCGGAACGTGGCCACACGCTTCGACGCGATCAGGTCGACGAGCACGTTGCCGGGCGCGACGGACGGCAGCTGGTCCGGGTCGCCGACGAGCACGACGCGCGTGAGCGGCGCGATGGCCTTGAACAGGTGGTGCGCGATCACCACGTCGAGCATCGACATCTCGTCGATCACGAGCAGGTCGCACTTCAGCGGGTTCTTCGCGTCGTGCGCGAAGCCGCCCGTCTCGGGGTCGTAGTGCAGCAGGCGGTGCACCGTCGAGGCCTGCCGTCCTGTCGCTTCCGACAGGCGCTTCGCCGCGCGGCCGGTGGGGGACGCGAGCAGCACGCGCGCGCCGGCGGCTTCCGCGAGCGCGACGACGCTCCGCACGATCGTGGTCTTGCCGACGCCCGGACCGCCGGTGAGCAGGCCGAGGCCCGTGGCGAGCAGCCCGAGCACGGCCCGGCGCTGGTCAGGGTCGAGTTCGAGACCGCTCTGGCGCTCGAAGCGCGCGAGCTCGACTTCCGTCGCGAGGGCCGGCACTTCTGGTCCCTCGACGCGGCGCAGCACGTTGTTCGCGAGGCCCCGCTCGCTCGCCGCGAGGTGCGGCAGGTAGAGCGCGCGCTCGCCGGGCGCGACCTCGCCATCGATCTGGATCTCGTCGCTCTCGCGCAGCTCGCCCAGCGCGCGCTCGAAGCGCGCATCGTCGATGTCGAGCTGCACCAGGTCGCGCGCGTTCTCGCGCAGGCGGCGCTCGCCGAGCAGCGTGTGCCCGTCTTCGGCCGCCGTGCGCAGCGCGTGCAGCAGAGCCGCGCGCGTGCGCTCGGGGCCGTCGGGCGCGAAGCCCAGCTCGCGCGCGATGCGATCGGCGATGGTGAAGCCGATGCCGCTCACCGCGCCGGCGAGTCGGTACGGGTTGGCGCGCACGAGCGCCTCTGCATCGGCGCCGAGCTTGCGCAGCACGGCCGCCGACTGGCGCGGCCCGAGCCCGACGCCGCGCAGGAACGCGTTGAGCTTGTGGCGCCCGTACTCGGCCTTGACGGCGCTGACGAGGGCCTCGCGCACCGGACCGCGCAGGCCGACCACGCCGCCGAGCTTCTCCGGCTCGCGGTGGATCACCTCGATTGCGTTGACCCCGAGCTTCTCGACGATGCGGCGCGCCAGCGTCTCGCCGATGCCCTCGAACGCGTCGGACGAGAGGTAGCGCACCGCGCCCTCCACGCCGAGCGGCGGCAGCGGCTCGCTGCTCTCGAAGCTGAACTGGCGCCCGTGGGAGCGATGGCTGGTCCACTGGCCGCGCAGGCGCAGGCGCAGGCCCGCGCTCGGACGGTCCATGGAGCCCACGGCCGTCACGCGCATCGAGCGCCACAGCGTCTGGGCCTGCGGGTCGTCGAAGCCCTCCTCCGGCGCGATCCGCAGCACGGTGTACTGCGTCTCGGGGTTGTGGAAGGTGACGACCTCCACCTCGCCCTGCAGGAGCGATCCCTGGGCGCCCTTGGCGTCGCTCGACCCGTCGTCCTGTTCCGCGCTCACGAGGTTTCCCGGCGGCGAGAGGATAGGGCGCGCGGCGCGGGAGCCCACGACCGGATCGCCGCGCGGCCACCGAGACTCGCGCCGTCGTCTCACCGCCGTGCGGAGCGCCCGAGGTGCGCGGGTGGCCTCCGCTCGCTGGCTCTGGCGACCCGGGCGCTATCGGAGCGTCGGCCCCGGGTGACTCGGCCGGCTCAGGGGCGCGGCCAGCCTTGGCGCCATAAGACTCTGTCAGAAAGACACTTACACGGATCGGGTCGGCTGCGACTCGAGCGTGCCCCGGGCGCATCGTCCAGCCTTGGGTACCCCCCTTCCCGCCGGACGAGCCCGCCGGTATGCTCTTCCGCCCACCATTCGAAGGAGCCCGAGGCTCCAAGGTAGTGTTCGCTTGACGATCAAGGTCCTGGTCCGACAGAACGAGTCCCTCGAAGCTGCCCTGCGCCGCTTCAAGCGCCAGTGCAACTACAGCGGCGTGTTCCGCCTCGCCAAGGCGAAGACGTGGCACGAGAAGCGCTCGGACAAGCTGCGCCGCGAGCGCCGCGAGCGCCTGCGCACGATCCAGCGCGCGAGCCGTCAGGCCCGCGACCTGATCATGGGGCACCGTCCGCCCCCGAAGCGCAAGACGTTCGGTGGCCCCCGCTCGGGCGGCCCCGGTCGCGGTTGAGCGCTCGGCGCCCTGACGGGGCGTCGGTTCCGAACTCCACGTCGCCGTGGTGCCCACGCACCGCGGCGACGTGGTCTCATGTCCAGACCGGTGCACGATGTCGAAGCTGAGGCTGCTCAAGAAGGATCGTGACCTGTCGAAGCCGCTCGAGCAGGTCGAGCTGCTCGTGCGGGCCAGCGACCTGCAGCTGCGGCCGGAGGAAGTCGAGCTGCGCCTCGACCGCTTCCTCGGGCTGCACATGCACTGGCGCTCGCGGACGTCGATCCAGGACCTGATCAAGGACGGCTACGTCTACGTCGACGTCACCTCGCCCGACCGCCCCAATGGCACCGGCGAGCTGGTGCAGGAGAAGCGCCCCGGGCGCCGGCTGCGCGACCGCACGCGGGTGCTGGTGATCGTGCCCGAGGAGCTGCGCGTCGACCTGACGATGGTGGTCGACAACGAGCTCGTCGTCCTGCACGAGGATCAGGACGTGCTCGCGGTCGACAAGCCGCCGATGCTGCCCGTGCACCCCAGCGGCCGGCACCTCGCCGACACGCTCATCCAGCGCGTCCACGCCCGCTACCGCGCCGACGAGCTCGAGCGCGAGGCCCGCCCGCGCCTCGCCCACCGCATCGACCGCGAGACCAGCGGCATCGTGCTCGTGGGCATGCATCCCGAGGCGCACTCGGAGCTGCGGCGCCAGTTCGAGGAACACGAGGTCGGCAAGGAGTACCTCGCGATCGTGCGCGGGGCGCCGACTCAGGACTACGGCACGATCAACGACCCCATCGGGTCGGCACGCGGCAGCGCGATCGGCCTCAAGATGGCCTGCCGGCCCGACGGGGACGAGGCGCGCACGGACTGGAAGGTGCTCGAGCGCCGCCGCGGCTGCTCGCTGGTCCACTGCCGGCTCTTCACCGGGCGCCAGCACCAGATCCGCGTCCACATGGAGTCGATCGGGCACCCGCTCGTCGGCGACAAGCTCTACGGCTACGGCGAGCACTACTTCCAGAAGTACAACGACGGCGAGCTCACGCCGGAGGACATGGCCGTGCTCGAGCTGCCGCGTCAGGCCCTGCACCACCACCGGCTGACGTTCACGCACCCCGGCACCGGACAGCCGGTGGTGATCGAGAGCCCGCTGGCGCGCGACCTCGCCGAGTTCCTGTCCACGCGCTGAGCTGGACCGCGGGCTCGCCATGGCGCCGCGCGCCGGAAAGCCCACAATGGGGTCATGGTCCCGCGCACGGACGGACTGGATCGGCGCGAGCTGCTCGGCGGCGCGGCCGCGCTCGGCCTCGGTGCGGCGTGCAGCGCGACCCGCCGCGAGCCCTCGACGCAGCGGCCGACGAGCGTGCTGGTGCTGCTCGCCGACGACCTGAGCGCGCGCGAGCTTGGCTGCTACGGCTGTGCGGACGCACGCACGCCGACGATCGATGCGCTCGCACGTCGCGGCGCGCGCTTCGCGCAGGCCTACACGGCCGTGGGCGTGTGCCAGCCGTCGCGCTCGAGCCTCTACACGGGCCTGTATCCGCATCGCCACGGCGCCATGGGCTTCGGCCCGATCCGCGAGGACGTCGCGACGTGGCCGGAGCTCCTGCGTGCGCGCGGCGTGTTCACCGCGATGGTCGGCAAGCTCGACGTCGACCCGGTCGCGAAGTTTCCCTTCGACCACCTGCTCAAGTCGGTCGACATGCCCGGCCGCCGCGACCCCGCGATGTGGGCGGGGCATGTGCGCGACGTGCTGCAGCGCGCGCAGGGACGGCCGTTCGCGGCCGTCATCGGGCTCTCCGATCCGCACCGGCCCTTCGACGAGGATGACACTCCGCGCGTGACCGATCCGGCGAGCGTGCGGCTGCCGCGGACCTTGTGGGACACCGACGGAACGCGACGCGAGTACGCGCGCCACCTCGACTGCATCGCGCGGCTCGACCGCACGGTGTCGCTCGCGCTCGAGGAGCTCGCGCGCTCCGGCCGCGAGCGCGACACGCTCGTCGTCGTCAGCGCCGACAACGGCGCCTCGTTCCCGTTCGCGAAGTCGACGCTCTACGAGCCCGGCGTGCGCATGCCGCTCGTGTGTGCGGGCCCGGGCGTGCTGCCAGGTGAGCGCGCGGAGATCGTCTCGCTGCTCGACATTCTCCCGACCGCGCTCGAGCTCGCGGGCGCGTCGCAGCCCGTGCTCGACGGTCGCTCACTCGCACCGCTCCTGTTCGACGGGAGCGCGCTCGACCGCGACGCCTTCGTCACGATGCAGACGGAGAACAACCGCGAGCAGGCGCGGCCGGCGCGTGCGTTGCACACTGCGCGCTTCAAGTACATCCGCAACCTCGGGCCCGACGTCGCAACCGTCAGCAACGTCGTCGGCCACTCCGAGACGTGGGAGTCCGGCAAGCTCGCCGCGCGCACGGACGAGCGCATCGCCGCGCGCATGAAGGCGTATCTCTATCGAGCCACCGATGAGCTCTACGACCTCGCGAACGATCCCGACGAGCTCGAGAACCTCGCTGTGAGCCCTGCGCACGCCGAGACGCTCGCGACACTCAAGGGTCGGTTGCGCGAGTGGATGAAGACGAACGGCGACCCGGGCCTCGAGGGCTTTGACGCATGACGCCGCCGCTCTCGCGCCGCGACTTGCTCGCCGCCGCCGCCGTCACGCCGATCGTCGCGAGCGTCGCCTGCCAGCAGCCCGACACGACTGCCTCGCCGACGCCCGCGAAGCCCGCGGCGCCGCGCGTGCCCAAGCACATCGTGATCCTCGTGTCCGACGACCAGTCGCGCACCGACATGGGCTGCTACGGCAACGTCGATTGTCACACGCCGAACCTCGACGCGCTCGCGGCCTCGGGCGCGCGCTTCGACTGCGGCTACGCGGTGGTCGGCGTCTGCAAGCCGTCGCGCTCGGCGATGTACACGGGCCTCTACCCGCACCGCAACGGCGCGATCGGCTTCGTGCCGGTGCGCGACGACGTCGCGACGTGGTGCGAGCTGCTCAAGCCCGAAGTCTGCGCCACGGGCATGATCGGCAAGCTCAACGTGAAG
The DNA here is from genome assembly GCA_903892045.1 of uncultured Planctomycetota bacterium. Taxonomy (GTDB): domain Bacteria; phylum Planctomycetota; class UBA1135; order UBA1135; genus F1-120-MAGs118. The sequence goes on along the minus strand of CAITGX010000274.1, from coordinate 14,516 downwards.
CCGCTCTCGAAGTTCCGCTTCGAGAAGTGGGTCGCGCCGAAGAAGGTCGGCGACGCGCGCGCTGGCGACGAGGTCGCGCTCGCCCTGCGCGAGATGATCACGGGCTTCGAGGGGCGTCGCATGGCGCTCGTCGTCAACCTCAAGGATCCGCACCGCCCGTTCCGCGAGCCGCTGCGCGACGACGACCCGAACACGCCGATTCCGCACGATCCCGCGACGCAGGTGATCCCGCCCAAGTTCGCCGACACGCCGGAGACGCGCGCGGAGCTCGCCCAGTACCACGACTTCGTGTGGCGTCTCGATCGCACGGTCGGCAGCGTGCTCGCCGTGCTCGAGGAGACCGGCATCGCGCAGGACACGCTGCTCCTGATGACGAGCGACAACGGACAGTCGTTCCCGTTCGCGAAGACCACGCTCTACGAACAGGGCATCAACGTGCCGTTCCTCGCGCGCTGGCCGGGCGTGGTCGCAGCCGGCACGACGAGCCGCGCGCTCGTGAGTCTCATCGACTTCCTGCCGACCGCGCTCGACGCCTTCGGTCTCGCGGCCCCGCAGCCGCTCGACGGTCGCTCGCTCCTGCCGCTCCTGCGCGGCGAGACGACGAGCGTGCGCGAGTTCTTCGTCGGCGAGCACACCGAGCATCTCTCGGGCAAGCCCAACCCGTCGCGCTCGATCCGCGACGCGCGCTACAAGTACATCCGCAACTACCCGACGGCCGAGGACTTCGCCAACAACGTGCTGGAGTTCAGCATGACGTGGAAGTCGTGGATCAAGGCCGCGCGCACGGACGTTGCGCTGCGCCAGCGCATGCAGAAGCTGATGCAGCGGCCGCCGGAGGAGCTCTACGACCTCGAGGCGGACCCTTGGGAGCTGCGCGACCTCGCCGAGGATCCGGCACACGCGACCGCGCTCGCCCGGATGCGCGCGGAGCTCGAGCGCTGGATGCGCGAGACCGGCGACCCGCTCAGCGCGGGCTGACGCGCGAACGGCGGTCGAACGCGCGCTCGACGGCGAGCGCCAGCGCGGCGAACGCGAGCGCCTGCAGCGGGCCCGTGACGACGCGTGAGGCGAGCACGGCGACGAGGGAGAGCGCGCCAGCGGCCGTGGCGAGCAGGCCGATCCAGTCCTGGCTGACGAGGATCGAGTCCGGCGAGATCGAGAGCGGCGGGAGCGTCACGCAGCGGCTCCAGGTGAGACGCAGCACGAGCACGGCGCACACGAGCGCCGGCAGCGCGAGCTGGAGCATGAGCTGTGCGCCGCCGAGCAGGCAGCCGATCAGGATCAGCAGCGCGTAGAACGGCACGAGGAAGCGCACCGTGAGCGCCTTGATCGCGCCGTTGCGGACTTCCGCTTCCTGAATCGGCGCCGTGTCGAGGATCCAGCGCGCGCGGTGCGAGTCCGAGCCCGGCACGTGCGCGGCGAGCAGCGGCACGTAGGCGCCCGGGATGAACAGCAGCAGCGCGAGCCAGCCCTGCTTGGCCGCGGCAGACTCGCCGCTCGCGCTGATCCATAGGAAGGCCGCGGGCACGGCGAGCAACGGATAGGTGCGCAGCACGAACTCCCGCTCGCGCGGCAGCGCTTCGTAGAGCCACTCGAAGCTCGCTCGCTCGCGTCCATGCACCCACGTGCGCACCGCGAACCTGCGCAGCGGCGCCAAGACGCCCTCGAGCAGCGATGTCCCGCGCTGGAAGCGGCGCACCTCGGGCGCGGGCAGGCCGAGCAGCAGCGCGACGGAGAGGGCGATCGCGATCGGCGCAGCCAGCGCGAGCATGCCGGGGAGCTCTCCGCTCGAGAATGGCGCCGCGAACCAAGCCGGCGGGAAGGCGAGCGCGCTCTCCACGCTGGTCGCCGAGTTCCAGCCACGCATCTGCGGCACGAGGCGCAGGCCGATGGAGGCTCCGACGAGCACGCCGAGGAACAGCGCGGTCTGCACGACGACGAGCAGGGCCTGAGCGCGGCCGCGCAAGAGCGCCTGAACCGCGAGCAAGGCCGCGGCGAGCGTCAGCGACTGGCCGAGGCCGAGCAGCACGAGCTCGATGCGTCCTGCGGCATCGAAGCCCTGCGCGAGCAGCGCCGCCGGGACGAGCGCTCCGAGGCTCAGCACGCCGAGAGCGATCAGCAGGTGCGCGGTGCGCGCGAGGTGCAGCTCGATGGCCCGCACGGGCTGCGCCCGGATCCAGTCGCCCGTCTCGTCGGCGAGCAGCAGTCGCGACAGCTCGCCGAGCAATGGGATCGCCACCAACGCGGCGGAAGTCGAGAGCGCGACGAGCGCGTAGGCGAAGGGCGGGAGCTCGCCGCGGACGAGCCCGCACACCACGGCCGACACGAAGCCCTGCATCAGGATCGCCGCCGCCGGAAAGGCAGCGTCGGAGCCCTGCGCCGCGAGGCGCGCGCGCAGCAGGATCAGGATTCGCCCGAGCATCGCCGCTACAGTACGTGGCCCCATGCGCTTTTTCATTCCGGGCCCGGTCGGTCGCCTCGAGGCGCTCCTGTGGATGCCGAAGGACGGCGCGTCTCCGCGCGCCGCCGCGGTGGTGTGCCATCCGCTTCCGACGGCCGGGGGCACGATGGACAACAACGTCGTGTTCCGCGTCGCGCGCGGCCTGCAGCACGCCGGCCTCGCGGTGCTGCGCTTCAACTTCCGCAGCGCGGGCGCCAGCGAGGGCGTGCACGATGGCAAGGGCGCCGAGGAAGGCGACGTGCGCGCCGCGCTCGATCACCTCGAGCGCGAGTTCCCCGGCCTCGACCTGTGGGCCGGCGGCTTCTCGTTCGGCTCGCGCACCGTGGGCTCGCTCGCGCGGAGCGAGCCGCGCATCCGGCGCGTGGCCCTGATCGCGCCGCCGGCCAAGGCCTACGACTGCCGCTTCATCCGCGAGATTCCACAGCCGACGCTGATCGTCCACGCCGAGCACGACGAGTTCGGCACGCCGGGCGACTTCGACGCGTCCGTCGGGCCGCTGCCCGCGAACTTCGAGCGCATCGTGATCCCGGGCGTCGAGCACTTCTTCCGCGGCGCGACCCCGGAGCTCGAGGCCACCATCAAGGAGTGGGCGGAACGCTCGCTGCAAGCCCCATGAACGACACCAAGGTCTACGAGTATCCCAAGGACAAGCAGCCCTCGATCCGCGTGGTGATGATGCCGCGCGACACCAACGCCGTGGGCACGATCTTCGGGGGCGTGATCCTCTCGCACATCGACCTTGCGGCCGCGACCGAGGCGCACCTCCTGCACCCCGGCAAGCTCGTGACCGTGAGCTTCGATCAGGTCGAGTTCAAGCAGCCCGTGTTCGTCGGCGACCTCGTGAGCTTCTTCACCGAGACCCTGCGCGTCGGACGCACCTCGCTCACCGTCGGCGTCTCGGTCTGGGCCCAGCGCTCGCGCAAGCGCGGCGAGCTCGTGCACGTCACCGAAGGCCGCGTCACCCTCGTCGCGGTCGACGAGAACCTGAAGCCCACGCCGATCGTGCGCTGACGCGCACACGACGCGACTAGAGCCCGAGGACCTCGCGGGCCTTCTCGGTCGGGTCCTCGGCGCGCGTGACGGCGCGGAACACGTCCTCGAGCGAGCCTTCGCGGCCGGAGCGGGTGCGCAGCTCGTCGAGGGTGCCGAGCGCGAGCAGCTCGCCCTGGGCCACGATCGCCATGCGGTCGCAGACGCGCTCGACGACGTCGAGCAGGTGCGAGGTGTAGAGCACCGCGCCGCCCTGGGCGGCCCACTCGCGCAGCACTTCCTTGATCACCGCGGTGGTGGGTGCATCGAGGCCCTCGAGCGGCTCGTCGAGCACCCACAGCGGCGTGCGCGGCAGGATCGCGCAGGCGAGCGCCGTCTTCTGGCGCATGCCGCGCGAGAACTGGCCGACGGGGTCATCGATGCGCTCGGCGAGCTCGAGCGACGCGAGCAGCCGCTGGGTCTCGGACTCGATGCGCGCCTCGTCGAGGCCATGCAGGCGACCGACGAGCGCGAGATGCGCGCGCGGGGAGAGGTTCGAGTACAGCGGTGCCCCGTCGGGCACGAAGGTCAGCTGGCGCCGGGCCGCGAGCGGGTCGCGCTGGACGTCGATGCCGCCGATGCGCACCTCGCCCGCGCTCGGCGGGATCAGCCCGCACAGGATCTTGACCGCCGTGGTCTTGCCGGCGCCGTTGGGGCCGAGCAGGCCGAGTACCTCTCCCGGCCGCACGTCCAGAGTCAGGCCCTTGAGGGCCACCCGGCCACCCTCGTAGGTCTTCTGGACTCCGCGCAGCTCGGCGAGCGGACCCAAGGCCATGGAGGCGTCGTCGCCCCTAGACCGGCTGGGCCTCGCGGGCGATCACGTGGCCGGGGATGCCGGTCTTCTCGACCAGCTTGGCGGCGATCTCCTCGAGCTTGGCGGTGTTGACCGGCTTGACCCCACCCTTGCCCTTGCCGGGCATGGTCAGGATGTAGGCGTCCTTGGGACGCAGCTCTTCCATCTTCTTGATCCAGGCCAGCACTTCGCGGTCGTTGGAGTTGTCCAGCGCGCCCTGCACGAAGGTGGCCTCGGCGCTCCAGCGGTCCAGCGGCTGGAAGCGGTCGACGAGCGTCTTGTAGTCGAGGGTCGCCTTGGGCCGGAAGGCCTCGTAGGTCTTGGCGGTGCCCCAGTCGAAGGTGAAGACGGCCCGGTCAAAGACCGCGCAGACCGCGCGCAGCTCGGGGCAGACCAAGGCCTCCGAGGGCGACAGCAGGTTGAGCTTGGCCTTGGGGAACCACTTGTTCTTGAGGTCCCTCAAGTTCTCGCTGATTTCCAGCAAATTGGGGTGCAACGTGGGGTCACCGGTGCCCGAGAGGGTGACGCCTTCGATCTTCTCGCCAGCCTTCTGGATCTCGATGATGCGGCGCGCGGCGTTGGTCACGATCAGGCCCGCGCTCGGCAGGATGTGGGCGCGGCTGACGATCGGCACGGACGGTGCGTAGGCCGTCTTGCAGTACAGGCAGTCCGTGCCGCAGCCCTGGCGGGGGGTCGGGGTCAGGTTGATCCCCAGGCTGATGCCGAACCGCCGGGAGCGGATCGGGCCGTAGAGGATCGAGTGGTAGGGAGCGATGGTCATGAAAACCCGCGAGCTGGACTTCAGAGGGCGCGCCCGGGTGTCCCGGAGGGTTCTCCAGAGGGGCCACCACAGACGAGCGCCCATTCTATGCGCAATCCTCCGCGGCGGCTAGGCGGGGCTCGGGCGGGCCGCGTAAGGGCTGCGCTGCCAGACTGAGGAGCACGAGGGCCAGCGCCGAGCGCAGCGGGTGCTCCGCGCACACGTCGAGCCAGCGTCCGAGCGAGCCAGCGCCGAACCACATCGTGCCCAGCCACTCGGAGGGCTTCGATAGCCACAAGAACACCATTAGGGATGAACTCAGAATCCAGAAAGCCCTCCATCCACGGGTTGTGCCGACGTCGGGGCCAGACCCCGTGGCCGAGCTCGGAACCGGATCCGAGTCCGCCCTTGCGACGCACCGCTCGCGCGCCGTTTCGGCGGAGTGGGGCGGGTGCCGAGCCGCGCGCAGGCCGCAGAAGGGAGCGGTACGCTCGTCCTCGAACTGCACCGGGCGCGACTGCTCCCGGAGCGTCCCCGGGAGCGTCCCCGGGAGCGTCCACGCGCCGGACCCAGGCCCAGGTTTCGATGCGGGGCCGCTGTCGCTGGCGGGACTGTCAAGCCGCGCTCGATCCGCGGGCTCCGGTCGGTGCGGACGATCCGCGGCTCCGTCGACCGGTGGCGGAGTCGGGCGGATCCGAGGCGACGCAGTCGGCAAAGAAGGCTTCACGACCTCCCTGTCGCTCGGGAGAGCCGCTGGTCGCGGGTCGCGCACGAAAATCGCTCGGACCGCCCCCGACCGGAGGCGCTTGGAAAACGGACCGCCGAGCTCGGGAGGGGGTCGAACGAAGTGCGCCTGCTCTGGTACCCTTCCCGCCCTTTCTAGACCCGCGTGGTCCATCTCTGCCGGACCCCCTCCCCGAGGGGGACAGGTCAGGGTTCCGCCGCCATGTATTTCGACTACCTCAACGTCCTCGTCTTCGCCTCGGTCGGGCTCGTGTTCGTGTTCGCGAACCTGCTGATCGCCTCGGTCCTGCGGCCCAAGCGCCTCACGGACGAGGGCCTCGACACCTACGAGTGCGGCGAAGAGACCATCGGCGGCGCCTGGGTGCAGTTCGACATTCGCTACTACACGGTCGCGCTGGTCTACGTGGTCTTCGCCGTCGAGATCGCCTTCCTGTTCCCGTGGGCGCTCGTCCTCAAGGACGCCATGGCCGACGCCGGCGCCGCCAAGGGCTCGGGCGTGGGCTACTTCGCGCTGATCGAGGGCTTCCTGTTCGTTGCGATCCTGTTCCTCGGCCTCGTCTACGTCTGGGCCAAGGGCGACCTCGACTGGGTGCTCGCCTACGAGGGCCAGCGCTACCAGCCCAAGTTCGCCGACTCGCGCCTCGGCCGCGTGGCCAAGGTGCGCGACATTGAGACCGAGCTCGAGGCGCGCGAGAAGGCCGCCAAGGCCGCTCCCCAGCCCGAACCGAGCGCTTCCTGAGCGCCGAGCCACCCCCGCACAACCATGCTGAGCCTCCAGAACCAGTTCGAAGAGAACGTCCTGACGACCCGGGTCGATTGGCTGATCAACTGGGCGCGCCTGTCCAGCATCTGGCCGATGACCTTCGGCCTCGCCTGCTGCGCCATCGAGATGATGGCCGTGGGTGCGGCGCACCACGACATCGACCGCTTCGGTGCCGGCGCCTTCCGCGCCAGCCCGCGCCAGGCGGACCTGATGATCGTGGCCGGCACGGTCAACTTCAAAATGGCCGAGCGCGTCAAGAAGCTCTACGACCAGATGCCGAGCCCCAAGTACGTGATCGCCATGGGCGCCTGCGCCACCGGCGGCGGTCCCTACTACAAGTACGGCTACACCGTGGTGAAGGGCGTCGACCGCGTGATCCCCGTCGACGTCTACATCGCCGGCTGCCCGCCGCGCCCCGAGGCCCTGCTCGAGGGCCTGATGAAGCTGCAGGAAAAGATCCGCGCCTCGTCCGTGGTCCGCAAGCCCGCGCGCCTCGCGTAGGAACCACCCCATGGACTTCCAGGGAATCCTCGACCGCCTGGTGGCGATCCGCGCGCCCGGTCTCGTCAAGAGCGACGAGCCGCGCAAGGCCGACCCCAAGGACAAGAAGGACAAGGGCCGCGCCGGCGATCCGTTCGTGATCGTCGAGGCGCGCGAGCTCGCGGAGTTCGTGCGCGCCTGCCGCGACGACGACCGCCTGCACTTCGAGCAGCTCGTCGACCTCACCGCCACCGACCCGTCGAAGGACGCGGCCGAGCTGTGGATCAACGTGCAGCTCCTGAGCCTCAAGTTCCGCCACCGCCTCGCGATCAAGGCCTTCCTGCCCAAGAACGCCGCGAGCATGCCGAGCCTCGTGCCGGTCTACCGCGCGTCCCAGTGGCACGAGCGCGAGTGCGGCGAGATGTTCGGCATCCGCTTCGAGGGCCACCCCGACCCGCGCAACATCCTCCTGCCCGACGACTGGGCCGGCTACCCGCTGCGCAAGGACTACGAGTTCCCGAAGGAGTACCACGGCATCTCCTGCGAGTGAGGGCCGAGCACACCATGGCGAACGAAGTCACGAAGACGATGCCCCCGAGCACGCGCCTGCGTCGCACCGACGCGAGCGAGGTGACGGTCGACATCCGCACGCCCGATCTCGAGATCAACTTCGGGCCCCAGCACCCCGCGACGCACGGCGTCATGCGCGTCTTGATGCGCACCGACGGCGAGCTCGTCACCGGCGCCCAGCCGCACCTCGGCTACCTGCACCGCTGCGCCGAGAAGATCGGCGAGAACGTCGAGTGGCTCCAGTACCTGCCGTACACGGACCGCTACGACTACCTCGCGTCGATGAACAACAACCTCGGCTACTCGCTGGCCGTGGAGGCGCTGCTCGGGGTGGAGATCCCGCGCCGCGCGACCCTGATCCGCATCATCTGCGCCGAGCTCAACCGCATCGGCTCGCACTTGGTCGCCTTCGGCACGTACGGGCTCGACATCGGCGCCTTCACGCCGTTCCTGTACTGCTTCCGCGAGCGCGAGTGGATGATGTCGCTGTTCGAGAAGATCTGCGGCGCGCGCCTCACCTACAGCTACATCCGCATCGGCGGCGTGTTCAACGACGCGCCCCCGGGCTGGTTCGAGGAAGTGGCGCGCTTCTGCGACGTGTTCGAGCAGAAGTGGCCCGAGTACGTCGACCTGCTGCTCGTGAACCAGATCTACGTCAAGCGCACCGCCAACGTCGGCGTGATCTCGCGCGAGATGGCGCTCGATTTCGGCCTGTCGGGCACGATGGTGCGCGGCTCCGGCATCGACTGGGACCTGCGCCGCGACATGCCCTACATGTGCTACGGCGAGATCTGGCGCGACGGCGCGTACAAGATCCCCGTGGCGAAGGGCGAGATGGGCACGCTCGGCGACTGCTGGGACCGCTCCTGGGTGCGCGTGATGGAGATGATGGAGTCCATCAAGATCGTGCGCTGGTGCCTCGACCACATGGTCGACGGCCCCGTGATCGGCGAGCTGCCGAAGACGCTCAAGGTGCCCGCGGGCGAGGCCTACGTCGGCATCGAGAACCCGCGTGGCGAGCTCGGCCACTACGTGGTCTCCGACGGCGGCAAGGTCTCGGTGCGCACGCGCGTGCGCGGCCCGAGCTTCTGCAACCTCGCGGTGCTCGAGGACATCCTGCCCGGCTCGCTCGTCGGTGACGCGGTGGCGATCATCGGCTCGACCGACATCGTCGTCGGGGAGACGGATCGGTGATGACGCCCGCACTCCTCCTCGCGCAGGAAGCCGCGGCCGTCGAAGTCGGCAGCGGCAGCAACGCGTTCCTCGAGGGCCTCGTCGCGACGCTCGGCGAGTACCTCCCGATGTGGGCCCTGTGGCTGGGCGCCGCCGTCACCGGCGTGGCGATCGTCATGGGCCTGATCTCGCTGATCGCGATGTTCTCGGTGTGGCTCGAGCGCAAGGTCGCCGGCCACATCCAGTGCCGCTACGGCCCGATGTACGTCGGCTGGCACGGCTGGCTGCAGTCGATCGCCGACGGCGTGAAGCTGCTGCTCAAGGAGGACATGATCCCGCGCGACGCGGACCGCGTGCTGTTCATGCTCGCGCCGGCGCTCGTGCTGGCGGCGATCGTGGCGGCGATGACGGCCTATCCGCTCGCGCCCGGCGTGTTCTTCGCGGACATCGACCTCGGCGTGTTCTTCGTGCTCGCCATGAGCTCGATGACGACCATCGGCGTCGTCATGGCCGGCTGGGCATCCAACTCGAAGTGGACCGTGTTCGGTGCCATGCGCGAGGCCGCGCAAGTCGTCGCCTACGAGATCCCGCTCGGTGTGGCGCTGCTCGTGCCCGTGATGGTCGCTGGCACGCTCAACCTGCGCGAGGCGAGCGAGCTGCAGTCCGACTGGTACGGCATGGGCTGGTTCATGTTCAAGAACCCGTTCATGCTGCCGGCCTTCGTGCTGTACTTCATCGCCGCGCTCGCGGAAACCAAGCGCGCGCCGTTCGACTTGCCGGAGGCCGAGAGCGAGCTCGTCGCCGGCTTCCTCACCGAGTACTCGGGCATTCGCTGGTCGTTCTTCTTCATGGAGGAGTACGCCGCGATGTTCCTGATGAGCGCGCTCGCCGCCGTGTTCTTCCTCGGCGGCTTCGAGAGCCCGCTGACGTGGGCCGCGGGCGAGTTCTTCGGTCGCGAGCTGTTCGTCGCCGGAGCGAACGGCGCCACCGAGCTCAACTTGCAGGCGATCCCGTACCACGCGGTCGCGGGACTCACGCTGCTGCTCAAGACCTTCGCCGGCATCTTCCTGATGATGTGGCTGCGCTGGACGCTCCCGCGCGTGCGCGTCGACCAGGTCATGACGATGGGCTACAAGTACCTCACGCCGCTCGCGCTCGTGTGCGCGCTCGGCGCCGCTCTCTGGGAAGCAGGCAAGCAGGCGCTCCTCGGCTAAGCATCATGCAGCAGACCGAAACCGCTCAGGCCTACGTCAAGAACATCTGGGACAGCGTCAAGACGACGCTGGTCGGGATGAAGATCACCTGGCGCTACATGCTCCAGAAGCCGATCACCGTCCAGTACCCCGATGAGCGCATGCCGATCCCCGATCGGTACCGCGGCATCCACTACCTCGAGCAGGAGAAGTGCATCAACTGCCTCGCCTGCGCGCGCGCGTGCCCCATCGACTGCATCGAGATGGAGGCCGTGCGCCACGGCAAGGAGCTCGAGTGGATCAGCTTCACGCTCGACTACCAGAAGTGCATGTTCTGCGAGCTGTGCGTGTACCCCTGCCCCAAGGACTGCATCCACATGGGCACGGAGTACGCGTTCGTCACCTTTGACCGCTCGGAGTTCAAGCACGACCTGCTCTCGTTCAAGGGCATGGCGCGCGAGGCCCGCATCCGCATGAAGGAAGCCGAAGTCGCCAAGGCCGCCAAGGAGGCCGCGAAGGCCGCCAAGGCCGCGGCGAAGGGCGGCGAGGCCGCGGCCGAAGAGGCCAAGGACGGCGAGTAGATGGAACTCTCGGACAAGCTCTTCTACAGCCTCGTCGGGTTCGGCTCGCTCGCTGCGCTCGGGGCCTGCACGTTCCTCGGCGGCGGTGACGGGGCGGCCTTCGCTCTGTTCGCGATCCTCGTGCTCGGCGGCTCGCTCGTGTGCATCTGGGAGCGCTCGGTCGTCCGCAGCGCGTTCTGCCTGATCGGGACGTTCGGCGGAACCGCGGGCCTGTTCCTGCTGCTCGGCTCGGACTTCCTGGCGATGAGCCAGATCCTGATCTACGTCGGCGGCATCCTCGCGCTGATCCTGTTCGGCGTGATGCTGAGCCCGCCGGACCTGACCGAGCGCAAGCTGCCGCGCGTGCTCTCGGGCCTCGTCGCGGTCGGCGCCGGCGTGGCGTTCGTCGCGGCCAAGGTCGCCTCGACCGTGAACTGGGTGCAGGCCGCGGAGCTCGCGGAACCCGAGCACGCCACCGAGCGCATCGGCGTGGGCTTCCTCGCCTACGACCAGTACGCGATCGCCTTCGAGCTCGCGGCCATCGTGCTCACCGTCGCGCTCGTCGCGGCCGTGTACGTCGCGCGCCGCCGCAAGATCGACCTGCAAGACGAAGGAGCGCAGGGCTGATGGGTCTGGGAGCCTACATCGCGGTGTCCGCGGCGCTGTTCGCGCTCGGCATCGTCGCCATCCTCGTGCGGCGCAACGTGCTCTACGTGCTGATGGGGATCGAGATGATCCTCAACGCCGCCAACATCAACTTCGTGGCCTTCAACCGCTTCAACCACGCGGCCGGGTCCCAGAGCAACCTCGACGGGCGCATGTTCGCGATCTTCGTGATCATCCTCGCCGCCGCCGAGGCCGCGGTCGCGCTCGCGATCGTGCTCAACGTGTTCCACCTGTTCAACTCGGTCAAGCCCGCCGAGGCCGACCTCCTGCGCGAGTGAGCGCGAACGCAGAGTCCCACGCATGACCGCGGAATCCCACTTCCTCGCGTTCGACCCGGCACAGGACTTCAAGCTCCTGTTCCTGGCGTTCGTGCTGCCGCTCGTCGGCTACGTGATCCAGATCTCGGTGGGCAAGCGCCTGCCGCGCCAGGGCGACTGGCTGCTGACGAGTGGCCTGTTCGCCACCGCGAGCATCACCGTGCTGATGTTCGCCAAGTCCCTGTGGGCCGCCTACCACGGGCTCGAGTTCCGCCACCACTCCGGCGACGAGGCCGGCCTGTGGTTCCACTGGTTCTACTCGAGCGACGAGCTCGCCAACGGCGTCGCCAACGTCTCGGCGGCGATCTTCTACGACCCGCTCGGCGCCGCGATGCTGATGGTCGTCGGCGTGGTGAGCTTCTGCGTGCACCTGTTCTCGATCGGGTACATGCACGGCACGCCGCGCTACCACATCTTCTTCGCGAACATCTCGCTGTTCACGTTCGCGATGCTCGGGCTCGTCCTGTCGGACAACCTGCTGTTCCTGTTCATCTTCTGGGAACTCATGGGCCTGATGAGCTACCTGCTCATCGGTCACTTCAGCCACGATCCCTCGAGCGGCTACTTCCACAAGTGGGCCACCAAGGCCTGCAAGAAGGCCTTCCTCACCACGCGCGTGGGCGACACCTGCCTGCTCGTGGGCATGGTGATCTTCTTCTGGAAGTTCGAGACCTTCCGCTTCACCGAGCTGTGGCGCCTCTCGATCGAGGAGATCGCGCGCCACCAGTCCATGCACCCCGGCGAGTACCCGCTGTGGATGACGGTCGGCGGCCTGTTCATCTTCGGCGGCACGATCGGCAAGTCGGCCCAGTTCCCGCTGCACATCTGGCTCCCCGACGCCATGGCGGGTCCGACGCCGGTGAGCGCCATGATCCACGCGGCGACGATGGTCGCGGCCGGCGTGTTCCTGCTCGGGCGCTGCTACCCGATGTTCACGCCCGACGTGCTCGACGTGATCGCCGCGGTCGGCACGATCACCGCGATCTTCGCGGCCACCATCGGCACCACCGCCTACGACCTCAAGGCCGTGCTGGCGTGGTCGACGATCTCGCAGCTGGGCTTCATGGTCGCGGCGATCGGCCTCGGCGGCGTGGTCGCCGGCCTGTTCCACATGGTCACGCACGCCTTCTTCAAGGCGTGCCTGTTCCTCTCGGCGGGCTCCGTGATCCACGGCTGCCACCACGAGCAGGACATGCGCAACATGGGCGGCGTGCGCAAGCACATGCCGATCACCTTCGCGTGCATGCTCGCCTCGACGATCGCCATCGCGGGCATCCCGTTCTTCTCGGGCTTCTACTCGAAGGACATGATCATCCTGCGCGCCTGGGAGAACATCCTCGGCGGCAAGTTCACGGGGGCGAGCTTCTTCGCCGCGGTCGGCCTGCCGCTCGCGGCGGCCTGCACCGCCTTCTACATGTTCCGCATGATCTTCATGACCTTCTCGGACAGCTACCGTCCGGGCACGGTCGAGAGCAACTTCGCGCACCACGCGGGTGGGCACGATGACCACGGGCATGACGAGCACGGCCACGCCGCGCACGGTCACGATCATCACGGTCACGACGACCATGGCCACGCGGGTCACGGCCATGCGGATCACGGGCACGCTCACCACGAGCATGGTCACGCGGCTCCTGCGCACGCCCATGCGGCGAGCGCACACGGGCACGAGGCCCATGGTCACGACGCTCACGGTCACGACAGCCACGGCGAGCACGCGACGCCCCACGAGTCGCCGCTCCCGATGGTCGTCGCGCTCTGCATCCTCGCCTTCCTCGGCGTGTTTGGCGGCCACTTCTGGCTGGCGGACCCGCTGCACAGCCTGAAGTTCTGGGAGCACGCCCACACGTGGTTCGAGACCAGCGTCTCGTTCCAGTCGCTCTACGGCGCGCAGATCGGCGACCAGCTCGCCGCCGCGGTGGCCGTCGACGAGCACGCGGCGCACCTCGCGCACATCGTGGCGCTGTCGGTGTCGCTCACCGTCGCTTCGCTCGGCATCCTCGTCGCGTGGCTGATCTACGGCCGCGGCTGGGAGCGTTCGCAGCGCGTCGCGGGCCAGATCACCCACTCGATCCACGCGCTCTACGAGGTGGTCAAGGGCAAGTACTTCGTCGACGAGGCGCTCGGCACCGCGATCGTGGTCGACATGAAGCGCAAGGACGAGCCCCGCTACGAGCCCGACGCGAGCGTCATCGGCGCGTCGATGCACGTGGCCAACTTGCTCGGCTGGATCGACCGCAACGTGGTGGACGCCACCGTCAACCTCGTCGGCCGCATCGGCATGTCCCTCGGCAAGGGCTCGGCCACCTTCGACCGCGTCGTGATCGACGGCGCGGTCAACGGTGTCGGCCTGTTCACGCAGACCTTCGGGTCGGTCGTGCGCCTGTTCCAGTCCGGTCGCGTGCAGCAGTACGCGACCTTCGCAGTCTTCGGCGGGCTCGCGCTCGCCGCCTGGCTCATTCTCCTCTAGTCGGATCGCAGACGTCCCACACTCCCCATGCAGTCCCAGATCCTGACCTGGATCACCTTCCTCCCGCTGATCGGCATGGCGGTGATCCTGCTCATGCCCAAGACGTCCATGAACGCCATCAAGGGCGTGAGCCTCGCGGCCACGTTCGTGACGATGGTGCTCGGCACGTGGCTGTACTTCTCGGGCTTCCAGCAGATCTCGCTGGCCGAGATCGAGGCGGCGCGCGCGGGCGGCGACATCCTCGGTGCCCAGTTCGTGCAGCGCTTCGACTGGATCGAGTCGATCGGCGTGCAGTACTACGTCGGCATCGACGGCCTGTCGGTGGCGCTCGTGTGGCTCACCACCGTGCTGCTGTTCGTCGGCGTCATCGCGAGCTTCGGCATGGAGAAGGCCGGTAAGGCCTACTACGCGCTGCTCCTGTTGCTGGAGGTCGGCATCCTCGGAGTGTTCGTCAGCCTCGACCTGTTCCTGTTCTACGTGTTCTGGGAAGTGATGCTCCTGCCGATGTACTTCCTCATCGGCATCTGGGGCGGCCCG
>CAITGX010000273.1 GCA_903892045.1 uncultured Planctomycetota bacterium | reverse complement strand
GTGCCGCGCCTGCGCGAGGCCGGGGCTACCCACGTGGTCGCGCAGGAGGTCGAAGGCTCGCTGCAGGTGAGCTCGGAGGTGCTGGTCACGGCCGGACGGACGGTCGCCGAGGCCGAAGCCATCGTGGACGAGTCGCGGCGCTCGATCGGCTGCGGCTAGGGCTTTCACGCCGGGCGGCTCGACGTCATCCTGTTCGCCCCATGAGTCACGAAGCTGCGCCGGAGGGGCACCTGCTCGTCGATCGCGACCTGCGCGAGCGCTTTGGCTCGGTGGTGCGACCGAGCGCGGGTGCGCCCGCGATTCTCGAGCACCAGCTGCAGGCCGCGAGCCTCGACCTGCGCCTCGGCGCGTTCGCCTCGCGCATTCGTGCGGGATTCCTGCCGGGAACGACGCCCCTCGAGCAACGATTGGAGCAGCTCGAGACAAGCCGCCTGTGGCTCGGCGGCGAGGGCGCGGTGCTCGAGAAGGGCCTCGTGTACCTCGTGCCGCTCGAGGAAGAGCTGGCCCTTCCCCCGGGCGTGAGCGCCTCCTTCAACCCGCGCAGCTCGACCGGTCGTTGCGATCTCTTCACCCGGGTGCTCGTGCCGGGGCATCCGCGCTTCAATGAGGCCCCCGCCGGCTACCACGGCAAGCTCTGGCTCGAGGTCTCGCCGCTCTCCTTCCCCGTGCGCCTCAAGCGCGGTGACCGACTGTGCCAGCTGCGACTCGCTGTCGGCAACCCGGCCCTCACGCGCGAGGAGCTGCGCGCCGAGTACGAGCGCACGCCGCTGTGCTTCGAAGGCGACCGCGCGGTGCCGATCGACGACGTGCGCTTCGACGACGAGGGCGGAATCGAGCTGCGCCTCGGGCTCGCGGGCCGCGACCCCGCCGGCTGGCGCGCGCAGCATCACACGGGCGTCGTGAGCTTCTCGCGCGAGGGAGCGCACGACCCGCGCGACTTCTGGGAGCCCGTGTTCGCCAAGGACGGCACCTGCATCCTCTCGCCCGGCAGCTTCTACATCTTCGCCAGCCGCGAGCGCGTCGTGATCCCGCCGCACCTCGCGGCCGAGATGCTGCCCGTCGACGTCGACGTCGGGGAGATGCGCAACAACTACGCGGGCTTCTTCGACAACGGCTTCGGCTGGCGCGACACGACCGCCAGTGGGCGGATGGGCACGGCCGCGGTGCTCGAGGTGCGAGCGCACGACGTGCCGTTCCTCGTCGAGGACGGACAGGTGTTCTTCCGCCTGCGCTTCTATCGCTCGAGCGGAGTGCCGGAGAAGCTGTACGCCGAAGGACGCTCGCAGAGCTCCTACCGCGATCAGGACCTGACGCTCGCGCGTTGCTTCAAGCCCGCGCGCTGACCGGCGTCGCGCGGCGCACGAAGCCGAGCGCGAAGAGCACGCTCACGTTCAGCGCGAGTCCGACCAGGCCTTCGTGCAGTCCGTAGGGACTCCACTCGGGGAACGCCTTCAGACCCACACACACGGCGACGCCGGCGAGCATCGCGATGTGCACGGCCACTCCGTCGCGGCGCCGACCGCACAGGGCGATCAGAATGCCGGGCAGGAACTGCGCGATCGGACCGTAGGCGTAGAGCAGGAGCGAGACCAGATCGCCCTCGTAGAACACCGCGAGCACGTACGAGACGAGCATCAGGATCACGACGAAGATGCGCACCCAGCGCCGCTCCTCGGTCGAGGTCAGCTTGCGCCCGAGCGCCGTGATCCAGCCATCGCGCACGAGGATCGAGGCCGACGCATGCACGATCGCGTCACCGGTGGACATGCCCGCGGCGAGCGCACCCGCGCAGAACAGGCCCACGACCACGGCCGGCAGGTCGAGGCTCATCAGCATGTGCGGCAGCACCTGCTCCGGACTCGGCGGCGGCACGGGGAAGAGCACGCCGGCGAAGCCGATCAGGAAGATCGGCACGAGGAAGATCATGAAGGTCGGGTAGAAGACCACCGTGCGGCGCAGGGTGCGGTCGTCGCGCGCTGAGAAGGCCTTCATGAAGAGGTGCGGCCAGCAGCTGAACCCGATCATGGAGATGATCCCGGCGCTTATGAACCACTGCCACGACTTGGTGCCGGGCGCCGAGAGCAGCTCGGGCTTCACCTCGTAGATGCGCTCGAACATCGGGCCGACGCCGCCATAGAGCTTGTACGGCAGCCACAGACCAAAGGCCCAGGCGAGGCCCATCATGAGGATGCCCTGGAAGACGTTGGTCCAGCCGACCCCCATCACGCCGCTCTTCAGCACGTACGCGAGGACGACCGCATAGCAGACGGCACCGCCGAGCCACTGCGGCACGTGCCCCTCGGTGAGCCGCTCGACCACCAGCCCAGCGCCCTTGATTTGCAACGCGAGGTACGGGACGAACGACAGCGCGCTGACGAGCGCCATCGTGCCCGCCATCGCGCGATGTCCGCACTCGCCGGCGACCATCTCCGCCTGCGTGATGTAGCCGCGGTCGCGACCCGCGCGCGCGGCGCGGGGACCGAGGAAGTAGAACGGGATGAAGCCGACGAGCCCGTAGCCGATCACATAGAAGACCGCGGCGCCCGAGGTGTAGGCGAGGCCCGGCGTCGCGAGGAATGAGAAGGCCGAGAAGACCGTCGCCCCGATGACGAAGTACATCAGGAGCGGCCCCATGGCCCGGTCGCCGGCGACGTAGCCGACGGCGCTGTCGCTCGCGTCCCTGCCACCGCGCATGCCGACCCACAGGCAGCCCAGCAGATACAGGAGCGACACGCCCGACACGATCCACGCGTCGGTGCTCAGTCCGAAGAAAAGCTGGCCCTCACTCGCCACGCTCGGAATCCTCGCAGTGGCGCGTCCAGCGCTCGTAGAGCAGCAAGGACGCGAAGACCGAGATCAGCCAGCCGACGGCCCAAGCCAGCGAGAACGGCAGCCCGAGCACGAAGGGCTGGGCGCTCGCGCCCCACCACTTGTAGCCGGGCCCCACGACGCACAGCGTCGCGAGCGCCGAGTGGAGCGCGAACAGGACGTGAGGCAGCTTCGAGCGACGATGGAACACGCGCTGGAGCCCTGCGGGCGACACCGGACGCGCCGGCGCTCGCTCCGCGACCGTCGCGCTCAGATCTTGCCGTGGCGACGACGCTGGCGCCGGTTGGTCTTGCGACCCCCCTTGGTGCGCTGGCGCGTGCGGTAGCCGGTCTTCTTGGCGTGCTTGGTCGTGCTGCGACGAGTGTTGATCTTCATGTGGGGTAGGACCCTTAGGGGGGAAGAGTGTAGGGACGCACGGCGCCGGAGTCAGCCCAAATCTGGCCGAGGCCCCTCCGCGGGCTAGCCGCCCGCCATGCTCATGCCCTTCTTGGGGGCCACCATGTCGGTCGGGATCACGGCCTTGTCGAAGGCTTCCCCGGTCATCAGCCCGAGCTCGATCACGCTCTCGCGCAGGGTCAGGCCCTTCTTGTGGGCGTTCTTGGCCACCTTGGCGGCGTTGTCGTAGCCGATGTGGCGGTTGAGCGCCGTGACGAGCATCAGCGACTTCTTCATCAGCTCGTCGACGCGCGCCGTGTCGAGCTCGAGGCCAGCGATGCAGTTCTCGCGGAACGAGTCGCAGGCGTCGGCGAGCAGCCGCGCCGACTCGAGCACGTTGTGGATGATCACGGGCTTGAACACGTTCAGCTCGAAGTTGCCCATCGAGCCGGCCACCGCCACCGCCGTGTCATTGCCGATCACCTGCACGCACACCATGGTCATCGCCTCGCACTGCGTCGGGTTGACCTTGCCCGGCATGATCGAGCTGCCCGGCTCGTTCTCCGGCAGCTTGAGCTCGCCGATGCCGCAGCGCGGGCCAGAGCCGAGCCAGCGGACGTCGTTCGCGATCTTCATCAGCGCCGCCGCCGCGGTCTTGTAGGAGCCGGACAGGAACACGAGCGCGTCGTGCGCCGCGAGCGTCGCGAACTTGTTCGGCGCGCTCTTGAACGGCAGCTTGGTCTCCGCGGCGATCTTCTTCGCCGCGAGCTTGGCGTAGTCGGGGTGCGTGTTGAGGCCCGTGCCGACGGCCGTGCCGCCGAGCGCGAGCTCGTACACGCCGGGCAGTGCGTTCGTGATGGCGCGCCGCACGTCCTTCAGCTGCTGCACGTAGCCCGAGAACTCTTGACCGACCGTGAGCGGCGTCGCGTCCTGCAAGTGCGTGCGTCCGATCTTCACCACCTTCTTCCAGTCCGCGGCCTTCTTTGCGAGCTCCGCCTCGAGGGCCGCGATCGCCGGCAGCAGGCGCTGCACCGTCTCCTCCGCCGCCGCGATGTGCATCGCCGTCGGGAACGCGTCGTTCGAGCTCTGCGCGCGGTTGACGTGGTCGTTGGGGTGAATCGGCTTCTTGCTGCCGAGCACGCCGCCGAGCATCTGGATCGCGCGGTTGCTGATCACCTCGTTGGCGTTCATGTTCGACTGCGTGCCCGAGCCGGTCTGCCAGACCACCAGCGGGAAGTGCGCGTCGAGCGTGCCCGCGATCACCTCGTCGGCCGCGGCGAGCAGCGCCTTCTGCTGCTTCTTGTCGAGCATCGCGAGCTCGCCGAGCTCGATGTTGGCCTGCGCGGCGCACTTCTTCACCACGCCGAGGGCGCGCACCATCGGGCGCGAGAAGTGGTGCCCGCCGATCTTGAAGTTCTGCCGCGAGCGCTGGGTCTGGGCGCCGTACAGGGCTTCGGAGGGGACCTCGATCGGGCCGAAGGAATCGCTCTCAGTGCGGGTGGCGGTCATGGTGGGCCTGCGCGGCAAACGTGCGGACGTCCGTCGCCCCTGCGGCGACGAGAGGGCGAACAGGATAGGAGCCCGCGAAGGCCGGCCGCAACGCCGCACTGCGGCGTAGGGCCAACCCCGCCGAGCTATTGCCCGGCCCGAGGCCGTTCCTTGTCCCACCACTCGCGCCAGGCCTTGATGCGCTTGGCGCGCTCGGCCGCATCGGGCGATTGCGCGTCGAACGGCAGGTCACGGCTGGTGATCGAGCGCAGCGAGAGATAGGCCGCTTCGCGCACGAGCGACTCCTCGTCGTCGAGTGCGTCGATCAGCCCCGGGATCGCCTCGGCGCTCGCCAGATCCCCGAGCGCCCGCGCAGCCGCCATGCGCAGGAAGATGTCCGCGTCGGCGAGCAACGGCAGCACGACGGACGTCGCGCGCGGGTCGCGCGACTGCGAGAGTCCCACCAGCGCCACGTAACGCTCGCTCACGTTGGCGCTGCGCAGCTGCTCGAGCAGCGCGAGCCACGCCGGATCCTCCGCGGGCGCAGGCTCCGCCGCGCCCAGCCCCGCTGGCGAGCGCGCCAAGGCCTTCTCAATCCGCTGCGTGAGCGACTGCACGTTGGCTTGCGCTTCGACCACGTGCTGCTGCAAGGTCAGGAGCTCCGCGTCATGCCGCTCCACCCTCTGGAGCGCGAGCTCGAGCTGCGCCACGCTCGCGCCGAGCGCCGCCGTGCGCTCGGTCAAGAGCGACTGCAGGGTCGACACGTCTCCTCGCAGAGACCCGAGGTCGACGCGCAGGCCCCCGACCTCGGCGAGCGCGCGCTCCTCGAACGATGAGCGCAGCGCGCTGTCCGCTTGCTCGTTGGTCTCCACCCGCAGCGCGAGCGCCTCGTGTCGGGCGCTGGCCTCCTTGAGATCCGCGCTGCGCTGCAGCTGCGCCTCTTCCAGCGCACCACGCGCCCAGGCCCCCACGGTCACGGCCACCCCGAGGGCCACGACGCCGAAGGTGAGCGCCGCGCCCGCGCCTCCCGGCGCCGAGTGCGTGGCCGCATGAGCATGACCATGGGAGTGAATCGAGCCCGGCGCCGGCAACGGCGCGTGCGCAGGCGGAGCAGCCGAATCCGTGGGCGACACGGCCTCGGCGCTGCCCATCGCCCGATGGCAGGTCGCGCACACCACGCGCCCCTTGAGACGCGTCGCAACCCCGCGCTCGAGGTCCACGAGGGGCACCGACTCGTTGCAAAGGTCGCAGAAGTAGATCTCGTTCATCGCATCCTCTCCGCTGGCTTGGAGCCCCGGCTCCACCCGAACGACGCGCACGCGCAGGGTTATACTGCGACACGGGCGGGCCGTTTCGATGGGCGCCCGTACGCATTCAGGCCGAAATCCGTGACCCACCCCCAAGAGAGCGCCTCCCACCCCGCCTTGGAGCGTCTGGGGCTCGAGTTTCTGGCCGACTTCCTGGGCCGGGCGCGGCGCCACCGTCCCGAAGACCTCGAGGTGCTGGCCGAGTTGGCGACCACCTTGACCCGCCTCGGACGCCACGAGGAAGGCCTGTCGCTCGACCGCCGCCTCGTGGAGCTGCTGCCGGACGATGCGACGGCGCGCTACAACCTCGCCTGTTCACTCGCCCTGTGCCGCGCGAGTGCGGCGGCGCTGCTCGAGCTCGAGCGCGCCATCGAGCTGGGATACTCGGACGCGGACCACCTGCTCGCGGACGAGGATCTTTCCAGCCTGCGACACGAGCCGAACTTCCTCGCGCTCGTCGAGCGCCTGCGCTCCCAGCCCTGACGAGCGGCGAGCGGCCCGGCGAAGGAGTCCCGTCGCGAACCAAGGTCGCTCCGGGTCGTGGCCAAGATCGCGGCGGAGGAACGTCGGGGGGCGTCGCCGTGGCTCTGGAGGAGGGCCCGGCGAGCGTGGCGGGCCGCGACGAGGAGAGCGTCGCCGCAGCCGGGTCGTTCCTGGGACGGTCGGCTAGTCCCGACCGGCGACGATGCCTTCGCTCGTTCGCCGAGCGATCCACTCGCGCCAGCGCTCGACAGCTGCCCTGCGGGAGGACTCGTCGCCGTTGGCTTCATACCCGAGATCGATGCGCGTGGACTCGCGCAGCGTCGCGATCGACAGTCCGCGGACCCACGAGGACTCGTCCTCGAGACCGTCGACGAGCACGCCGATCTGGCCCCAGTCGCCGAGCCGAATCGCCGCGCGCGCGCGCTCGAAGCGCAGCGCCTTGTCTTCGCCCGCACGCCACTCCACTTGGCGCAGCGGCTCCACGAGGCGGCTGTCGCCTGTGGCGCCCAGCGCTGCCACCGCACTCGCGGCGACGTCCGGCCGCGGATCGGCGCACAGCTCGAGCAGGTACGGATAGGCCGGCTCGCCGATGCCAGCGAACCACGTGATCTGCTCCACGCGCTCGAGCCCGTGCGTCCACGGCAGGCGCGTGATCTGGTCCTCGATCTGGCGGCGCAGGTTCGGCGAGGGCTTGAGCCACTCCGACGCGCCGGCGTCCGCCCCCTTGGGGGTCGAGGCGCACGAGGCAAGGCCGACGAAGAGCAGCAGGCTGGCGAGGGCAGGTCGATTCGCGTGGCGCATGGTGGCGTGACGGACCGTGGCAGGCCCGCAATCTCCGCCCTCCTATCGACGCCCCCGGGGCTGGGCTTGACCGCACGCGGCTGCGCCCCGGGCCTCAGGGCCCGCGGACGCGACCGGAGCGGCTCCCCAGCAGGGAACCGGCCGAGATCAGCACGATCCCCAGCCCCAGCGCGCTCCAGCCCCACAGCGGATGACGGACCCCGCCCCCCCGCGCGGCGCTCACAGGACTCGCCTGGTAGGCGCGCGCCGGCCGCAGGTACTCCTCGACGCAGCGTTCCGGGACGGTCAGCACCCCCTGAGCCCGCCCCGCGGCGTCCAGCCTCAGGCGCGAGCTTGGGGGGATGACCTCCGGGGCCACACACTCGACGTAGGTGCCCGCAGGGAACGCCGCTTGCCGTGCGAGAGCCAGCTCGAGCTGCACTTCGTCGCCCGCCGGTCCGCAGCGGAAGGCGCGCAGGTTCCGGCCGACTTCCGGCTCGAAGGGGCCTAGCTCGAGGCGCCCAGCGATCCAGCGCGCGGCGGGAACCGCCTGCGCGCCGGCTCGACCGCGGGCCAGCGCGCGCACCCACGACAGCCAGCGCAGGGCCTGCGCCTGCCATTGCGGGCTCCCCGCGGCTCCCGGCAGCGTGGCGAGCACGGCGCACGCCCCCGCGCTCTCGGCTCGAGCCGCCGCGAGGACGTGCCCTTCGTCGTCCTCGAGCAGCGACGCATCGCCGCTGCGCGCGCGCAGCGCCACGGTGCGCAGAAACTCAGGCGCATCGACGAGCGACGAGCGCAGCTCGCGCACGGCATCGCTCGCGGCTCCCGAGGACACGCGCGGGGCACGCGGCCGCTCCACCCAGCGACCTTCGTTCGCGGCGCGCTCGAGCGCCTCCCCGAGCTCAGGTCCCAAGACCGCCACCGAAGCGCGGAGCTCAGCCCGATCGAAGCATGCGAGGAACTCGAGGTCCGGCTGTGGTCCGCTGGCGAGCACCCGCACCTCCGCCCCCGACTCGCTCAAGCGCTCGAGCGCAACCGCCAGCCGACCGCGTGAGCTCGGCAGCCCGCGTTGGTCCCGGCCGTCTGTCAGGACGAGGATGCAGGCTCGCGTGCGGCGCGCCTCGCGCGCCTCCACCAGCTGCTCGAAGACGCCCGGCAAGTCGGTCGGCCCGCTGGGCCGGCGCGCCGCGAGCAGGAGCCGAGCGCGCTCTCCCTCGCTGCCAGGCTCCGCAGCGCCGGCCCCCAGATGCACCGGATCACCGAGCCGATCCGTGAAGAAGTGCAGGTAGACCTCGTCGCGCGCGCGCAGGCGCTCCACGAGCGCAACGGCCGCGTTGCGCACGGCGTCGAAGCTCGAATCATCCATGCTGCCCGAGACATCGACGACGACCAGCACGTCGCGCGCGTCGTCGTCCTCATCCGGCTCGCACGGCAAGTAGCGCGCAGCGGAATGCTCGTCGCGCGCGTCGAGCCCCGCGAGCAACGCTCCTCCGCCCGCGGCGAGCCACCCACCCCCACGCGCGAGGAAGGGCCCGAGTGCCGCGAGCTCCACCGCGCGCGGATCGAGGTCGAGCGTGACGAGCAGATCCGTGTCCGCATCGATGGCTTGCACGCGGCTGGTGCTCGAGACGCGAACCCCGATGCCCTCCGCGCCGCCCCATGCCGCGGCGAGCGCCGACGCGGGCTCCGCTTGCGCAGGCGCACACACAAGCTCCACTTGCAGCGCGCCGCGCGCCCGCACGCGCACGCTGGCGACGTTGTTCTCAGGAATCGGATCGCCCTCGCACTCGAGCGCGACCGCGAGCTGGAGGTCGCGCGATCCCATCGGCCCGAGCTCGAGTCGCTCGACGCGTCCGGCGCCCGCCGCGAGCTCGAAGCGCCGCTCGCCCGTAGGCAAGCCACTCACGCGCACGGCAAGCGCGCGCCCCGCATCGAGCCGCTCCCGCTCCCACTCGACGCGCAGCGCCAGCGGCGCACCCGGCTCCAGCTCCGGCGCAGCCTCGACCGAGCGCAGCCACGGATCCGCGAGCTCGGCCTCCGGCATGGACACCAGCTCGGCTTGCACGCGCGCGAGCTGCGCTATCGGCTCGAGGCCCGTGAAGGAGCCATCGCCGAGGATGCGCACCAGCGCGCTGCGCCCCGCACCTTCCGCGAGCCGCTCCGCCGCGAGCAAGGCTGCCGCAACGTCCGAGCCCGCGCGACGTATTGGCGCGCCCGACAGCCACTGCGAATCCAAGGCAAACGCCTCGGGCTCGTCCGGGCCATACCAACGCACGACCTCTTCGGCGAACGCGATCACGGCGAACTCTTCCCCGGCTTCCGCGGCCGCCCGAGCCTCGCCTTCGAGCGCCTCGCGCACCCAGCTCGCCCACGAGCGGCGCACGCGCGTGACGCTGTCCGACACATCGACCAGCGCGACTCGCAGCGGAGCCTCGCGCTGCACCGCCTGCTCGGTCTCGGTCAGCAGCCACCCCGCCGCGCCGCAGAGAAGCGCGCCCAGCGCGGTGCACGCCAAGGAGGCTGCGACCCAAGGTCTCGCGCTAGACAGGACGCCGCTCCTTGCCCGCCGCGGGTTGAATCGGATTCACGAGCTCCGTCGAGCGAATCCAGCCTCCGCCGAGGAGCCGATCGCCGCGGTAGAACGCAGCGCCCTGGCCCGGTGTCACGGCCATCTCGGGCGTGTCGAACACGACGCGTCCGCGCGAGCCCGTGACCTCGATCGTGGCGGGCACCGGCTCGTGGTGGTAGCGCACCTGCACCTCCGCGCGCACGGACTCGCCCTCGGCCACGTCGATGCCGATCCAGTTGAGCTCGTCGACCACCATCGAGCGCGCGCAGCAGTCCTCGCGGCTGCCCAGCACGACCGTGCCACTCGACGGATCGAGAGCCACCACGTAGAGCGGAATCGCTCCGGCTACGCCGTGACCACGGCGCTGCCCGACGGTGAAGTGCTCGGTGCCCTCGTGCGTGCCGAGCACGCAGCCCGAGGTGTCGACGAGTTTGCCCGCGTGCGTCGGCAGTCCGCGCTCGGCAAAGAGCTTGCGGTAATCATTGCCGGGCACGAAGCAGATCTCTTGGCTGTCCGCCTTCTGCGCCGTGCGCAGCCCCGCGGCGGCGGCGAGCTCGCGCACGCGCGGCTTCTCGTAGCCGCCGAGCGGCAGGCGCGCGCGGGCGAGGTGACGCTCGGCCACGCTGAAGAGCTGGTAGCTCTGGTCCTTCTTGCGATCGACGCCGCGCCGCAGCAGCACGCGTCCGTCACGCACCTCAAGGCGCGCGTAGTGGCCGGTCGCGACACCCTCGCAGCCGAGCTCGTCCGCGAAGTCGAGCAGGCGCTGGAACTTCAGGTCGCGGTTGCAGATCGCGCACGGGTTGGGAGTGCGCCCCGCGGCGTACTCCGCGAGGAAGTAGCGGATGATCCCGCCGAACTCCGCCTTCAGGTCGACGGCCTGAAACGGAATTCCGAGCGCACCCGCGACCATGCGGGCATCCCGAGCGTCGGAGACCGAGCAGCAGGACTTCTTGTGGGACTCGGAGGCATCGACATGGACCCCATTGCGCATGAACAGGCCCACCAGCGGGTGCCCGGCGCCGTGCAGGAGGTGCGCGGCGACCGAACTGTCGACGCCACCGCTCATGGCGACCACGACGCGGGCGCCGGGAGCGAAGCCGGAAACGAAGGTGGAGTCCATCGGGGGAGTGCGTCCGGCGGCCACTGGCTGCGCCGGGTTTGGTCGCGGGCGTGGATTCTAGTAGCTTCTTCGCCCCTTTCCCCCGCCGACTCCGTCGATCCACACCCCTCCCACCCCCATGACCTTCGCGACGACGACCTTCCTCGCCCTCCTCGCCCGCATTCAGGAAACCGGCCCGGCGGCCGCCGCGGGCTCCGAAGCTGCCACGGTGCCGGCCGAGGCCCCGGCCGCGACGTGGGTGGACACCCTGATGCAGTTCGCGCCGATGATCGCGATCTTCGCGATCTTCTACTTCGTCCTGATCCGGCCCGAGCGCGCCCAGCGCAAGAAGCGCGAGGAGATGCTCTCGAAGATGCAGAAGGGCGACAAGGTGATGACCAGCGGCGGCATGTACGGCACGATCGCCGCGCTGTCGGACAAGGAAGTGACGCTCGAGATCGCCGATGGCGTGCGCGTGAAGTTCGTGCGCCAGTCGATTCAGGAAGTCCGCAACGACCAGTAGGAACGGCGCTCCGGCGCGCGCTGGCGCGCTGGCGGTCTGTCGCGCGCGGCCTAGAGCTCGATCTCGGTCGGCACGCCGAGGACCTCGTTCGACGGGAGCTGGAACGGCGCGGGTGGCGCTGCCTCGGTCAACGTGTTCGCACGCTGCACGGCGAGCTGGACCTCGTCTGCGAGCGCTCCGGCAGTTGGGCCTGTGTGGAGGTCAAGGCGGGGCGCTGGCTCGGACCGTCCGCCCCCTACCGTCCGGCGGACCACTTCTCTCGCCGACAGGCCGAGCGCCAGGCGCGTGCGGCTCGGGCGATCGCTCGACAGCTCGCTCGCGCGGATCCCGAGCGCTGGCTCGCCGAGGCGCTCTTCGATGACCGACGGCAGCTCCAGCACCTGATCTGGACCCGCCTCGATTCCCTCGGGGTGAGGGCGCCGCGGGGGCCCCTCCCCCGGAAAAAGCGTCCACGGACGGCACCCGCTTCCGAGGACGGGGCGTCAACCCCGGTGAGCAGCCCGTCCGATGGAGTCGGACCCGCTCCCACCTACAATCTGCTCGCCCGGCCCCCAAGGCCGAAGGCGGCAGCGCCCCGTCCCCATGATCCGCGTCCTCCGCCACTACCTGCCGCTGCGCCGCGCGCTCTTGCTCTTCAGCGAGACCGTGCTGCTGACGGCGACGCTGGGCGTGACCATGGCCGCGCACCTCGTTCGGCCCAGCGGGGTGGTGATCGGCCGGGTGACCGCGGACGGCCTGGGGCTGGAGGCCGCGCAGTGGCGCTGCTGGATCTCGGCCTTCCTCGTGGCGGCGCTCAGCCAGGTCGCGATCGCCTTCAACGAGCTGTACGACTTCCGCGTCTCCGCCTCGCGCTACGACCGTGCCTCGCGCTTCGTCGGCTCCGCT
>CAITGX010000272.1 GCA_903892045.1 uncultured Planctomycetota bacterium | reverse complement strand
GGCTCGCGCGGACCGCCGCCCGTGCGCGCGCGGCGCTCGTCGACTTCGTCGGGCACGTGCACGAGCCGCAGGAACGGCACGGGCTCGCCTTGCAGCAGCAGGCTCGGCACGAGCGAGCGGCGCAAGCCATCCGCGCTCGCGTCCGCGCCCACCGCGCGCGCGACCGTGGCCCACTGCTCGTCGAGGTCACTCGTCGCGAGCACATAGCGCACGTCACGGCGCGCAAGCAGCGCTTCCGCGGAGGCGAGGTCGGAGCTTGCGAAGAAGCGGAAGCTGTCGAGGAACTCCTCCTCGCCGACGTACGAGCCGTAGGGAGACGCGACGATGGGACGCGCGGCGGACCACGTGATCGCATGGCCCTGCCCCCACAGCGCGAGCACGCACTCGCCAGCTTGGGAGTTCGTCGCGAGCCAGTCCGCGCAGCGGCGCGCGGAACGCTTGGCGACGGAATCGCCGAACGGCGGGTCGTTCCAGAAGCGGCGCGCGGTGGAGGCAACGCCCTGCCCGTGCAGCGCGAGTGCCGCGATGGCGGCGAGAGCGAGTGCGTAAGGCGCCGATGCGATGCGCGCAGGCAGCGCGCACCACAGACCGAGCGCGAGCGGGACGACCGCGAGCTCGGCGAAGCGCAGTTGCAGCGCGGCCATGCCACCGAACACCGCGAGCGCGACGGCCCACGGCACGAGCTCGGCGCGCTCGAGCGAGCGGCACACGAGGAACAACAGCGCGAGCGGCGCGAGCAGGGCGCCGAAGCCGAGGAACAGCGTGACCTTCCAGCCCGCTCCCGGGCCGACGAGCGGCTGGGACTCCGCGACTTGCCCCATGAAGGTCGTCTCGGCGCCGAGCCACGCGAAGGCCTCGCGCAGCGCAGCGCCGGGCCCCGCACCGCTCGCCGCGAACACGCCGCCGAGCGACGCGAGCGCAGCCGCGACGATCCACGGATAGCTGCGCATCCACGGCGCGCGAGTGGTCGAGAGGAGCGGCACGAACACGAGCGCGCCGAGCAGGGGGAAGGCCACGTGCGACCACGAGAGGTTCACGAGCAGCCACGGCTCGTCCGCGCGCCACGGGCTCGAGAGCACGGCGGGCAGCACGGCGAGCGCGGCGGCGAGGTGCAGCGCGAGGCCGAAGCGCGCGAGGTGCGGGAAACGCGCGCTTCGTACGTGCTGGACGATCCACACGCCGAGCGCAGCGTCCGCGACGACGAGCTGCAGGAGCGCAGGCGTCCACGAGCCGATCGCGAGACCGTGCAGCAGCCCAAGCGCGATGCCCCAGCGCAGCGCGCGAGCACGATCGTCGAGCACACCGCGAGCGCAAGCGGCAGCGAGCAATCCGAGCTGCAACACGGCGAGCAGCGTGGACCAGCTGTGGTAGTCGCCATTCCCGACGCACGAGCGCTGGATCGCGCCGGGCGCGACCGCAAAGCACAGGCCCGCGAACAAGCCGGCCGCGTCGCCGAGCACGCCGCGCACGGCCCAAGCCGCTGCGAGCGCGGTGAGCACGGCGAACAGCGCCGGCAGCGTGCAGGCGGCGCGCTCGAGCCACGGCTTGCGCTCCACCGCATCCGACGGCGCAAGCGGCGCGAGCGCAGCCCACGCGACGAGCGGGTAGTACGGCGGCGCGGGAATCGCGCTGCCGCGCGGCCACGACTCGAGCCCATCGAACTCGGCAGTCGGCGGCCCTTCCTCGAAGATGCGCTCGATGCGCCGGAGCTGGTGCAGGCTGTCCGGGTCGGTCGTGATCCACGTCGAGCTGCCCGCGAGCTGCACCTTGCGGTGCTGCACGTGGCGCGCGAAGGCCGCCGCGAGCGCGACCAGCACGAGCGAGAGGATCCACAGCGCGCGCTTCATCGTGCCCCCATCGCGCCCTCCGGCGCAGGCGAGAGTTCGATCGGACCTTGGCACTCGAAGCCGCCCGAGCCCCACTGCTGGGCCGGGAGGACGCGCGCTCCCGCCAGCGGTCGAACGTCGAAGCGTCGGTCGTCGAGCGAGTCGAGCACGCTCCCCGCCGCGAAGAGCAGCGCGACGAACACGACGGGGCGCACCAGCCAATGCGAGAGGTGCATCGGTACGAGGGCCAGCAGCGCATCCAGCGCGAGCGCCGCGAAGACGTACCACGCGAGCTGCGCCGTCACTCCCTGTCGAGCGTAGCCATAGAAGGCGAGCGTGATCAGCAGCTTGAACGCGAGCCACAGCATCCAGTCGAGGCCCACGCGACGCCGGACGGCGAGCACGCCTCCAGCGAGACCCGCGGCGATGCAGACCGACCACCAGGCGAGCGAGCGCGTGCGCGCCACGGCGAGGTCGATGGGTGCGCGAGAGAGTTCGAGGCCGAGCGGCGAGTTCGAACTGCCGAAGCCTGAAAAAAGGCCGTCGCAGAAGCGAGCGAGCTTGCGACCCGCGAGCGCGCACCAGGCCGCGGGCTCGGCGCGGATGCGCTCCCACACGATGCCGTAGCCGTGCAGCCACAGCTTCAAGTGCGACGGGCGCCCGAACGCGAACGGCGGGTCCTTGTCGAACTCGTCGGTGAGGGCGATGCGCGAGAAGCCGCCGTCGCCGGAGAGCTCGTTCGCGAGGGCGAAGTCGAATCGCCCCTTGGCCGAGGAGAGCGTCCAGAGCTCAAGCGGCTCCGGCCGATAGCCGAAGGTCTCGTCGAGTAGCCGCGCGAGGTCCGCCTGCTCAACGCGCGCGGAGCTCGTGCGTCCCACGCGGTCGCTCAGCATCAGGAAGATCCCCTCGCGGCAGAACGCGGGCAGCTGCTGCAGGGCCGCTCGTGCCTCGGGACTCCACGGCGGACGCGCGGCTTCCCACGGAATCGGACGCGCCTCGACGGTGTTGAAGCGCTCGAGCGCCGC
>CAITGX010000271.1 GCA_903892045.1 uncultured Planctomycetota bacterium | reverse complement strand
GCGAGCACCTCGAGCTCGAAGTTGCGCCGCGCCGAGTCGCGAACGGGAGGGAAATACAGCGCAAATTCGCGACGCGAGTGGTTGAACCAGGAGAGGTGCCGCGGCTCGAAGCGACGTTCGGCCAGGCGCTCGCCCGTGGCCTCGTCGGTGAGCCGGACCAGCAGCGGTGACGTCATGGCCGCCGGGATGGCCGAGAAATGCAGCACGACTCCGCTCAGCTCGGGACGCACGGCCCGGAAGGACTGACGCAGCCCGTCGACGCCGATCGAGACGCGCCGCTCGGGCGGGAGCTCCTCGCGCTGCTCGAGCGTGTCGTAGTAGGCGGAGCGCCGCGAGTTCGTCGCCGATGGCATCCCCTGTCGCGTGTCGATGGGCAGCCACTCGTTGCGCGAGACCACGTGGCGCACGCCGAGCACCTGCAGCGCGAAGCGCGTCACGTAGTTGACCTCGGCATGGTAGTTCTCCGAGCGCAGCAGGATGCGCGTGGCGGTCTCGAAGTCCGCGACGCTCAGCGCGTCGTAGCCGAGCACCTGCTCCACCTCGTAGAGCGCGTTCGCGTTCACCGCGAGCCGATCGCGACCCACGTAGAGCGTGCGTCCGTCGTGGACGCGCTCCTGCAGCTCGCCCATCGCCTGCGTCTGAGGCAGCACGTCCTCGTTGGGAACCGTCGGGACGTACTTGCCGAACAGGGTGACGGTGCTGCCGAAGTGGGCGAGGACCAGCACGGCTGCGCAGGCGGCGCGAGCTGCCTGCGTTCGCACGCAGCCATAGGCGGCCACTGCTACCACGCCCAGTCCGAAGCACAGCGCGATCCAGCCGACGTGCGCGTCGGAAACGGCGCGCCATGTCGCGGCGTCGACGCGGCCCTCGTTGGCGTGGAGATCGAGGAAGCGCTCCACTCCGAGGTATGCGGCCCCGAAGACCAGAGCGGCGCTCGTCGCGACGAGCGCGAGCCAGCGCATCGGCCGACGCTCCTCGGCACCGCGCTGCAGCGCCCAGGCCGCACTGACGGCCGCGCCGAGTCCGAGCACCGGGTACAGCCGCCCCCAGGGGATGAGTCCGGCCGTGAGATAGCGTCCGATGGACTCGCCGAGGGACGCCACGTTCCACACGACGAGCACCACGAGCAGGGCCCAGCCGGTGAGCACGGCCCAGCGCGTGCGCCAGATGCCGAGCGCAAGCGCCACGAGCGCCAGCCACAAGGGCAGCGCGCCCGCGTAGTACATCTGCGCTTCCTGGTAGTTGGGTTTCGGCGTGAACGTGATGCCGATGCCCGCATCGAGCGGATTGCCGATGAAGTCGGGGAACACGAGCAAGGGCAGCTGCTCCGCGACGTCCTGTGCGAGGAAGCGCGTGGGGCGGCGGTACATGTCGCTCTCCAGCATGTATTCGCCGAATGGCAACAGCTGCGGCGCGGCCAGCAAGGCGCCGAGCACCGCCCCCGACGCGAGCGGAAGCGCGGCGCTCGCGGCGAGGCGCCACGAGCGCGTGGCGAAGGCGCGCACGATCGCGTACACGGCGCACACGAGCGCATCGACGAGCAGCATCTCCGGATGGCCGGCGAGGCATGTGATCGCCGTCGCCAGCGCGAGCAGCGTCGCCCAGCGCCACGAGGCGCCGCGCTCGCCGCGCTCGACCGACTGGAACAGCCGCTCGATGCACCACAGCAGGCCCGGCAGCATCGCCGTCACCGCCGGGTGCGGGTGCAGCAAGAGCATCAAGTGACCGGTCGACCACGAGTACGCGACCGCGCCGAAGGCCGCTGCTGGCCGTCCCACGCCGCAGGCGCGCAGGAATCCGTAGGTCAGGAACACCGAGGCGGCGAGCTTGGCGAGCGCGCTCGCGAGCGACGCGAGGTCGAGCGGGAGGACGTAGAAGGGGAGGGTGAATGGCGAGAGCAGCGCGGACTGGAAATTGGCGAGCAGCGGAACTCCGGCGCAATTCCAGGGATTCCACAGCGGAGCGCGACCCGCCTCCCAGTCGCCGCGCGCCTGCAGCGCCCACGGCACGAATTGCCGCGCCGGATCGGTCAGCGCCGGATTCAGCGGGCGTTCATACTGCTCGCCGCGCAATTGCGCGCTCTGCTGCACGAGATTGTCCCACGGGCCCAGCGTGTGAGTCCCGAGTCTCGCGATCGGCTCGTGAAGCACGAGTGCCGCAAGCAGGATCGAGCCACACAGCGCCACCCACCACTCGCGCAGGCCCATCCCGGGGCGTGCGCGGAAATCGATTCCGGCCATGGGCGGGAATGTAGGGGCAATTGGCTGCCGGCCCAGCCAATCCACGAAATGGCGTTCAACTACGCACTTGTCCCCGCGGTTCGGGGCCGGAAACGGGAAACGCGAGCTCCCGATCGATCAGGAAATGGTGCGGAAGACGGGACTTGAACCCGTACGCCTTGCGGCACGAGATCCTAAGTCTCGCGCGTCTGCCAATTTCGCCACTTCCGCACTGCGAGGCGCGTGCGCCTCACTTGACCTTCTTCTTGAACTTGTAGGTGAGCTCGAGCCACGGCACCTTGCCGCCCTCGTCGTTCAGGAACTCGAACTTCGCGGTGCGCTCGCCCTTCTTCGGGAACGTCCACACCTGCTCGAGCTTCGCGACGCGGTCCTTGTAGCGCGGGTCCGGGCCCTCGCCGGTGAGCGCGAGCGTCTTGCCGTCGGTGGACAGCTTGCCCTCGTACTTCGCGACCGTCATCGAGCCGACGTCGACGTGCACGCCGTTGTAGCGCGCGAACTGCGGGTCGAAGCCGAGCATGTCGCGCGCCGAGTAGCCGAGCTGCTTGTCGCCGAGCTCGAGCTCGACTTGCGCCCACAGGCCGTTGCAGGCGAGGCGCACGGTCTCCGTGCCGCTCAGCTTCATCGGCGGCTGTCCGGGCGTGATGTGCAGCAGGGCGTCGACTTCCCACAGGCCTTCGAGCGTGCCGAGGAACGCGTGCTGCTCGGCGGGCTTGACCCAGTTGATGGTCGGCGCCCCGCCGATCCCGAACCCTTGAGGGGCCGCGAAACCCAGAGCCAGACCCGCGACCGCCAGCGCACCCAATACTGCAACCTTCATGGGGGACCTCCGTAGGCCGCGCAGTCTAGCAGCCGGGCGCGAGTCTCCCGCGGGCCTACGCGAGCAGGCGCTCGGCGGCCGCGCGACGCTCGGCGGCGGCTTGGGCGTTCACGTGCTCGAGGCCCTGCTCGAACTGCAGGCGCAGCTCGGGCGAGTAGGCGTTGCGATCGAAGCCATGGCGCTGGCGGAAGGCCTTGAGGAAGTGGTTGCGGTCGCGGTCGAGGGCGTCCTGTCGCTCGACCCACGCGCGCAAGAGCGGCGCCACGTGCTCGGGCACGGCGGTGGGGAAGAGCTGGGCGGCCAGCTCGCGGCCGCGCGCAGTCAGGTCGAGCACGACGGCCGGCCCGTCGCCGAGACCGCACTGGCGCTCGACGCCGCTGGAAAGCTGCGCCAGAGCCGTGCCCGCCGCCTGCGTCGCACGCGAGCGGTACACGGCCTCCTGCAGGAAGAGCTCGGCCAGCCCGAGCAGCTCCTCGCGCTGCATCGCGCCTAGCAGTGCTGCTCGAACGCGGCGGTGAGGGCCTTGGCGATGTTGGCCGGGTCCTGACCCTCGATGTCGTGGCGCTGCATCATCGTCACGAGCTTGCCGTCCTTCATCAGCGCGATCTGCGGCGAGCTGGGGCGATAGGGGGCCCAGTACGAGCGCGCCTTCTGGGTCGCCTCGCCTTCCATGCCGGCGAAGACCGTGTAGAGGTTCGTGGGCTTCTTCGTGGCCATCTGCAGGGCCATGCGCAGGCCCGGGCGCGCGCCACCGGCCGCGCAGCCGCAGACGGAGTTCACGAAGATCAGCGTCGTGCCGGGCAGCTTGACCGCCGCATCGACGTCGGCGGGGGTGCGCAGCTCCTTCACGCCCAGGCGGGTCACTTCGTCACGGAACGGCTGCACCATCTCGGGGTCGTACATCGCTGGGATCTCCTGTCGGGGTTCGCGAGAGGCCCTCTTCTGGGCCCGCGGGGCAAAAAGTCTACCGTTCGCGGCAGTTTTTCGAAGCGCGGCGCCCCGCGGGCTGGGGCTACCCTGCGCTGGATGCGCGTCGCGGCCTACGTCTACCCCGGCTGGCACCCGATCCCGGAGCGGGACGAGAGCTTCCACCCGGGCTTCACGGAGTGGGAGCTCGTGCAGGCCTGTCGCCCGCGCTTCGAGGGTCACGTGCAGCCGCGCCTGCCGCTCCTCGGACCCTACGACGACCGCGACCCGCGCGAAGTGGGGCGGCGCGTGGCACTCGCGCGCGAGCACGGCGTCGATGCCTTCGTGCACGGCTTCTTCTGGTGCCGCGGCAAGCGCGTGTTCCAGGATGCGCT
>CAITGX010000270.1 GCA_903892045.1 uncultured Planctomycetota bacterium | reverse complement strand
GCCAGACGAGGTACTGCGCGCCGGCGGTCGAGCAGAAGCTCAAGCGCGAGCGACGCTCGACGCCGCTGCCCAGGCCGCACCCGCTCGGCGCATCGTCATTCGAGGCCACCAGCGCCAGTGCGTCGCAGTTGCCGCCGAAGACCATCATCACCGTGTCGGGAATCGCCGCGCCGCCGACGAGCGCCGACGCGCACGTGTCGAGCGCGAGCTCTCCCCCACTGCCCTGCACCGAGAACCACACCCCGCGGCGCGAGAGCATCGTACCCGGATTGGCGGAAGAACCCGACTGGAACGAGTTCGACTCCGCGGTCGCGTTGGCGAAGCTCCCGCTGTACTGGATTCCGGAGCCGTAGGGCCCGGCGAGCGCGAGCGCGCCCGCGCAGTTGTCGTGATCGGGCACGATCGGCGCGTGCACGTGCAAGCCAACCCAGTTCGAACCCAGTCGCCCACCCTCGCTGGCCGTCAGCAGCAGGTGCAGCGCGCCCTGCGGCTGGGAAGCCGGCAGCGCGATCTCGAGCGAGTACAGCCCATCCTGCGGCACCTCGTCGCCGGACGTGCCGTCATCCACGAGCAACACACCGACGGCACCACCGATGGGCGAGAGGTCGATGGCGACGGACGGCGGAGCCGCGAAAGGCTGCAGGTCGCAGGCGAGCGGCTCGCACACGACCCGCACGCGACCGCCGGCCTTCGCGAACCAAGGCTGGGCCAGCGTGTGGAGCGAGAGGCCCGTGGAAGGAGGCGTGGAGATGTTGCGGGGTTGCGGCAGGGCCACGGCCCAGTCCAGGGCATTCGTGCCGCTGTCGCCGCCACCGCAGGCGAGTCGCAGGATGGCTGTGCTGTTCGACGGAGAGGGAGCATTGCGGGCGGCGTCGAAGGGAGCGCCAGGCTCGTTCCAGGTGGCGCCCGCGCCGTACCCGACGAAGTCGACGATCGATGCGGCCGAGGGCGCGGTTCCCGCGAGAGGAGTGCTGCTGGAGCACAGGGCGACCTTGCCATCGGTCGACGACATCGCGATCGAGCCGAGCACATCGGCCTGCGGCAGCTGGACGGACTGGGGCGACGGGAGCGCCGAGCCACTCGCCTGTCGCACGAGCAGGTAATGGCCCGTGTCGAGCACGAGGCTCGGCAGCGGAGTCACCTGCCACGTCGAGCCCGTCGCGGAGGCGTACTGCACGGACCAGCCCGCGAGGGACTGCGGCGGGCCGCTGTTGTAGAGCTCGACGAAGTCCGAAGACCACATCGAGGCCACGTTGCCGCCGCCGCCATAGATCTGGCTGAGCCGCACCTGCGCACTGCCGGGCAAGGCGAGCAACGCCAGCGCGCCCAGACCGATGAGAGCACGAGCGATGGAACGCCCCGCCGTGTGGACGAAGGCTTGCGCTCGGCCAGTCGCTCGAGGTTCGCGGTGCAAGGTGGTCCGTACGCCGGGAGAGTCGGCGGTCCGGAACCTCCATTGCAAACGCAAGTGCGCGAAGCCGCAAGGCACGGACCACGCGCGGGAGCGGATGTGGCTCGCGCGCCGAAGAAAAACGGAGCCCCCGCGCGTCCCGCGGGCGAGCCGTCGCAAGCCAGGGTCCGCTCGACGAGCGGCGCCGCGACGTCAGGGCCCGATGACGAAGCGCAGCGCGTTCGACAGGCTCGTCGTGCCCGGGCTGGCCGGGTCTCGATACCAAGCCTGCGACCAGACCGCCGTGCCCGGCGAGAACGGTGCGCCGAGCGCCTGGGGGCGTGCGGCGCGGAACGCATTCCAGTCGAGCGAGTAGCTGCCGTCACAGCCGCCGGCCGTGCCGCCGGAGAGCTGGGAGCCCGTGCGCTGGGTCGGCGACTTGACGCACAGGAAGCTCGAGCTGCCCGGCGCCCAGACGGACGCCTTTGGACCGTTGACGCTGTAGAAGAAGAGCCCCGCACGCTCGCCTTCGACGCCGGTGGCGGAGATCACGAAGCCCGAGGGCGCGCTGCCGCTGGGATAGCCCGAGAACGAGAGCGAAGCCGAGCACCCCGCGGAGCTCGTGCCGGCGGTGCAGTACACCGAGGGCGCAGAGCAATCGACGTCGCGGATGCGGAAGTCGTCGATCGCGGCCTCGACGATCGAGGCCTGACCGAGATCGGAGGCGCGGAAGCGCAGCTGGATGCCGGGACCGGGCGCGAAGAAATCGGACAGGTGGAACTCGTGGTAGTACCAGCCGCCGCTCGCCTGCGCGCCGGTCGGGCCGACGGTCTCGACCACCTGCCAGCCCGAGCCATTGGTGATCTCGACGCGGAAGGTGTCGTCCACGACGCCTTGGTTGTTCGAGTACCAGCGCCAGTAGCTGATCACGGGGTCTTGGAACCCGGTGAGGTCGTAGACGGCGCTCTTGAGCGTCGTGGTGCCGCCGTCGACGTCCGCCATGCCGATCGAGCCATTGGCGATCGCTTGCCCGGTGAACCAGCAGAACGTGCCCACGGGGCTGTGGTCATCCTCGGGCTGCGCCGCGGTGCCATTGGGGTTGCCGCGCACCCACTGGCCCGAGGTCGCGTTGTCGCCGACCTCCCCCGCCGACCAGCCCGCGATGCTCTCCATGTCGAGCTGCGCGGCGACGCCGACTCCGTAGGCGACCACGCTGCGCAGCGGCAGGCTCGCGCCCTCGGGCGGATACTTCCAAGTCACGCCATTGGTCGAGTCCGCGGCGATGTACCAGCTGACTTCGGTGCCGCAGGGCAGCGCCGGGAAGCTGGCGAGGAAGTTGCCGTTGCCTTGGTCGACGAGCGGCACGCTCACGGTGCCCGCGCCCGCGTCGTAGAGCAGGCGCGCGGAGCCGGGCACGAGCAGCGAGGCGGGACTCGCCTGCACGGTGGCGGCGAAGGACTGGCCGCCGGGATTGATCAGGGCCGGATCGGGCTGCGCGAGGGCCACCGAGACGAGCGGCTGCCCCACCCACCACGCGAAGAAACCGGCCTCCAGATCGCTGCCGATCACCACGCCGCTTTGGAAGAACGGATAGACGTTCCACAGGCCGTTGAACTGCGCGCCGTCGTCGAGCGGGAACGTGTCGTAGGACGCGACCTCGGTGCAGTTGAGCGGATCCGTGCGATCGAACACGCGCAGGCCACTGCGGTAGTTGGCCTCGTAGATCAGGTTGCCCTTGACGTACAGGTTGTGCCCGATCGCGGCGTTGCCGTTGGTGAAGCTGCCCAGCAAAGTCGCATTGGCGAGGTTGCCGATGCTCACCACGTAGGTCGTCGTCGGCAAGCCCGGCTCGTCGAGCTCGTCGTTGATGTAGCAGTACTGGCGATCGTCGGAGATCCAGCACTGGTGCGAGTACGCCGCGCTGGGCCAGTACACCTCGCGGATCGTGGTGATGTTCGACTTGTTGGTGACGTCGAGGATCGACAGGCGCGTCGCGCCGGAGCCGTTGCCCGTGCCCGCGCAGGCAAACGCGATCTGCTTGCCCGCGTAGGGTCCGCTCGTGTACGTCACGACCTGCGTCTCGTGCACGTACAGGTTGTTCCACTGCCCGACGAAGGGCGGGTTCACCGGGTTGGCGTTCAAGTTGTAGATGCGCAGCCCGACGTTGGTCCCGCCGCCGCAGCGGTAGAGGTAGCCGCTCTGCGTGTCGATCGCGACTGTGTGGGTCGAGAGCGCGCCGCCGGTGCTGATCGTGCCGACCTGCGTGACGACCCCGCTGTCCACGTTGGCGAGGCTGAAGACCTGGATGCCACTGCCGCCTTCGCTCACGCAGTAGGCGTGAGTGCCGAAGACCTTCATGTCCCGCCACAGGCTCTGGGGCCCCGGCGCGTTGAGCAGCACGACCGGATCGCCGGGGTCCGAGATGTCGATGAACGCCGAGCCCGCGCTGTGGCCGAAGATCGCGATCTCACGCCCCGAGGGCGAGGTGTAGCCCCAGCAGCTGTTGCCCGAGTTCGCGCCGAAGGTCGTCAGGGGGATCTGCGAGAGCAGCGTGACGCCGTTGGAGAGCATCGCGCGCGGCGTACCCGCGCTCGCCATCGGCTGCCCAGGCTGCACGCTCGTGCGCACGGGTCGACCGTGGTACGGCGGACGCAGGCTCCAGAGCTTGGGATCGTCCTCGTGGGCAGCGAGGACATGGGGCGCCAGAAGGAGCGCGCCGACGAGGACGCGCGGCAGGGCTGAGAGGTGGGCCATCGCGGGACAGGTCTCCGTGCCTCCATTTTTCCACGCCAGAGCCCGAGGTGGAACCCCGGATTCCCTGCGCGATGGTCGCAGCTACGTCATTTTTGCCTGCCCAGCGCACCCGGCCGCTGGCGCTCGGGACTCCCGCGAGGGATCCTCTGCGCGTCTCGGCCTCCCCACGACCACCGGACGATCGTCCCATGCGCACGCTCCCCTTGCTGGCCCTGTCGCTCTCCCTCGCTTCCGCGTGCTCGAGCACGCGCGGACCCTGGTCGAGCCCGCTCTACCCGGAAACGCGCCGCGAG
>CAITGX010000269.1 GCA_903892045.1 uncultured Planctomycetota bacterium | reverse complement strand
GTCGAGGACTCCAGCTCGGCGACCGTGAAGGTCATGACCGTGCACGCGTCCAAGGGCCTCGAGTTCGACGCCGTTGTCCTGCCCGAGCTCGACGTGCTCTGGAAGCAGGATGCGAACGCGTTCTACTGGCGCCGTGAGGGCGACGATCCCGAGGCCCGCATCGATCTCGTCTCGCGCCATGTGTCGGAGCCGACCCGCAGGGCTCTCGCGCTCGCGGGACAGAACGAGATCGTCGAGCTGAACGCGCTCGCCGAGGAGCGCGACATGCGCGACCAGCTCTCGGTGCTGTACGTGGCGCTGACGCGTGCGCGCTATCGGCTCGACATCGTGTTCCCACCCGTTGGCAACAAGGAAGGCGATCCGCGCTGCTCGGCGGCAGCCCTGGTGCGCGAGCGACTCGAGCTCGGGCACGGGGTGCTCGACGCTTCGTCCACGGTCTTCGAGGCAGGGGACACGGAGGATGGCTGGGTGCGTCAGTTGAAGGAGCGGGCGGCGATCCCTGCGCCGGCCCCGCCCAAGCTCACGACGCTCGCGTTCGCGCCCAGCGTGCGCAGGCGCGAGCTGGAGCGGCGCAGCCCGTCGGAGCTCGGTCACGACGAGACCGTCAAGACCGAGAAGCTGTTCGAGAGCGTGGGAAACACCCCCAGCCAGCGGCGCGGCAGTCGCTTCCATCGCTGGTTCGAGGAGCTCGAGTGGCTCGAAGATTTCGCGCGCACGGATGAGGAGCTGCGCGCGCTCGCTCTCGAGGTCGACCGCGACGCGGAGGGACTCGAGAAGGACATCGCCGATTTCCGGGCGACGTTGTGCAAGCCCAACTTCCGCCAGCGCTTCTCCAAGCCTTCCGAGAAGGTCGAGGTGTGGCGCGAGCGTCGCTTCCGGCGGCCCGTGGGCGATGCGCTGCAGAGCGGCAGCTTCGACCGTGTCGTGCTCTGGCTCGACGGCGAGACGGTCGTGCGCGCGGAAGTGCTCGACTTCAAGACGAGCAAGCCCGACGCCGATCTCGAGCAGCGGCGCGAGCACTACCGCCCGCAGCTGGAGGCCTACCGCGAGGCGGTGGCGGCGATCACTCAGCTGCCTCCGGCGCGAGTGACCGCCAGCCTGTTCTTCATCGAGGCCGACGAGTACATGCCGATCGAGTGAGGTCGCTCGCGGCTCAGACCGCGAGGTTCTCGCCGATCCTGTCCTGGCTCGCGACGAGCACGCGCACACGGGATGCGATTCCCAGCTCGCCCAGCGTGCGTTCGGCGACCTCGCGCGCGAGCTCGGGTCGGTTGTTCTTCTCGGAGAGGTGCGCGAGCACGAGCGTGTGCAGGTTCGCGCTCGCGAGCTTGCGCAACATCTGCCCCGACTGCTCGTTCGAGAGGTGGCCCGAGTCCCCGGACACGCGCTTCTTAAGCGCCGGCGGGTAGGGACCGCGCTCGAGCATGCCGAGGTCGTGGTTGAACTCGAGCACGAGCACATGAGCGCCGGCGAGCGCGCGTGCGACTCCGTCGTCGGGGCGCCCCATGTCGGTCAGGATCGCCGCGACGCGCCCCTCGTGCTCGATGCGGTAGGCCACGGTGGGATGCGCGTCGTGAGGGATCGCGACGTTGCGCACGACGAGGCCGTCGAGCTCCTGCGTGCCGCCGACGTTCAGCGTCGCAAGGTTGCGGCAGCGCCGGATCGCGGCATTTCCCATCAGGCTCTGCGCGCAGTGCAAGAGCGCTCGATGCGAGCGCGCGACCTTGCCCGCCGAGCGTGCGTGGTCGAGGTGCCCATGCGTGACCCACACGTGGTGGAGCGTCTTGCGGTCGGTGCTCGGCGGAGGCAGGCCCGCCTGCGCGAGCCGCTCCTCGAGCTCCGGTCCCGGCAAGCCCGCGTCGACGAGCGCGCGCACTTCGCCCGCCCGCACCAGCGCGCAGTTGCCCTTGCTGCCCGACGAGATCACCTGCAAGTGCATGGAGGCGGAGAGCATAGCCTCGCGCCCTCCGGCCGAATCGTCGCTGCGGCTCGAACGCTGGAAACAGCGGCTTTCGGGCGTAGATTGCGCCCATGCGTTTCCCGTCCAACTCGCGTCTCCTGCCGTTCGCCTTTCTGGTCCTCGCCGCGGCCTGTGCCAGCCCGCGCAATCCCGACCTCGTCGCTACGGAAGTCGAGCTCGCGGTCCGACGCCTCGAGGCGGACGTGCAGTGGCTCGCCGCCGACGAGCAGGAAGGTCGCCGCGCAGGCACACCGGCGGGCCTGCGCGCCGGCGAGTGGATCGCGCAGCGCATGGCGGAACTCGAGCTCGAGCCGCGCGGAACGCAGGGCTTCCTGCAGTCGTTCGACGTGCCCAAGCCGGTCGAGATCCTCCCGGGCAGCGGCGTCAACGGCGTGACGGATCCGGCGCAGGTCGCACCGATGTTCTGCGCGACGACCGGCGAGGTCGCGGGCGAGCTCGCGTGGTGCGGCTACGGCATCGTCAACGCGTCGAAGGGCTGGAACGACTTCCCTGCTCGCATCGACGGCAAAGTGGCGCTCGTCGTGCGCGGCACGCCGCCGGACTCCGTGGGTACGCAGCCCGAGGCCGCTCCCGACGCGAGCGCTGCGGTGCACGAGAGCGCGGGCTGGGGCAACTCGGGCTCGCTGTTCCTCAAGGTGATGACCGCGAAGCGTCAGGGCGCGGTGGCCGTGCTCGTCGCGCCGCATCCGAGCCAGAAGGCCGAGCCGCTGCCGGGCTTCGACTTTGGCCGAGCCGCGCAGAGCGTGCTGCCGGCCCTGTACGTGTCCCACGAGCTCGCCGCCGCGCTCGTTCCGGGCTACGACGCCGCGATCTCCGCGATCGACGCGGGCACCCCGCTGGCGCAGGCTCCGCAGCCTGCCGCGAGCGCGAAGGTCGTCGCCAACGTCGTGCGCGAGCGCGGCCCCGCCACGAACGTGCTCGGCCTGCTGCGCGGCGAGGATTCCTCGCGCTGCGTCGTGATCGGGGCGCACTACGACCACCTCGGTCACGGCGGCGAGGGCTCGCTCGATCCGCAGGGCGGCGCGCAGATTCACAACGGCGCCGATGACAACGCGAGCGGGACGGCCGTCGTGCTCGAGGTTGCGCGTGCGCTCGCCGCGGGTCCCAAGCCCGGCTGCGACGTGCTGTTCGCGCTCTGGTCGGGCGAGGAGCTCGGCCTGCTCGGCAGCGAGCACTGGGCGCGCTCGTCGACGGACGACTTGGGCCGCGTCGTCGCGAACCTGAATCTCGACATGGTGGGCCGCGCCGGCGACGGGCAGCTCGCCGTGCTCGGCGCCGGCTCGGCGGCGCCCTTCGCCGCGTGGCTTGCGGAGCTTGGACCCGAAGTGGGACTGGACCTCGACGTGTCGCTCTCGGGTCAGGGGGTCGGCGGCAGCGACCACCAGACGTTCCTCAAGCGCAAGCGGCCCGCCGTGCATCTCTTCAGCGGCTTGCACACCGACTACCACAAGCCGAGCGACGACGCCGAGCGCTTCGAGGCCGCCGGTGCCGCGAAGGTCGCCGCGCTCACGCTCGAACTCACGCGGCGCATCGGCTCGACGCGCGAGCTCGCATGGGTCGAGCCGCCGGCGCCGACGAGCACGCAGCCGGGGCAGGCGCGCGCCGGTGGCTTCCGCGTCTGGTTCGGGACCGTGCCGGAGTACGCCTACGACGGCAAGGGCCTGCTGCTCTCGGGTACCTCGCCGGGCAGTCCGGCGGAAAAGGCGGGCATGCTCGCGGGCGACGTGCTCGTGCAGGTGGGGGACATCCCCATCGAGACGATCCAGGACTTCGTCTACGCGCTGCAGACCTACAAGCCTGGCGACGTCGTGCTCGCGCGCTTCCTGCGCGATGGCAAGAGCGAGGAAGTGCGCGTCACGCTCGCGACGCGCGAGGCGCAGTAGCGGCGCTCACTGCCACTGCGCGAGGAACAGGTTCGTCTCGCCGGCCTCGGTGCCGCCGCGGTTCGAGGCGAACACGAGCCACTTCCCGCAGGGCGAGAACATCGCGAAGCTGTCGAAGCCGACGTAGGTCGTGACCTGCTCGAGGTCGGTGCCGTCGTCGTCGATGGCGAACAGGTCGAACTCGACCTGCTTCTCGCGCTTGTCGTGGTGGTTCGTCGAGAAGATGATCCGGCTGTCGCCCGGGAAGAAGTAGGGCGCCCAGCTCGCGCCGCCGAGGTCGGTGACCTTGCGGCGGTTCGAGCCGTCGACGTCGCAGGTGTAGATGTCGAGCAGCTGCGGGCGGATCTTGTTCTTCGAGAGCAGGTCCTTGTAGCGCTCGCGCGTGCCCATGCCGCTCTCGGTGAACTTGGTGGCGCGGAAGACGAGGCGCTTGCCGTCGTGGCTGAAGAACGCGCCGCCGTCGTAGCCGAGCTCGTCCGTGACCTGCTTCACGTCGCTGCCGTCGAGCGCGCAGGTCCACAGCTCGAGGTCGCCCGAGCGCGTGCTGGTGAACACGATGCGATCGCCGGCGGGAGAGACCGTGGCCTCGGCGTCGTAGCCCGGGACGTTGGTGAGCTGGCGCTCGGTCCCGCTCGCGAGATCCTGCACGTAGAGCTCGTACTCGGGGTGGATGGCCCACACGTAGCCTTCGCTCATGTCGGGGCGTCCGGGGCAGCTCGACTGACCCGACTGCGTCGAGGCGTAGATGACTTCCTTGTTGCCTGGCATGAAGTACGAGCAGGTGGTCACGCCCTTGCCGCTCGAGATCTGGCGCAACTCCGGCCCGTTTTCGCCGAGCACGAAGATGCGGTCGCAGTGGCCATCGACCTCGCGCTGCAGCACGAGCTTCGAGCCGTCGAAGCTCCAGTAGCCTTCGGCGTTGTTGCCGCGGCGCGTGAGCTGCCAGAGGTGCGCGAAGTGCTTCTCGCCCGGCTGGATCAGCTCGTCGCGCTGCGCGAGGGTCGGCAGCGGCGTCGGCGCGGCAGCGGGAGTCGTGGCGCAGGATGCGAGGGCGACGAGGGCGCCGGACAGCGCGAGGGAGGAGCTCTTCATGGGGCGGAGAGCATAGGAGACGGGGCCCCCGGCTCGTCCACTCGGGCGGCCGCTGCCACGCTCCCCTGCGCGGGGATCCGCCGCCGCCTCGGCGCGCTGCCCGGCCCTTCGATCCAAAGCGTCCCTCGCCGGTCGTGGAAGCAGTCCCGCTGCGAGGCAAGGCGCGCCTGTCCGTTGCCGGGAACGCGACCGAGGGGCGGAGGGAGTGGCCTGTGTGGCCTCTGTGCAGAGTCCGACGAGCGCGACGAGGCGAAGGCAAGTCGCGCGCCGCCGAAGTCGGGCACTCTTCGACGAGTTGCTAGCGCGCGCGCCGCGGCGGAACCGGATCGTGCCCGCCCTCGCAG
The DNA here is from genome assembly GCA_903892045.1 of uncultured Planctomycetota bacterium. Lineage (GTDB taxonomy): Bacteria > Planctomycetota > UBA1135 > UBA1135 > F1-120-MAGs118. The sequence goes on along the minus strand of CAITGX010000269.1, from coordinate 7,300 downwards.
AACGGATGGCAGCGCGCGATGCGTCGGACCGCGAGCCACGGACCTCGAAGGGGCCCGTGCAGCTCGAAGGCCTCGATCGCGTACTGGCTGCAGGTGGGGCTGAAGCGGCACATCGGCGGCTTCAGCGGCGAGAGGAAGCGCCTGTAGAAGCGCACCGGGAGCGCGAGCACGCGCCCGAGCCAGCTCACGGCGCGCGCTCCGGCCGCGGTCCGCGCTCGCGCGCGCGCAGGGCGGCCTTGCGGGCCAGCTTGACGAGCTCCGCGCGCAGGGCGGTCATTTCGGGCTCGAGCTTGGGCTGCCCAGGAATCAGGACCAGATCGCAGTCCTGCGGCAGGTCGTGCTGCTCGAGCCGGAACGCCTCCCGGAACATGCGCCGCAGGCGGTTGCGCTGCACGGCGCCCTTCCAGATCGCCTTGCCGACCGAGAGCCCCAGCCGCGGATGTGCGAGTCCATTGGGACAGGCCACCACGACGAGCAGGTCCCCGCGCGCGCGCGAGCCCTGCTTGTACGCGCGCTCGAAGTCGCCCTTGCGGACCACCCGATGCGCGCGCGTGAAGCGCAGCCTCCGCGCACCGCCTGTCCCCTCGTCGCTCGCCACGCGCAAGAGCCTACGCCGCAAGGCTCTGCTCGCGCCACTACGGCGTGTCGGCGAGCTCCTCGAGCTCGCCGCTCGCCCAGCGCGCGCGCAGCAGGCACCAGATCGCGACGTTGACGGCGATGTTGGGCGCCGTGCGGTGCAAGTCCGGCGGCAGGAACGCGCAGTAGGCGACGCGGCCTTCGTACCGGCTCGGGCACCAGGCGCCGAAGTGCGGCGGGAGCTCGAGCGTCTCGAGGTCGCGGCGGTTGAGCTGCTCGCAAGCCGCGAGCACGCGCGCCTCGTCGCCGACGTGGAGAGGCAGGTGCAGCTGCACCGCGAGTCCGGGGCCGAGCGCCGGGTGCGGATGCTCCGCCTCGAGCTGGAAGAGCGCGGTCTCGTGGTCTCCCGCGATGGCCGAGACCGCGTGGTCCGAGAGCCCGAACTCCGCCGAGAAGCCGTGCTCGCCCGCGAAGCACACGCTCAGGCGCGAGAGATTCGACTCGACGATCTGGAAGTCGCGCTCGCTCCACGGCGACGCTCGCTTGGCCGCTTCCGCGTCCACGTTGCCGAGCTGCTCGAGCGCGCCTGCGACACGCACGGACGCGACGAGCAGCGGCAGGTGCAGCTTGCGCCACGCGTGCTCTTCGCCTTCGAAGATCGAGAGTCGCGAGGAGATGCGGAGTCGCGGGCCATCGAGCGTCACGGAGCCGAGCATCGCGAGCTGGTTCAACGCGGCCACGAACTCCGCCGGCTGGGCGTCGGGCTCGTCGCTCCCGAAGCTCACGTCCGCGTCGACCCGCACGATCGCGCGTGCCGCCGGCCCCTGCGTGCGCAAGCCGCTCGGCGGTGCCTTCACGCTCACGCGCGTGCGCGTCGTTCCCGCCATGCTGACGAGCTCGTCCCCTTCGAAGGCGACCGCGAGGCCTTCCGCGCGCAGGGCGTCGTGCAGCTCCTGCAGCGGAACTCCGCAGGGAGCGGGAGAGGACGGGCGGGGCGCGGCGCTCATGGAAGGCTCTCCTCGAAATCGAACTGCGGGGACAGAGTTCCTGCCGGACCGAATCGCTCGCGGCAGGCGCACCGCGGGCCTCGGATTCGCTCGGAATCGAGGCACTCGCCGTGCGCTGGCAGCAGTCTAGCAGCGAGGCGAGAGGTCGCCGCTGGCCCGCAGGGCGCGCGCAGCGCAGACTGTGGCACGTGGGACTCGTGCGGCAGGCGAACTGGGTGGGGGGCGGCTGGGCGCGGGCGGAGCGCGGGCTCGAGTTCGAGGTCGGCGAGCGCACCGGCGGTGCGGAGCGCTGGCCGCGCTCGGGGGCGGAGGATGCGCGGCGCGCGTTGGAGGCGGCGGCGAGCGCGGGAGCGGAGTGGCAGCGGCTGGGGCGCGCACGGCGCGTGGCGGAGCTGCGGCGGGTCGCCGAGGCGCTCGAGACGGGCGCGGTGAGCGCGGCGCTGGCGCCGGATCTGGGGCTGGGGGCCGACGAGCTGCGCGGGCGCATCGACGAGGAGCTGTTCCGCTTCCGGGAGGCGCTGGAGCTTTTGCTGGAGGGGCCCGAGGAGCGCGGCGTCGGAGCGTTCCTGGCGCATTGGAGCGACCTCGTGGGCGGCCTGGGAGCCCGCGTGGCTCGCAGCCTCGCGGCGGGGCGCACGCTGGTCGTGCGCTCGGACCGGCGCCTGCCACGGGCCGCCCAGCTCCTTGCGCAGGCCTTCGAGCGCGCGGGACTCGCCGGCGGGCCCCTGTGCGTCTTGCACGGCGACCAGCCCGACCTCGACACCACCCTCGCCGGGAGCCCAGCAGTGGCTTCCGTGCGCGTCCGGGAGGCCGATTCGGCCCTCTCCGCGTGGCTCCCGCGTGCGATGGCTCGTCCCGAGACAATCTGGGAGCTGTGGCGCGTCGCCAACGCGTCGCTCGCGCTTTCCGAGAGCTGCGACGTGGGGCTCGCCGCGGACGACTGCGTGGAGCGTTTCCTCGGTCGCTCCACTACACTTTCAGCGCAGTTTCCGGGCTCCATCGCCCGGGTGCTGTGTCCCGAGCGGCTCTTCTCGCGTTTCACCGAAGAACTTCTCGCCAGCCTCGATCGCAGCCCGGACGCGCGCCGCCCGGTCCCAGCGCTCGACGCGGACCTCACCGACCATCTGGCCCACGCGTGGGCGCTCGGCCTCGACGAGGGTGCCACTCCGCTGCGCGGGGAGGACCCGCTCGGGCGCGCCGGGGGAGATGGGCCCGCCGGGCTCGTCTTCACCAACGTCGCGCCCCGCTCGGGGCTCGCGCGCCTGACCCATCCGGCCCCGATTCTGGCACTGGTGCGGGTCCCGTCGGGGGTCGACGCGGCGGAGCTTCAACGGGAGCTCGACGGCGAGCCGAAAGTGCCTGTCCACGGAAACTCCCAGCCATGATCCACCCCCAGAACGTCCACGAGACCCTGAAGCGCCACCAGCTGGCCGACGGCTACCCCTTCGTGCTCGATCTGGACAAGAGTCACGGCTCGTGGCTCCACGACGCGCGCACGGGCACGGACCTGCTCGACTTCTTCACCTGCTTCGCGTCGTGGCCGATCGGCTACAACCACCCGCGCATGAGCGAGGCGGCGTTCTCCGCCGAGCTGCTCACCGCCGCGCGCAACAACCCGGCCAACTCGGACCTGTACACGGTCGCGATGGCGCGCTTCGTCGAGGCCTTCGCGACGCGCGTCACGCCGCAGGGCTTCCCGTACCACTTCTGGATCTCCGGCGGCGCGCTCGCCAACGAGAACGCGATCAAGGTGGCCTTCGACTGGAAGGCGCAGAAGCTCGGCCGGCGCGACCTGCACGAGAGCTGCGACGACCTCGTCGTGCTGCACTTCAGGGACGCCTTCCACGGCCGCTCGGGCTACACGCTCTCGCTCACCAACACGGACCCGGCCAAGACGGGCCTGTTCCCCAAGTTCCGCTGGCCGCGCGTGCACAACCCCGGCCTCGAGTTCGACCTCGATGGCGGCATCTCCAACGACATCGTCGCCTCCGAGGCGCGCGCCTGCGCCGAGATCGAGCGCGCCTTCGCCGAGCACAAGGGCAAGGTCGCCGCGATCCTGATCGAGCCGATGCAGTCGGAGGGTGGCGATCACCACTTCCGGCCCGAGTTCCTCAAGAAGCTGCGCGCCTACGCGGACGAGCAGGAAGCGCTGCTCGTCTTCGACGAGGTTCAGACGGGCTTCTTCGGCTCGGGCACGCCCTGGCTCTGGCAGCAGCTCGGCGTCGCGCCGGACATCGTGGCCTTCGCCAAGAAGTCCCAGCAGGCGGGCATCTACTCGAGCAAGCGCGTCGACGACGTGCCCGAGAACTGCTTCCACCGCCCGAGCCGCATCAACTCGACCTGGGGCGGCAACCTCGCGGACATGGTCCGTGCCACGCAGATCATCGACATCATCCTGCAGGAGAAGATGCCGGAGAACATCGCGGCGCGCGGGCGCCAGTTCGTCGCCGGCCTACGCCAGCTCGGTCGCTCGGGCGCGCCGTTCTCGAACGTGCGCGGCGTGGGCTCCCTGTGCGCCTTCACGCTCGCCGACACGGCGACGCGCGATGCGATGATCGGCCGCCTGCGCGACCAGCACCTGCTCGCGCTGAAGTCCGGCACGCGCGCGATCCGCTTCCGCCTGCCGCTCAACGTGACGGCGGGGGAGGTCGACCTCGCGCTCGGCAAGATCGAGGCCGCGCTGCCCGCGCGCGCGCGCTAGCTCGAGCGCCGCTCAGGCCTGCCGGCGGATGCGCAGCTGGCCGCAGGCGGCGTCGCTCTCGACGCCGCGCGACCAGCGCACCGTGGCGATCAGGCCGCGCTCCACCAGCGTCTGGTGGAAGCGCTGTACGGCCAGCTCCGTGGGGCGGCCGTAGCCCGAGTCATCGACGGGGTTGAACGGGATCAGGTTCACGGTGCAGCGCCGGCGCGCGAGGCGCTGCGCGAGCCGCTCGGCATGGCCGTAGGTGTCGTTCTCGTTCGCGAGCAGCACGTACTCGTAGGTGATCTCGCGGCCGGTCTGCTCGAACCAGTCGTCGCCGGCGGCGAGCACGTCCTCGATCGGCACGCCCGCCATCGCCGGCACGAGCACGTCGCGCTGCTCTTGGTCGGGCGTGTGCAGCGAGATCGCGAGCTGGAAGCGCGGCTTCTGCGGCGCGATACGGCGCAGGCGGTCGGGGAAGCCGACGGTCGAGACGGTGACCTTACGGCTGCCAAGCCCCATCTCGTCGTGCACGACGTCGAGCGCGGCCGACAGGTTGGCGAAGTTCAGCAGGGGCTCGCCGATGCCCATCACGACGCTGCGCGAGAGCATCCCGAGCGCGCGGCCGCGCACGTACTGCTCGACGATCTCGTGGGCCTCGAGGTTGCGCACGAGCCCGGCGCGACCCGAGGCGCAGAACGGGCACGCGACGGGGCAGCCCACTTGGCTGGAGACGCACAGCGTGGCGCCCTTGCCGCTGGCGAGCTCGCGCGGCGGGATGTGCACGGCCTCGACGGTCGCGGGTCGCGCGCCGCCCGGGAACGAGAGCAGGAGCTTCGTGGTGCGGTCGTGGGCCACGCTGCGGTCGAGCTCGACGCCGGAGAGGATCGGCAGCGCCTCGGAGAGGAGCGCGCGCGCGGCGGCGGGCAGCGCCGTCATCTGCGCGTAGTCGGTGACGCCGCGCTCGAGCACTTCCTTGCGCGCGATCTTGGCGTGGAACGGCTTGAGCCCGAGCTCGGTGAAGCGCGCGGCCGCTTGCGCAGGGTCGAGCGCGAGCAGCGAGACGGGCGCGGAAGCGCTTGCGGACTCCATGGCGCTCTCAGCCGCGCGGCGTCGTCAGCGCCACGCGCAGTTCCTCGCCGATCAGCATCGCCACGCGCCGCGCTTCCTGCAGGTCGTGCGGGTTCGCGCCGCCGACGGCCTTGTGGCCGCCGCCGCCGAAGCGCTCCATCATCTCGCCGATGTGCATCTGCACCGGCGGGGGATTCCACGGATTCTCGCCGGCCATCACGTGGAAGCCCGAGCGCGTCGGGATCACGCCGACGGCGTAGTGCGTGTCGGGGTAGTGGTAGAAGGGCGCGAAGCGTTCGCGGCGAATGTTGTTCGACGAGGCGTCGTAGACGAGCACCTTGTCGCGGCGCCACTCGACGCAGGGCGGGAACTGCTGCAGGGCCTTGTCGCGGTTGCGCGCCGCGCGCTGGAAGCTCTTGTCGACGTCGCTGCGGCGCGCGACGGAGTCGAGGTCGCCGGTCGACATGGCACCGACGAGCTCGTCGGTCCAGTCGGGCGCGGGCGCGGCCGTGAGCGCGCGCGCGATGCGCAGCGCGGGCGTGTCGCCGAACACGGCTTGATCGACGCTCTTGTAGCGCGCGGCATCGATCACGTTGGACCACTCGCCCATCTCGCGGAAGCGCTCTGGGATCGAGAAGCCCCAGTGGCGCTCGGCGTGGGCGAGGATCAGCGGCGGGCAGGAGGGCGAGCCCTCGTCCCACTGCCAGCGCTCGCTCGGGCTGTAGGCCGCGCGCAGCTCGGGCGTCAGGAAGGTCGTGGGGTGGTGGTCGAACCAGTACTCGGCGCGCGGGTGGAAGTGGAAGTCGACGATCGCGAAGCGCTCGTGCGCGCTGAAGTTCTCCCAGTCCGAGCGCTGGTCGTAGTTGACGCTCGACCAGGCTGGAGTCTCGCCGCGCCGCTCGCGCAGGGCCGTGGCGAGCACCGCGGCGGAGACCATGCCGTCGAAGTCGCGGTGATAGTGGATGCGCACGGGTCCGGAGGAGCTCATGGGGCGGGCAGAGGATAGCGAACGCGCTCGCGCGGCACACGCTCGACCTGCACTCGCGTGCACGGCGTGCAGGGCCTGCTAGCATCCGGCGCCATGTCGACTCGCGACAAGCTGCACACCGAATCGTCTCCCTGGCTCGCGTGGGCTGCGCCGCTGTGCGTGCTCTTGCTCGGGATCTTCGCGTACTCGAACGGATCGAACGGCGCGTTCGTGTTCGACGATCACGTCGACATCACCGACAACGTCGCGATCCGCGAGCCGTGGCCGCCGTGGCGCGTGATCCTCGAACAAGGGCAGTCCGGCGTGTCCGGTCGCCCCGTGGTCGCGCTCTCCTACGCGCTCAACTACGAGTGGTGCGAGTACCAGCCGTGGGGCTGGCACTGGGTCAACGTCGCGATCCACCTGCTGACCGCGCTCGCCGTGCTCGGCTGCGTGCGGCGTGCGCTGGAGTTGCCGCGCTTCGCGGCTCGCTGGGGGACTCGCGCGCGCTGGATCGCGGCCGCAGTGGCCTGCGCGTGGGTCGTGCACCCGCTTTCGACCGGCGTGATCATGTACCGCGGCCAGCGCGTCGAGTCGATGATGGCGCTGTTTTTCGCCGCGACGCTCTACTGCGCGCTGAGGGCCTTCGAGCACGAGGCCTCGCGCTCGTGGACTCGACTGGCGATCGTCGCTTGCGCTCTCGGCACGGGCTGCAAGGAAGTGATCGTCGGCGCGCCGGTGCTCGTGCTGCTGTTCGACGCCCTGTTCGTCGCGGGCACGTGGAAGGGTGCGCTGGCGGCGCGCCGCGCGCTGCACCTCGGCCTGTTCGGTACGTGGGCGCTGATCGCGCTGTTCGTCGTGCTCGCGGAGGGGCGCAGCGAGTCCGTCGGCTTTGGGTACAGCGAGGTCGGCGTGTGGGAGTACCTGACCACGCAGGCGTGGGCCGTGCCGCACTACCTGCAGCTCTCCGTGTGGCCCGATCCGCTGGTGTTCGACTAC
>CAITGX010000268.1 GCA_903892045.1 uncultured Planctomycetota bacterium | reverse complement strand
GCCGTCGAGAAGTTCCTCGAGTTCTGGCCCGAGCTCGAGAAGCGCCGCAAGAAGACGGGCACGCACGTCGCGCCCTACGGCGTCGCGCCGTACTACTTCTTCTACGCGTTCACCCACGCCGCGATGGCCATCGAGCACCTGCCCGAGGCCGAGCGGCCCGGGCTCCGCGCGAAGTTCCGCGAGACGCTCTTCAAGGCGCGCGACGCCGACGGCACCTGGAACGACCGCGTCTTCCCCCGCAGCGCGAGCTTCGGCACCGCGATGAGCGTGCTGGCGCTGCTCGAGGCGGATGGTGCCGCCAGGAAGCCTTGAAACGCGGTGTTTCCTGCCAGGCCGGATTATAGGCTCCATGAAATTCCGTCTTGCCATGACGGAATTTCATGGTAGAGTTCCCGCATGATCGCACGCGACCGGCATGCCGCCGAGGTTCGTCGCCTCCTCGGGGTGTTCCCCGTGGTGGCCCTCGTCGGCGCACGGCAGGTCGGGAAGTCGACCCTCGCGCGCGGGGTCGCCGCGTCGATCGGCGGCAGCGTGCGCTCCTTCGATCTCGAGAGCGATCGGGACCTCGCGCTCCTCGCCAGGGCCGAGGCGATCCTCTCGCCGCTGCGCGGGATCGTGGTGATCGACGAGGTGCAGCGCCTTCCCTCCGTCTTTCCATCGCTGCGTCCGCTGGCGGATCGGAAGCCGCGCCCGGCGCGGTTCCTGCTTCTCGGCAGCGCGTCGCCGGAACTCACCGCGCGCGGCAGCGAGAGTCTCGCCGGGCGCATCGTGTTTCATGAGCTCGGCGGCCTCAACCTGCTCGAGACGGGTGCGGATGCGTGGAGGAGGCTCTGGCTTCGCGGTGGCTACCCGAAGTCGTACATCGCCCGGAGCGACGCGGCGAGCATGGAATGGCGCACGGCGTACCTGCAGACCTACCTCGAGCGCGATGTGCTCGGGACCGACATGCGAATGCCGCCCGCCGAACTGCGGCGCTTCTGGCAGATGCTCGCGCACTGGCATGGCCAGCGCTGGTCGGCCGCCGAGTTCGCGCGCTCGTTCGGCGTGTCGGAGTCGACCTGCAGGCGGTGGCTCGATGCGCTCGAGGGCCTGTTCGCGATCCGCCTGCTGCAGCCGTGGCATGTCTCCGTCGCCAAGCGCCAGGTCCGCGCGCCGAAGGTGTATGTCCGCGACAGCGGGATGCTGCATGCTCTGCTCGGCATTCCCGATGCGGCCGCCCTCCGCGTGCGGCCGCAGATCGGGGCGTCGTTCGAGGGCTTCGTGATCGACCAGGTCGTCCAGATCACCGGCGCCAACCGGTCGGAGTGCTACCACTGGGCGACGCACCAGGGCGCCGAGCTCGATCTGCTCCTGGTCCGGGGATCCCGTGCGGTCGGCTTCGAGGTCAAGTGCACCGAGGCGCCGTCGCTGACCAAGTCGATGCAGATCGCGAAATCCGACCTCGGGCTCGAGAGGCTGTTCGTGGTGCACCAGGGATCGGACCGCTTCGACCTTGCGAGGG
>CAITGX010000267.1 GCA_903892045.1 uncultured Planctomycetota bacterium | reverse complement strand
TCCTGGTGCCCGTCGATCGTCTTCGGGCTGCGCGCGAGCTCCTCGCCGATCTCGCCGCGCGAGAGGCCCTTGCCGATCAGCCGCAGCACCTCGAGCTCGCGCTGGGTGAGCGAGTCGAGCAGCGTGGTCGGCGGTCCCACGGGCGCCGACTTCGACGACCCGGCGCCGTTGCCGCGGGTCGCGGCCTTCTTGGGCGGCTGGCAGCGCGCGCGGACCTTGGTTCCCATCACGAAGGTGCCCTCGGCGCAGCGCGCCACGCGCTTGAGCCCGTCGACGATCTCCTCGAGCTCGTCGCCCTTGGCGAAGTAGCCCGACGCGCCGCAGCGGTAGGCCGACGCGAGGAACCCGTCGCGGATGTGCGCGCTCAGGAACACGAAGCGCGTCGACGGATGCAGGTGGCGCATGCGGTCGGCGACCTCGAAGACGTCGGGCCCGGGCATCTCGATGTCGAGGACGACAACGTCGGGACGGTGCTCGGCGACCGCATCGAGCAGTTCCTCCGCCGAGGCGAGCGACGCGACGCAGCGCACCTGGCCGTCGACGGCGAACTGCGCGCGCAGGCCCTCGATCAGGACGGAGTGGTCGTCGACGCAGATCACCCGGACCGTGGCGCGCTGCGCCTCGCGGGGTTGCACGGCGCCGATGGGCGTCTCGTTCGCGCGACGACGGGCGAGTTCCCTCGGCGGCGCGTAGGTCTCGACCACGGTCGTGGTCGGTTCGGATGCGGTCAGGTCAGCCATGTTGATGCTCCTTCTGCTGATGTGCGATGGCGGCATCGAGCCCACGCTCGAGCGCCGAGATGTCGTTGATGTCGGTGATCACGGTCACGCCGAGCTCGAGGAACCGCTTCTGCTCGGCGGCCGCGGGCATCCCGAGCACGACGAGCCGCTCGGGGGGGTGGATGGTCATCCAGCGCTGCGCGCCGCAGGGCACCACCCGCCCGGCGTCGACCACGAGCAGGTCGACGTCGTCGAGCGTCGCGTCGCCGTCCATGTGCACGCCTCGCGACTCGAGGTGACCGCGCACGACCGCCGCGAGGCGTCCGTCCTCGATCTGCAGCCCGGCGACGATCGACGGCTGCTCGGGCGCGTCGCACATCACGGGAAACCGCATGCGGATCGTCGCACCGAGGCCGGGACGCGAGTGGATCTCGACGGTGCCGCCCGCGCGCTCGGCCACGCGCCGCACGAGCGGCAGGCCGAGGCCCGTGCCCAGCCCGCGGATCTTGGTGGTGAAGAACATGTCGAATGCGCGGCGCCGCGTGCTCTCGTCCATGCCCATGCCGTTGTCGGCCACCTCCAGCGTGATGCGCTCGGAGGCGGCGTCGATCCCGGCCCGCACCACCACCTTGCACAGCTCGCGCGCGCGGTCCTTCGGCATCGCCTCGCCGGCGTTCACCAGGAGGTTGAGCATCGCCCGCGTGAGCGCATGCGGAGGCACCGCCACCGGCGGAAGGCCCGCGGGGATGATGACCTCGAGGTCGGCCTTGCGGTGGAGCGCCTTCATGAGGAGCGGTCCGCTCTGCGTCCACCACTGCCGGAGCTCCGTGCTCTGGATGCCGTCGCCCTCGCCGTCCGGGTCGAGCGCGAGCGAGTGCAGCGAGTCGGCGAGGTGCTGCAGGTAGGCCACGCTGCCGCGGATCTGCGCGATGTGCTCGTCGCGTCGCTCGGCGTCGAGGCGCGTGCCGCCCGCGGCGAGCGCGTTCAGATGCGCGCGGATCGGGAACATCACGTTGTTCATGTCGTGGCCGAGGCCCGCCGCGAGCGTGCCGATCACGGCCAGCCGGTCGGTCTCGCGCATGTGCGCCTCGGCGGCCTTGCGCGCGGTCACGTCGCGCATGATCCCGGTGAAGCCGAGACCACCCTCGATGGCGTTGACCGCGAGGTCGAGCGTGATCGAGGTGCCGTCCTTGCGACGCCCCTCGACCTCGTGGATGGCGCGGGTCATGCGCCCGGTGCCTCCCGCCGCGACGCGGCCGAGGCCGCAGATCGCGGCATCCCGGTCGGGCTCGTGCATCAGCATGGTGATGCTCTTCCCGACCAGCTCGGCGGTCGTGTAGCCGAAGATCCGCTCCGTGGCCTTGTTGACCGACCGGATGCACCCACGATCGTCGATGCTCACCACCGAGTCGTACGCCCCGTCGAGCACCGCGCGCAGACGGGCGGCGCCCGCGTCGGCCTCGCGCAGCACGCGGATGTGCTCGAGCACGGTGATCAGGCGGCTCGCGACGAGCCGGACGACCCGCGACGAATGGTCGGAGAGCAGTTGGCGCCGCGGCAGCAGCACCGTGAGCACGCCGTTCCAACTGCACTGCGCGCAGCCGAACTCGACGGTGTCGACCGCGAGCACGCCGAGGTCCTCGAGGGTCGAGGCGAGGAAGGTGCCGCGCAGCTCGCGGTCGTCGGACACGCTGGGGATCCGGTACCGCGGCGCGCGCGCAAGCTCGGGCGCGGCGGTGCCGACCGTG
>CAITGX010000266.1 GCA_903892045.1 uncultured Planctomycetota bacterium | reverse complement strand
GATGTCCGAGGAGTTGTAGACCGCCTGCACCTTGGCGTTGCGGCCGTCGATGTACCACGTCGCGCCGACGCGCCACAGCTCGCCGCGGTCGGGGCGCGTCACGTTCTCGTAGCCGACCGCGAGCTCGAGCTGGTCCATCACCATGGCGGACGCGAGCACCGAGGTCGAGACGTCGTCGAAGAGCCCATCTCCGAGGTCCACGCCCTCGACGCCGAGGTAGTAGCGCCCGAGCGTCATGCGTGCCTCGAGCATCTGGGCCGAGTAGTTGTCGTCGAGCGTGTCGTAGTGCAGTCCGCCGCCGAGAGTCGCGGCGAGGTGCTCCGGAGCGCCGTAGGCACCTTGGTACTGTTGCGGCGTCCCGCCGCCGACCACGTCCCACTGGCCCTTCAGCGTGAACGCGAGGTTCTCGCCGACCTGGTCTTCGCCGTTCTGCAGCGCGAACCAGCCGCGGAAGTCGTCGATCTGGCCGTCGAGTTGCATGCCGTTCTGGTAGCGATCGCGCTCCCACAGGCGGCCCTGGAAGCTGCGGCAGTAGAGCAGCATGCCGTTCTCTTCCATCATCGCCGAGGAGAGCAGCGGCGTGCGGAAACGGCCCACGCGGAACCGGAAGCCTTCCGCGAAGTCGTACATGGCCCACATCTCGGGTATGCGCAGGATGGCCGACGAGTTGGCCTCGCCGTAGGGCTGCAGGTCCTGTCCGCGGTCGCCGCGCAGGGCCGCATGGAAGTGCCAGTCGCCAGCCTCCGCCTTCACGAACAGGCGCAGGGTGTCGAACGAGAAGCCGTCGACGTCGCCCGAGCTCGTGGGATCGTCGGACGAGATGTACGAGCTGCGCAGGTAGCCGTGCACCGAGGCGGTCCAGTCGGAGCTGACCCACTCCGTGAGTTCCTCGAGCGACTGCGGATCCGCGCTCTCGCCTTCGGGCGCGATCGCGCGCTGCGCGGGGCGCCAGGGCACGATCGACGCGGTCGGATCGACGCCGACGTTGGGCTCGCGCAGCGGGCGCTGGACGGACACCGGCTCCTGAGGACAGGAGAGGAGGACTGCGGCGAGGGCGATCGGAGACATGGCACGACGACTCGGGCTGCGAGTGGGGGAATCGAGGGCGAAAGAGGATACAAAGACAACCGCCCCCTGCGCCAAGATACGGCAATCCAGCCTCTGGCGCCCGCGCCCTCCCCGGAACTCCCCGCCCATGACCGCCGAACCCAGCTGGCCGCTCCTGTGCGCCGAATTTCCGCGCCTTTCCGGCCGCTACAAGGAGCGCCCCGATGATTTCCGCGTCATCGAGCTTCCGGCCTACGAGCCCTGCGGCGAGGGCGAGCACGTGCTGTTCGAGGTCGAGAAGCGCGGCATCTCCACCCACGAGGCCCTCGCTCGCCTCGCCCGCACGCTCGGCCTCGAGCCCCGCGCGATCGGGATCGCCGGACTCAAGGACGCCCAGGGCGTCACGCGCCAGTGGCTCAGCGTGCAGGCCCTGCCGGGCTCGGGGCTCGACCCGCAGCGCCTGCTGGCCCTCGAGGTGAAGGGGCTCGCCGTGCTCTCCGCCGCGCGCCACCGCAACAAGCTGCGGGTCGGGCACCTGCGCGGCAATCGCTTCGAGCTGCGGTTGCGCGGAGTCGGGAGCGCCGAGCTCGAGCGCGCGCGCGCCCTGCTCGAGGTGCTCGCGCGCCGTGGCGTGCCCAACTACTTCG
>CAITGX010000265.1 GCA_903892045.1 uncultured Planctomycetota bacterium | reverse complement strand
GGAAGATCTGTTCGCGCGCAAGTCGAAGCGCGCCGATGGAGTGCCCCCGCAGCTGGCCGCGAGGATCCAGGCGCGCGGCCTGAAGTCACTCGAGGGCTTCCTGCCGAAGGATGTCGGCGCGAGCGTGGTGGAGCTCACCGGGGACACCCTTTCCGCGGAGTTCGACGTGCAGCCGCTGCCGGGCGCGAAGTCGGCGCAAGAGCTTCGGCTCGGCGCGAAGCTCTCCGCGGAGCGCGTGCAGCTCTCGACGGCTCTCGAACTCGCGGGCGACCGTCTGAAGCTCGCGGGGGTTCCTTTCGAGCTCGCCGTGCGTCCCACGCAAGGCATGCTGGATCGTCATGCCGGTGCGAGCCTGCCCGCTGGGACGACCGTGGCGCTGCGCAGCGAAGCGGAGCAACTCACCGTATTGGTGCAGCAACTCGAACTGAAGCTGCCGACGGGAGAAGTGGATGTCGGGAAGCTGCTCGGGGAGCTGGCCGTTCAAGCACGCATCGAGTTGCCCAAGATCCGCTACACGCAGACGAATGAGGGTACGTCGAGCCAGTTTGAGCTCGAGTCCGCGGTCGTCGCTGCCGCGCTGGCTCCGCGCAAGCCGGCGGAGGTGTCGCTGAAGCTCGCGCTGGCGGGCGCCGAACCCGCACAGGTCGAGGTCGGGGCGCAGGTTGCGGAGCTCGCGCCGTTCCTCGCGCCGATCGACGCGGCTACGTTCATCCCGCCGAGCGCCAGCGTGACGGCGAACGTCGAGGGGCTGCGGGCCTTCGCGGCCTTCATCCCGGCCGAGTTCGCGGAGTCGTTCTACGAGCTGGCTGGCGACGGAATCCGCGCGGAGCTCGCGCTCGAGGCGGTCGATCGCAAGCCTGGCGAAGGGAAGCTCGGAATCTCGCTCGTCACGAAGGGCCTCGAGCTTTCCGGGGCTGCGAGCCTGCGCGGCGGCAAGCTCGAGATCGGCGAGAAGCCGATGGCGCTGACGGTGCGGCTCTCCAACGCGCTGCTGCAGCGTCACGTGGCGGCCTCGATGCCTCCGGGGTCCGCGGTGGCGTTCACGCTCGCCGAGCCCACTCTGGGGCTGAAGCTTGGGCCGCTCTCGCTTCCTCTCGACGCGTGGATGCCGCCGGCGGGCTCGGAACCGGCTTCGCTGGCGAGCGTGCTGCGTCGCACCGCAGTGCGGATGATGCTGGAAGCGCCAGCGCTGCGCTACACGCATCCGCCCGCGGCCGAGGGGCAGAGCGGCACGACCATCGAGGTGCGTGAGCTCGTGCTCGGGGTTGGCATGCTGGCTGGGAAGCCGCTGGGCATCGAGGCGCTCGGCAAGATCGGTGGCGAGAAGGCGGGCCAGCTCGCGCTCAAGGCCAGTGTCGCCGATGTCGGCGCGTTCCTCGAGCTCAAGGAAGGCTCGCCGTTGCCGCCCGTCACGGTTGAAGGTGGGCTCGAGGGGCTTCCGACCGCGCTCGTGGATGCGCTCGCGGCGCAGGACGGGCTGCTCGTCGATGTGCTCGGGCCTGTGGTCGACGCGAAGATCGCCGGGACGTATCCGAGCAAGACCGATCCGCTGCGCGTTGACCTGCGCAGCGCGAACGCCTCGCTCAAGATCGTCGCTCGCCTCGAGGAGAAGCTGGTGGTCGCGGTGGGCGAGGAGGGCATCGACGCGAGCCTGCCGCTCACGCCGCTCTTCTCGCAGCGCATCGTCGGCGGCCTCGTGCCGCTGATGGTCAACGCCAGCAAGCCGGAGGGAGCCAAGCCGCTCTCACTGAAGGTCTCGAAGTTCCAGCTCCCGCTCGATGGCGACCTGCGCAAGCTCAATGGCGAGGTCGCGCTCGAGCTCGGAGAGGTGACCTACGAGATCCTGCCCGGACTCACGCGCTTGTTCGACGCCTTCGGGCAGGGGGATCTGGTGCGCAAGAGCGCGAACCTGAAGTCGCTCTCGATCCCGATCAAGAATGGCATCGCGGGCTACGAGGCGATTCCGATCTCGATCAAGGGCAAGGAGTATCCGTTCGTCGGCACCTATGACATCGCCAAGGGCGAGATGAAGTTCGCGGCGTCGTTGCCGCTCTCGCTGCTCGGCAAGTCGGTGACGCGCGAGCTCGACAAGGTGCGCGACTTCATCGACCCGGAAATGCTCGTGCCGATCGAGATCAGCGGTCGCTGGAATGATCCTTCGCTGCGTCTCGGCAAGGGCTTCGTCGAAAAGCTGCTGCGCGATGCACTCGGCGGCGAGCTGATCGACGGACTGCAGGACCTCTTCGGCAAGAAAAAGGACAAGAAGGACGGCGAGTGAGGCTCGCGACTCTCCTTCTCGCGCTCGGCACGCTGGGTTGCGCCGGTACGGGCCAGCGTGGCCTGCTCGTCGTGGAGGCGCCCGCGGGATTGTCCACTGAGCAGCTGGCAGCGGCGGAGCGGCACCTCGCGCAACGGATCGAGGCGGGTCGGTTCGACGTGCGCGCGACACGTGTCGACCCGCAGCTCGGCACGATCACGTTCACGCTCGCGGCGCCACCCGAGGGACGCGCGGCCGTCCTGCGCGCGCTCGTCGAGCGCACGGGCGCACTGCGCCTCGCTCCGATCGTGGAACCGGATGCCGCGTTCGCGGGGGCCGAGGACGAGCGCGAAGGCATGTTGCAGTGGCGGGGCATGTACCCCGAGGGCGATCCGCAGCGCTATCACGACGCTCCGGCAGCGGAGGGTGGCCCCTCGGGTTCCATTCGCTGGTACGAAGACTGCTCTCCGCGACGTCCGTGGATTGGCTGCAACGCCCGCGACGTGCAGGGGAATCCGGCGCTCGCCTTCACGGAACTCGACGTCGAGGAAGTGGAAGTGCCTGCGAGCGGCGGGGTTCTGCTGCGCTGGAAGAGCGAGCGCGCCGCGGCGCTTCACGCGTATGCGTCCGGCCTCGGCGGAGTGCCCTTGGCGCTCGTGGACGACGAGCGCATCGTCGTCGCCGAGCTGCGCGATGTGAGTCAGGACACGCTCACGCTCCGCTGGGACTGCGAGCGAGCTACGCTCGAGGTCGTCGTCGCGGCGTGGAGCGTTGCGGCGAAGGAAGGCCGGCTTGCGTTCCGGCCCCGCGTGCTCGAGCTGCGCTGAGCTTCAGGGCTTCGGTGCGCAGGAGAGGGCTGCGTCGAGCAGCGCGTGCTCGGGCATGTCCTTGCGCCAGGCCGCCATCACCGGGAACTCGACCTTCGGCGACTGCAGCGGCAGGGCCGCGATTCCCGGCCAGCGCGGGCCTTCGTCGCCGATCCACGCGACGAGCGAGAAGCCGAGCTCGGCCTCGACGAAGCCGAGGATCGACTCCGCGGTGCTCGCGGAGAGCATGTTGCGCGGCCGGATGCCGTGCTCCGCGAGCGCGCGCATCTGCAAGTCGTGCGCGATGCCACCGGCGGGATAGCTGATGAACGTCTCTTCGGCGAGCTGCGCGAGCGACAGCCGCGAGCGCTTGGCCAGAGCGTGCTTCGCGGGCAGGACGATGAATCCGCGCAGCGTCCCGACGGCCTGCGTCGCCACGTCTTCGGGCCACTCGGGCAGGAAGTCGACGAGCAGGTCCGCGGACCCGTCGCGCAGGCGCGCGACGTCGGCGTGCGGCATCTCGACGAGCTCGAGCCGTCCTTCGGGATGGCTGCGGCGCACGCGCTGGATCCAGCGCGGCAGCAGGTGACGCACGAACATCGGGGCGGCATGCACGATCAGCGTGCCGCTGCTGTCGCCGGACTGCACGGCGCGCACGACCGAGGGCAGGCCTTCGAAGAACGGCGAGACGAAGCGGAAGAGACGCTCGCCCGCGGCCGTGAGTTGCATCTGCTCCTTGCCGACGCGCTCGAACAGCGCGAGCCCGAGCTCGCTCTCGAGCTTCTTCACCTGCTGGTGCACCGCCGGCTGGGTGATGGGGTAGGGGAACGCGCGCGCGGCCCGCGCGTAGCCGCCAGTGCGCGCGACCCAGTAGAAGCCTTCGAGCCGATGCAGGCCGATCACGGCGCGCTCACCTTGCGGCGCAGCTTGTCCGAGACGACTCGCGCGATGTTGCCGTAGAGCTCGTGGGCGTCGCGATCGTCGACCCAGCAGCCCTTGGTATCGTCCCAGTTGTAATGCCAGGCGCGTGCGCCGGCCGCGAACCAGACCTGCGACGCCGCCGACTGGCGATTGAGCACGTAGCGCACGCCGTCGGGGAACTGCAGGCTCACGACGCCGTCCGTGGTCGAGTAGTCCACCTCGTCCGGATCGAACGACTCGAGCCATGTGGCGACACGCTCGAGACACTCGTCGACGCGCTGCGTGTAGTTCGACTTCTCCATGGGCGAGAGGATAGCGTCTCGCCGCTCTCTCAACGGACGCGCTTCGAGGCGTCCTTGCCGCTGCGCGCCTTCTGTTCGAGCCTGGCGCGCGCCTTGGACGCGGCCCACGAGCAGATCGGACAGTGAGCGAGGTCGTGTCGCAGGGCGGGGCAGTGCTCGCGCCCGAAGAAGATGATCTGCAGGTGCAGGCGCTCCCAGCTCTCGGGCGGGAAGAGCGCCTTCAGGTCGCGCTCGGTGCGCTCCACGCTCGAGCCGTTCGAGAGGCCCCAGCGCGCCGCGAGCCGATGGATGTGCGTGTCGACGGGAAAGGCCGGAACGCCAAAGGCGTGGCTCGCCACGACGCTCGCGGTCTTGTGCCCGACCCCGGGCAGGGTCTCGAGCGTCTCGAGGTCGCGCGGCACCGCTCCGCCATGGCGCTCGAGCAAGATCCGCGAGAGTCCGTGGATCGCCTTCGCCTTCTGGGGCGAGAGCCCGCAGGGACGGATGATCGCGCGGATCTCCGCCGGTGACAGCTTCACCATCTCCTGCGGCGTGCGTGCGCGGGCGAACAGCGCCGGCGTGACCTGATTGACCCGCACGTCCGTGCACTGCGCCGAGAGCAGCACGGCCACGAGCAGCGTGTACGGGTCCGTGTGGTCGAGCGGCACCGGGGGGCTGGGGTAGAGACCGTCGAGGATCGTCTGGATCCGCTGGGCCTTGTCCGCGCGCTTCATCGCGTGGGGGATGGTAGCGTGAGAGCCTCGGGACTCGAGGAACAAGGCCATGGAGATTCGCCAGCAGATCGAGGACTTCCTGTCCGGCTCGCCGCACGCGGTCGTGGGCGCCTCGGTCGATCGCTCGAAGTACGGCAACAAGGTGCTGCGCTGCTACCTGCAGCACGCGCGGCCGGTGCAGGTCGTCCACCCGAGCGAGCGCGAGATCGAAGGCGTGACCTGCGTCGCCAGCGTCGCGGACTTGCCCGAAGGAGTGCACGGGCTCTCGATCATCACGCCTCCTCCGATCACCGAGCGTGTCGTCACGGCAGCGCTCGCGCGCGGCATCCGGCGCTTCTGGATGCAGCCGGGCGCTGAGAGCGCGACGGCGATCGCGGCCGCGCGCGCGGCCGGAGCGAGCGTGATCGCCGGCGGTCCTTGTCTGCTCGTCTCGCTCGGCTATCGCGAGTGAGCGTGAGATCGTGAGATCGTGAGATCGTGAGCCTCGAGCCCCGCACCGATGGCATGCGCGAGCTGCGTCCGGCCCTGCTGGGCGGGGCTCTCGCGCTGCTCGTCTTCGTGTGCGCCTCCGCGATCGTCAATCCGATCGTGGTCGACGAGACGCTCGGCTCCGGAGCGGTCCTCGCGGAGCTGCCGCCGTATCCCGCGGGCCATCCTCACGTGCACTTCTACGAGCGCGCGTTCAGCCTCGGAAACCATGTCACCGCGTGGGCACTCGAGTGGGGCGTGCATCGCGATGCGATCTCGCTCGTGCGCAACGGTCTCGCGCTGTTCCTCGCGCTCTTCGCTCCCTACGCGGCCGCCCTGTGCTTCACACGGCGCATGTCTCTCGCGATCGCCGCCGCGGTGCTCGCCGCGCTCGAGGCTCCCTGCGCCTACGACGGCCTCTATCCGGTGCTCGTCTTCCCCGACATCTACAGCCACGGCCAGATCGGGCAGTCGCTCGCCGTGCTCGTCGCCGTGGCGTGGATCGGCGGGGCCTCGCGCACGGCGGGCTTCCTGACCGGCGCGATGCCGATGCTGCACGCGGGCGTCTTCCCGCCGCTCGTGCTCTTCACGTGGCTCTACCTCGGGCTCGCACGCGGGCGACCGCGCGGGCGGGAGCTGCGGAGAGCGCTCGTCGCGGTCGGACTCGGGGCGGCCGCTTGCGCGCTGTTCTACTGGGGGACGCGCGTCGGCATCGAGCCGGCGATCGCCATCGGTCCCTACGCGGCGCCAGGGGGCGATCCGTCGGCGGCCTTCGGATTCGTGGCGCTCACCGACTTCCACCGTCAGGTTCCGGACTTCGCGCGCTTTGGCTACTTTGCGCACGGGCTCGCGCTCGTAGGCCTCGCGCTGGCCGTCCTGCGTGGCGGCCGCGAGCTCGGTGAGCGCTCCAACGGCGCCGACGCAGCGGCGCGCTGGGGACTGGTGCTCGCGCTCGTCGCATGGAGCTACACGTTGGCTGGAGCGGCCCTGCAGCGGCTCGAGGTTCTGCCGCACGTCGTGCTGATGGCGATGCCTTCGCGCGTCACCAACCTCTCGACGATCCTGCTCGCGCCGCT
>CAITGX010000264.1 GCA_903892045.1 uncultured Planctomycetota bacterium | reverse complement strand
GGCGCTGCGCGGCGTGCTTGCGCACGACGCAACCGACGGTTGCATCGAGCCCCCCTCAAGCCAGCGCGCGAGCCGGCCTCGCTCCGAAGTGCGGGCTGGGCTCGTTCCGCGGGCGTACCCACGCTGCGCGAACCCGCCTCGAGCGCGGGCGTGCGACGCGCCCGGGACTCCCCACCCATTCTGAGCGAGCGGCCGCGACCTCCGTCGGGTACGTACGGCCGACGTCGCGCAGCCCGCTAGAAATAGCCCTCGCGCTTCTTGCGCTCCATGGCGGCGTCCTCGTCGCGGTCGATCATGCGTCCCGAACGCTCCGAGGTCCGCAGCCGCTGCAGCTCGGCGATCACCTCGCGCACGGTCGACGCATCGGAGTCGCTGCCAGCCGTCAGTGGATAGGCACCGAGCGTGCGGAAGCGGACACGGCGCTGCTCGACCCTCTCGCCGGGGAAGATGCGCATGCGCTCGTCGTCGACGAGCAGGATCTGGCCGTCGCGCACAACCACGGACCGCTCCGCGGCGAAGTACAGCGGCACCATCGGGATCTGGCGCAGCTCGCTATAGAGCCAGACGTCGAGCTCGGTCCAGTTCGAGAGCGGGAAGACGCGCATGCTCTCGCCCTTGTTCACGCGCGGGTTGTAGAGGTTCCACAGCTCCGGGCGCTGGTTCTTGGGGTCCCACTGGTGGAAGCGGTCGCGGAAGCTGAAGACGCGCTCCTTGGCGCGGCTCTTCTCCTCGTCCCGGCGGCCGCCACCGAAGGCCGCATCGAAGCCATGCTTGGTCAGGGCCTCCTTGAGCGACTCGGTCAGGGTCAGGCGAGTGAATTCGTTGCTCGGCAGGTCGAACGGGTTGACCGCCGGGTCGTTCGCCGCGTCGCTCGCGTGGACGAGCATGCGCAGACCGTAACGCTCGGTGAGCTCATCGCGCAGCCGGTACATGGCCTGAAAGTCCCAGCGGCAGTCGATGTGCAGCAGGGGGAAGGGGATCGGCGCCGGATGGAACGCACGCCGCGCGAGCTCGAGCATCACGCCTGAGTCCTTGCCGATCGAGAACAGCATCACGGGATTGGCTGCCTCGGCCACCACCTCGCGAAACACGTGGATCGACTCCGCCTCGAGCTTCTCGAGATGGTGGTAGGCACCGAGGGAGCCGGGAGAGAGCGCGCTCATGCGCCCTGGCCCGCGCTGAAGCCCGGCTGGCCATCGAAGCGGAACAGCCCCTCGGTCTTGAGCACGTCTCCGCCGGAAGTCGCGATGCGACCGAGCAGCGCGTGCAGCTCCGTGAACTCCACGCTCGCGCCACCGCGTGCCAGGAAGCGGCAACGCCAGTGATCGGTGCAGACCGTCTCGCGGTGGCCTGCGGGCCAGACCTTGACGCCGCGATTCGTGATCATAGTGAGCTCGAGAGCGGGGCCCGCGACGTGGAGCAGCTGCGTGGCGAGCGCCTCCGTCGAGCCTGCGTGGAAGAGGAACACGTCCATGCCCACGCGCTCGCGAAGCTCGGCGCGCGCGGGGCGCACCTCGACCGCGAGCGGCTTGGTCTCGTCGGCCCACTCGACCGGGGCGCGTCCCTGCGGCAGCGTTCCCAAGTTGGCGATCACGGCGTCCGTGAACTCGAGCGTGCTAGCGGCCCTCGCCGTGCGCAGGTCCGCCGTCAGCACGCCCTGCTCGAGCGTGCGCAGCCATGCGTTGTGGATGCGGGACGCATGCCGACCGAGGCCGACGTGGACCAGCAACTGCACCGCGGATTGCAGCATGCCCGAGGGATTGGCGCAGCCCTTGCCAGCGATGTCCGGCGCGGAGCCGTGCACGGCCTCGAACATCGCGGCCTGCGCGCCGATGTTGGCCGAGCCGCCCATGCCCACGGAGCCCGAGACCTCGGCGGCGATGTCCGACAGGATGTCACCGTAGAGGTTGAGCGTGACGACCACGTCGTAGGACTGGGGCCGCGTGGCGAGCCGCGCCGCGCCGATGTCGATGATCTGGTGCTCGGTCTTCAGCTCCGGATACTCGCGCGCGACCTCGTCGAAGGTGCGGTGGAACAGGCCATCGGTCAGCTTCATGATGTTGTCCTTGGTCATGCAGGTGACCTTGGACCTCCCGTTGGCCCGCGCGTAAGCGAATGCGTAGCGCACGATTCGCTCGCAGCCGGCGCGCGTCACGAGCTTCAGGCACTGGTATGTCTCGGGCGTCTGACGGTGCTCGATGCCCGCGTACAAATCCTCCTCGTTTTCGCGCACCACCACGAGGTCGACGCCGCGCTGCAGCGACGGCACGCAGTCGTAGCTCACGCACGGGCGCACGTTGGCGAACAGCCCAGCGACTTGCGCAGAGTCACGTTGACCGACTTGTAGCCGCCGCCCTGCGGCGTCGTGATCGGCCCCTTGAGCAGGGCGCGGGAGCGGCGGATCGCGGCCCACGCATCGTCCGGCACGCCCGTCGGGACGCCCGCGAGGTAGGCGCGCTCGCCCAAGGTCACCGGCTCGATGTCGAGCGGAGCTCCCGAGGCGGCGAGGATGCGCTGCACGGCCTCCGCGATCTCGTGGCCGATTCCGTCGCCGGCGGCGAAGGCGATCGGGACGCGCTCGGTGGCGCTGGGAGAGAGGCGGCCGGGGAGGGACGTGACCGAGTCCGGAAGCTGGATGGCGCTCATACACGAAGACTGGATCGTGAATCGCTTTGCGCAATATGCAGTTCGCGAATTCCGCGTTACGATCCCGCCATGCCCCGGAACGCTCCGCGCACGGCTCCTGTGGCCGCATCAGTCGGCTGGACCTTCCTCTCGAACCACGCGCACGTGCTGATCCTGCTGGCGCAGGAGCCCGATTTGCGCATGCGCGAGGTCGCGGGCCGGGTCGGTATCACCGAGCGCGCGGTGCAGCGCATCGTCGCCGAGCTGGTCGAGGGCGGGTATCTCGAGGTTCGTCGCGAAGGGCGTCGCAATCGCTATCGACTGCACCTCGACCGCAAGTTGCGCCACCCGATCGAGGCGCACCGCACGCTGGCGCACCTGATCGAGCTCGGCCGCTGACGGTCAGCGGGGCTCCAAGCGCAGCGAGCGCACGTTCACCACGGCCTCGCCGGTCTTCTTGAGCGCTCGCAGCGCGATCTCGCTGCGACCCGCGGGCAGGGCCAGCGCACCGAGCTCGAGCTCGCGATACTGCTGCCACGCGCCGGTCGCGGGCACGTCGAACTCGATGCGCGACGAGCCGCATGCCACCGACATCTTCGAGCCAGCGGACTCGTCCTTGCAGGCAAGTTCCGCCACCACGCGGTACGAGCCCGCCTCCTCGACCGCGACGGGCCACGCCGCGAATGCGCTCGCGTCGAGCCAGTAGCCGAGGTTGTAGCGCACGTCTTCGACCGCGCCCACCTGCTCCACGCGCAGCTCGGGCCCCGTGAGCGCGGCAT
>CAITGX010000263.1 GCA_903892045.1 uncultured Planctomycetota bacterium | reverse complement strand
GGTGTTCGTCGGATTGACGGCGATGCGCGGCTCGAGCTCGGCGAGACGCTTGCCGGTCTCGGCGACGGCGCCCGGCGGCGGGGTGAGGTCACCGACGGCGAGGACGGCGGCGACGGCGACGGCGAGCGGGGTGACGGCGGAGAGCAGGGTCGTGCGCTTCATGGGGGGGGCGAGGAAGGTGATCCGCCTCGGCCCGCCGGCGTTACGCCAAGACGCACCCAAAGCGGAAGCAAGGTCCGGCCTGGGGCGCGGACGCGTCCCCAAACACCGTCCCACCCTAAGCGCAGGCCCGAACTTGCGATAGGAGCGCCCACGTCCGGGCGCTCCGCCTCACCCCGCGGTCCCGAAGAAGCTCGAGAGGGGGCCGAGGAAGAGGTGCAGCAGGGGCTTCAGCACGCCGCCGATGCCTTCGGCGACGATGGAGGACACGGCCAAGGTCGTGAGCGTCGCCTCGCTCCACTTCAGCCCGCGCCCCAGCACGATCCACATCAGGAATCCGCCGACGAAGAAGGCGAGGCTCAGCGCGGGCGCGAGCACGAGCCCGAGGCCGACGCCGGTCGCCTCCGGCAGCCACTTGCGCACCGCGGACACGCTCTCGAGCAGCGCGTAGAGCACGCCGACGACCGCGCCTCCGAGCAGCCAGCTCGTCGCGCCCTCGGGGAGCGCGCCGAAGCCCTTGTCGAACACGTTGGCGCTCTCCGCCCAGATGCGCGCCACGGGCGAAGGCATGCTCTCGAAGCGCTGCTTGTCCGACAGGATCCAGTCGAACATCCAGGCCGAGATGAACGCGCACGGCACGACGGTCAGCGTCTGCGTCCAGAACTGCCAGCGCGACGGCACGCGGAACGCGCGGCCGTAGACCATGTCCGACGTCAGCAGGCTCGCCTGCGCGCCCGAGCCCGAAACGAAGCCCGCGCCGGTCAGGTTCATGGCCGCCGACTTGCCGCCGAAGAGCGCCGTCACGCCCTGCAGCAGGATGCCCATCACGCGCGCCGGGTTGAAGTTGGTCTGCGCGGCCGCGCGCGTGGCGATGATGTTCTGGATCAGGCCCGCGATCACGACGAGCACGACCACCAGCACCATGTTGAGCGCGAAGCGCAGGTTGAGCACGAGCGCGCAGGCCACGAAGGCGGTGACGGCGAACGAGACGAGCAGCTTGGGGCTGAGCGGCGGGTCGGGGTCCTCGCTCTGGCCGCCGAGCGACACCATCGAGCGCAGCGCGCCAAGAATCGTGCGCCAGTTGAGCGCGAGCGCGGTCAGGCCCGACGCCACGAGGAAGCCCAAGCCCGGCCAGTAGAACTTGTGAGGCGCGCCCTGGGGCTCGAAGCCGAGGAACTGCGCGCCGAGCATCAGGAACAGCGCGCCGACGAGGAAGCCGACGCAGGTGCGCATGCCCATCAGGTACGAGCCGCCAATGGCGAAGGGCGAGAGAGCGATCGCACCGCCGATGGTCGCGAGACCGCCGAGCGCGATGCCCGACGGCAGGAGCGCGAAGCCGTCCTCGTCGTTGAACACCACGTAGGCACACAGTGCCACGAACGACACGACGAGAATCCCGGCCTGCCGCGGGTCACCCTTCTCGACGAGCGTGCGCACGACGGTCTCGACCGCCTTCGCGCCCGGCCACGGCAGGTCTTCCTTCAGGATCAGGAGCTGGCGCAGCGGGATCGCCATGGCGAGGCCCACGAGGCTCGACACGATGCCGAACAGCGTCATGTCGAGCACCGTGTAGGGCTCGCCCGTCATGGCCTTGGCGGCGTAGAAGTTCGAGATGAAGCCGAGGCTGCCGCCCGCGGAGCCCATGGTCGCGACGATCACCATCTCGGTGGTCGTGATGCGCTTGGCGCCGAAGGGCAGCATGAGCGCGAAGAAGAACAGCGCCGCGATCGTCGGCCCTTCCTCGATCACGCCGAACGACAGCGTCAGGTACGAGTTCATCGCGCACAGCGCGACGGAGAACAGGAGCCCCATCACGACCGAGCGGACGGTGATCGGGGGCGTTCCGAGTTGCTGGCTCATCGGTCGAGGCTCCTGAAGATCTACTTGGCATTCGGATTGGGGGACATGGCCACGAGCAGCACCGCGCGCTCGTTCGACGCGTTCTCGACGCCATGGCTCTCGCCGGGCGCGGACCACGCGAGCTCGCCGGGCCCGAGCTCGCGCACCTGCGAGCCGAGCGACGCGCGCACGCGGCCCTCGAGCACGTAATAGAACTTCGTCGCACCCTCGTGGGCGTGCGGCTTCTGGGCCTGCCCAGGCTCGAGGCAATAGACGTCGCAAAACATGTGCGCCGTCTCGAACAGGTTGACCTTCTGCATCTTGTCCGCGGCAAAGCGGACGGCGGCGCGCGCGTCGACGAAGCTCATGCCGGGCAGGGTAGCGTCGGCGCGGGCTCTCGCTAAGCTGCCGCCGCGATGAAGCCGCTATCGAAAGCGCGCGGGCTGCCTCTGGTCCGACGCGGTGTGCGTCACGGAACGCTCACCCCGACGGCGGTCGCGCCCGTGGGGCGCTGGAGCGAGCCGCGCTTCCTCGCCGAGTGCGAGCGGCGCTGGGCCGGCGACCTGCCGATCGTGCTCCCGGGCGCCGTGGCCCCGTCGCTGTCGCGCTGGCGAGACGAGATCGAGGCCGCGCTCGACCTGTTCGAGCGCGCGCGAGCGGGGGAGAGCTTCGAGTCGATGCTGCTCGAGCGCCTGAACCCGCGGCGCTTCGCTCCGGCCGGGGCCACGATCGACGCGGGCGACGCGCGCGAGCTCGAGAAAGTCTTCGTGCACGCGCTCGCGAAGCGCCGCACCGCCGCGCGCGACCTGTACGCCAAGCTCTCGTGGATCGCGCACGACGAGCGCGACAGCTCGCTGCGCATCCGCTTCTCATTCGGCTCCGAGGCGCTGCTCGACTGGCAGAAGGAGACGCGCCGCGCGCCGTGGTCCGAGGCCTACGCGGCCGCCGCGTTCCCCGAGTGCGCCGCGATCACCGGCCGCCGCCCGCTGGTCGGGCTCGTCGAGCGCCTGATCGGAACCGCGCCGCGCTTCTCGGAGCGCATCATCTACAACAACGCTCCCGGCGGCGGCGCGCACTTCCACCACGACGACGAGGAGCACCAGCTCGGCGTGCTGTTCAGCCAGCTCGAGGGCGAGACCGCGTGGTTCGCGCT
>CAITGX010000262.1 GCA_903892045.1 uncultured Planctomycetota bacterium | reverse complement strand
TCCTCGCCCTGATGAGCGAGAACCCCGCCGAGTACCGCCGCGTCGGCTCCCTCGAGCTCGTCTACGAGGCCCCCCGCGACGTCGGCGGCCGCGCCTACCGCCTCTACCGTCTCGCCGACTCCCCGCGGCGCTAGGAGCGCGTCCGAAGGGCGATCTTGGGCCTTGGCAGGGCCGGGAAGCGGGTTGGAGGGGTTTTTCGGGGGCTGGGTGTCCAGCGGAGAAGGTGGGGAGCACTTGGGAGGTGTCCGCTCCAACTCCTGAAACCGCAAGGACACCTCCCATGAAGCTCCTGATCGCCCGCCTCGCTCGCCTCGCTTCCACCTTCGGCTCGACGCTCGGTCTCGCCGCCGCGCTCGCGCTGCCCTCGGCCGCGCAGTGCCTGCAGCCGGACAACCTCGACACCTCGGTCGCCTGCGGGGGTGCCCAGACGAGCGTGCCCCAGAAGACGTTCTCGCACATGGGCCTCGGCATCTGCTGGCAGAACTGCCAGGTCGGGTCGACGGGCAACTACCGCGTGCAGTGGGGCAACCTGACGCAGATGAACCTGAACACCGCGGGCATGTCGTCGTGCGCGTGGTACGGCTCGCGCGTGCGGATCTTCAACGGCGCCACGCTGATGTGGGACGGCCAGATGCACCTCTCCTACGCTCGCACGTGGCTCGAGAACCAGACCGCCGGCACCGTGCTGCAGGTCTGGCGCTACCTCGTCAACGGCGACCTGCGGATCATGTCGACCAACGGTCCGACGCCCTGCGGCGTCCCGGGCTGCGTCAGCTCGGCGCAGGGCCTGATGCGCATGACGGGCTACATCGACTACGCGTTCGACTGCTCGACGCAGACGTGGTCGCGCGCCTGGATGCTGCACCACGGCTGCGACGCGATCGACCACGTCGCGGGCTACCCGCGCGCCGGCACCTTCCACCCCGGCCAGTCCTACACCTTCGTCGGACCCGCCGCGGGCTTCGTCCCCGGCGCCGGCATGACGCTCGAGAACGGCACGACGACTTCGGAGAGCCTGCGTCGCTGGGATGCGACCGCGCTGCCGGCGCGCTGTGGCTCGGAGGAGCCGGTCATGGGCGCGATGATCAACCCGCTCAACATGACCTGCATGTGTGCGGCCGGTCCCGCCAACTACTACGAGGCCCAGCTGACCGTGTTCGGCGCCTTCGGCACGACCGTGACGCCCTTCCCCGGCAGCGATCCCTTCCGCTCCTTCCCCATCGGCCAGTGGACCAACCCCGCGGTGTTCCCCGGCGTCGAGGAAGTGCGCTGGAACAGCAACGAGGGGAGCTTCGTCGAGTGCACCGGGGTCGGCCGCAACGAGCCCTACTTCGGCGTCACGACGGCCGGCGGGTACCAGGCCTTCTCGTTCAACGTCTCGACGCCCTCGATGCCGCTCTCCCCGGTGTTCGTCGACCAGTGCAACTCGGTCACGCTCCCGGCCGGCAACGCGACGCGCAACCGCCCGTTCCGCAGCGACCACATGCTCAACCTCAACTTCTAGGCTCGCGAGGCTCGGCAACCCGCGCTCCGGCCGTTCTCCGCGAGGGGGACGGCCGGAGCGCTTTCCTGCGGGCACCGCGGCCGCTACAAGCTCTGCCCATGAAGCTCGCTCTCGCGCTCGTTCTCTCGCTCGCGTTCCTCGGCGGTTGCTGGCGCGAGCCGGCCGCACCGCTCGCACCGGCGCCGGCACCGTCGCGCGCCGTGGAGGAGCAGGTCACGACGCAGGCGCCCGCGCCGCAGCGCGTGCAGCTCGGCATCGACGTGCTGCTCGAACAGGACAGCCCTTGGGCCCAGCGACTCGCGGGCAAGAAGCTCGGGCTGGTGACGAATCCGTCCGGTGTCGATGGCGAGCTCGTGCCGACGGCGGATCGGCTCGCGGCCGACGAGCGGCTCGACCTCGTGCAGCTCTACGGGCCCGAGCACGGCATTCGCGGCGACGTGGCGGCCGGTGATTCCATCGGCGACGAGCGCGATGCGGTCAGCGGCCTGCCGGTGCAGAGCCTGTACGGCTCGCGCAAGGCGCCGACGGCCGAGTCGCTCGCGACGCTCGACGCGCTCGTGTTCGACATCCAGGACATCGGCTCGCGCACCTACACGTACGTGTCGACGCTCGGCGAGGTGATGAAGGCCTGCGCGGCGGCGAAGAAGCCGCTCGTGGTGCTCGATCGCCCCAACCCGATCGGCGGCGTGCACTTCGAGGGTGGCATGGTCGAGGAGCGCTTCCGGAGCTTCATCGGCTGGGGACCGCTGCCCGTGACGCACGGGATGACGATCGGCGAGGTCGCGCGCTTCTACAACGCGGAGCTCGGGATCGGCTGCGAGCTCGAGGTCGTGCCGATGCGCGGCTGGGAGCGCGCGATGACGTGGGACGACACGGGGCTCGTGTGGACGACCACCTCGCCGCACGTTCCGCGCTTCTCGGCCGCGCTGCTCTACACGACGACGGGCATGGTCGACAGCGCCAGCAAGAACCTGAGCAACGGCGTCGGCACGACCATGCCGTTCGAGTTGATCGCGGCGGAGTGGATCGATGGGCACACGCTGGCGCGCGAGCTCGGTCGGCATGCGCTTCCCGGCGTGCGCTTCCAGCCGCTGGCCTGCAAGCCGTTCTACGGCGGCCACAAGGACAAGCACCTGCGCGGCGTGCGACTGGTCGTCGATGCTCCCGGCGACTACAGGCCGCTGCGCACGGCGGTCGCGATCCTCGTCACGCTGCGCCAGCTGTACCCCGACAAGTTCGAGTTCGCGGACGAGACTTCGATCGGCAAGCACTGGGGCTCGACGCGCCTGCTCGAGCAGCTCCGGGGCGGAGCGACAGTGGCCGAGATCGAGGCCGAGTGGAGCGCTTCGCTGGCGAGCTTCGCGGCGGCGCGGGCGAAGGCGCTGCTCTACTGAGCGACGCTCGCGCTCACTTCACGCGCTCGACGAGATCGCCGAGCAGCTGATCGCAGCGGAGCAGCGTGCGCGCGGTCGAGAAGCCACCCTTGCGCGGACCGGACTTGAAGCGCTGGCTGACGCGATTGCGGCGGTCGAGCGACGCGAACCAGTCGCCGTGGGCCGGGTCGGGGAAGTGCGCGAAGGTGTAGTCGGCGACTTGCTCGAAGCGCTCGAGCCAGCGCATCGACTGCGTGGCGGCGTAGGCGGAGAGCGTCGCGAGCAGCGCGGCGCTGTGGACCCACGCGAGCTTGCGGCTCCACTCGATCTGCACCGGAGACAAGCCGTCGCGATCGAGGTACAGGTACAGGCCGCCGTCGTCGCTGTCCCAGCCGAAGTCGAGGGCGCTCTCCATGGCCGAGAGTGCGACGTCGACACTGCGCTGGTCACCGGCGGCGGCAGCGCGCTCGAACATCTGGCGCGCGGCGACGAGCCAGCGGCCGGGGCACACGAGACGACCTTCGGGGCCGGAGATCACGCTGCCGTCGACGGCGACGTTCTCGAGCACGAGGTCGAACTCGGGGCGCATGTGCAGGGCGAGGCGCGCGCGCCAGAAGCGCTCGTGGTCGGCGACGTAGCCCGGCGACGCGAGCTCGTAGGAATCGAGCGCGTCGAAGGCCAGGGTGAGCGTGTCGAGGGAGCTGGTCGGGATCGCGCCGGGGAGGCGCTCGGCATCGACCACCTGCGAGGCGCGCGCGACGGACAGCGCGGTCTCCAGCGCCTTGCGGGCGACCTCGAGATCCTCGGCGGTGCCGCTGGCGCGAGCCCACTCGGCGAGCGCGTTGGCGGTGAACAGGTCGTTGCGCGGGCTGGAGGCGATCGCGGCTCCGCGGCCGTCGCGGGTGAGCACCGCGAACATGCGTCCGTCCGCGCGCCGGGCGGGACCGGTCAGCAGGCGCACGCCCGACTGGGCTGCGCTGATCCACTCGGGGCGGCGCTCGACCTCCGACACGAGGCGCGACCAGAACCACAGCGCCTGGGCCTGCAGGCCGACGTGCTTCTTGTCGTCGAAGCGCGTGCCGTCGCGGTCGAGGTGGTCGTGGTAGCCGCCCTGCTCGCGGTCGACGCCGTGGCGTTCCCAGAACGGAATCAGGCTGTCGAACAGCTCCGCGCGCACGCGGTCGCGCCAGCCCTGCAGGGCGGTGCGCAGCGCGGTGCGGCTGGTCACGGTGCACTCCCGGCGGCACCGAGCGCCGCTGCGTCGGCATACAAGCGCACGTCGGGATGCCCGCGCAGGAAAGTCGCGGGAATCTCGGGGCCCGGGGCGTGGGTCAGGGTGCGCGCCACGATCTCCTGCTTGCCTAAGCCGAAAGCGAGCAGGCGGATGCGCCGGGCGGCGAGAATCGTGGCCACGCCCATCGAGATCGCACGCTCGGGCACGTGCTCGACGCCGCCGAACTCCCCCGCCGCGTCCGCGCGGGTCGTGGGTGCGAGCGCGACCACGCGCGTGCGGCTGTCGCGGGCAGAGCCAGGCTCGTTGAAGCCGATGTGCCCGTTGCGGCCGAGACCGAGGATCTGGAGGTCGATGCCGCCGGCGTCCGCGATCAGGCGCTCGTACTCGCGGCAGTGGGCCTCCCACTGGCTCGGGGCGACGTCGCTCGACGGGATGTGGCACTGCTCCGGCCGCATGCCGATGGCGTCGAAGAGCTGCTCGCGCATGTAGCGGCGGTACGAGCGCGGGTGGCCGGGGCGCAGCCCGAGGTACTCGTCGAGGTTGAAGGCCGTGACGTTGGAGAAGTCGAGGCGCTCCTCGCGGTGGAGTCGTCCGAGTTCGGCGTAGATCCCGAGCGGGGTGCGGCCCGTGGCGAGCCCGAGCACGACTCCGCGACCGGCGGCGCGGCGCGTGCGCACGAGCTCGGCAATCTCCCGGGCCACGGTGCGAGCGGCCTCCTCGGGCGAGCACTCGAGCTGGGGAATCGGCGGCAGCGCGACGGTCATCATGGCCTCGATGTGGCGTAGGATACCGTCCGCGCGCGAGTCCTCCATCGGCCCGCGCCGCGGGCGATTCGATTCCCGCTCGCCCGCTCGCAAGTCCCCCAGCGAGTCCGCCATGGGCTTCTACTATCGACGGTCCGTCAACTTCGGCGCCTTCCGAGTCAACCTGAGCACGCGCGGCATCGGCTACTCCGTCGGCGGACGCGGCTTCCGAGTCGGCCGGAGCGCCTCCGGTCGCGGCTACACCACCTTCTCGATCCCCGGCACCGGCATCGGCTATCGGCAGCAGGGCTGCGGCCTGCTGCTCGCGACCCTCGCCACCCTCGGCCTCGCCGGCGCCCTCTCGGAGCTCCTCGCATGAACCTCGTCTGGAAACGCACCCTGCGCACCCCGAGCTCGGAACGCTTCCTCGCCACCCGCGACGGCCGCGACCTCGCCGCAGTCGATCTGCATCACCTCGCCGACGGCACCGTCGCCGGCACCGTGATCGTGCTGGAGGACTCACGGCTCTCGGAGAGCGACATCCCCACCCTGCTGCGCTCGCTCGACGAGGACTTCCTGCCCGGCGTCGATGCCCGCGAGGGTTCGCTCACCTACACCGTGGTGATCGGCCGCGTGCTGGGCAACTGGGAGTCGGTGCCCGAGACGAAGTAGCGCGCGCTACCCGCGCTTGGCGCGCTGCACGAGCCACACGCCGAGCAGGACGGTCGGGCCGGCGACGAGCTGCGGGACTGTGAAGGGCTCGTCAAGAAACAGGAACGAGACGGCGAGCGTCACGAAGGGCTGGAGGTACTGGAACGCGCTCGAGCGCTCGGGCCCGAGCGCGGCGACCACGTCGGCAAAGAGCCACATGGCCAGCGCGCTGGCGCAGGCCGAGAGGAACGTGATCGCGAGCAGCGAGCGCAAGCTGGGGTCCGCGTGCCACGTGCCCGAGAAGAGCGCCGCGGCGAGCGTGGGCACGGCGGCGACGGCGAGAGCGAAGGCGGCGACGCGCAGGCCACCGTTGCGGCGCACGACCTCGATGGCGAGCAGCGTGTAGGCGCCCCAAGTCAGGGTCGAGAGCAGCATCAGGCCGTCCCCAAGGCCCGCGTTCGCGAGCTCGGCGGGTCGCACGGCGGTCAGCCCGAGCACGCCCAGAGTGGCGATGGCGATGCCGAGCCAGCCCGAGGGCTTCATGCGCTGGCCGAGGAACGCGCGGGACCCGACCGCCACCACCACCGGGATGAAGGCGATGATCCAGCCAGCGCGCAGCGTGCTCGTCGACTGCATCGCGAAGGTCTGGATCAGGAAGTGCGCGCTGATCACGAGCCCGAGCAGGACGCAGCGCGGCCGGTCCGCGCGCTCCGGCAAGAGCGGGCCGCCGCGCGCGCGCAGCAGCGCGAAGAGCAGCAGGGACGCGACGGCGTTGCGCACCCAGACGACGCCGAGCGGGGTCGCCGACTCGAGCGCGACACGGATCGCGAGAAAGGACGAGCCCCAGATCGCGACGGTGACGAGGGCCTTGAGGACAGCGGCGGACAAGGGGCGAGGAGTCTAGTCCGTG
>CAITGX010000261.1 GCA_903892045.1 uncultured Planctomycetota bacterium | reverse complement strand
GAGAGCCACCAAATCGGGATAGTCCTCGGAGAACAGCAGCACTCTCGCTCCCCAGGCCCGATGACCTGCGGCGGTGCCGTAGAAAGCGCGCCGACCCGGCTTTGGAAGAACCAAGGTCGAGATCGGGGACTTCTCGTAGCGGCCGGATTGCCACTCCGACTGCAGAGCGTATCGGATCCCGTCACAGAGCTCGATCGCAGCGTTCTCAATGAATCGATTCTTCTCAGCGACAAGAATGCTGATCTCCGCCAGTTGAAGATCGGTGAGCTCGATTCCACGCTCACGAATGGTCGGGAACTTCTCCGTGAGCGCCTCGGCGGTGACTTCTTTCGGCCAGGCGAGCATCGCCGCCACGCGGTCGTCCGCCTCTTGTTGTGGCAGCGATCCGAGCTTCTGCTCGAAATAGGCGTCTACTTCCTCCCAAGGCGGCACATCGACCGGTTGGTCCAACTTTACGCCGTCTGCGGCCAGCTCTTCCGCGAGTTCCGGCGTCATGCTCACGCCGATTTCATCGAGTACGTCGCCTATGGACTTCACCCGGGCAGGCGCCTCCACCTGCGAAGCTGCAACACCTTCGCGCTGCACCGCAGGTCGGGGTTGGAGGTCGTCCGCTGGCAACGGAGATTCCATCAACGGTTGAGCGGTACCGGGGCGCTCAGCCGGAGTCGGCGCGAGCCAAAGCCAGATGGCGGACACCGCGAACGCGAGTGCGACTGCGGTCGCGAGCATGAGAGAACGGCGATTCATGGATGGAACGTACCCCCCCCCGAAGCTCAGTTGCAATAATGATCACAAGTCACTGCAGCCGTATCTGTCTGCGACGCGCCGGATCCACTCCCGCCACATTCATCCGTGATGGAGTAGCGCCAGGTACCATCTCCGCAGCCCCTGCCGATGAAGGTACCGGCACGAGGAATAAGGCCACAAGCTTGAGCATCGTCATGAGAGTGTCCTCGCGAGCGCTCCGCGGCAACGGCGCAGGTATGGAGCAGTCTCAATAGGCAATTGCTGCTAAGCGGTGTTCCGTTGATTGCACAAGGGGGAAGGAAAAAGAAAGGAGCGAGCCGCTTCCCACACGAATTCCCGAGGCCCCAGAGATGCCGTGGGATGTGCGTGGCGCCCGAGTCATGTCGAGTTGCACCTCATTAGACGCAAATATGGGGGCGAGCCTGGGAGCATGTCCCGGGCCCGCCCGATCTATCTGGCCGTCGTTCGCTAGTTCCAGCGCACGCCGCTGGCGAGCAGCTCGTCCACCACCTTGCCGCGCGGCACGGTGAAGTCCGTTGCTGCGAGCGTCGAGTCATCGACGGTCGACACGAGCTTGAGCGACACGTAGACGATGTCCTTGACGACACCGTACGTGGCGACGAGCACGGAGCGCGCGTTGTAGTCCACCGCCAGAGCGGCGATGTCGCGGGAGAGCAGGAACTGGCCATCCTGCTTGACGATCATGCGGTCCTCGCGGACGGTCGCATGGATCACGTCGATGTCCTCCTGCGTGAGGCGCGCCGCGAGGAACTCGGCCGTCTGGCGGCCGAACATCGTGGTGCGGTCGACGTCGTTGATGTCGACCATCGTGGCGACGAGCACACGCCCGATGTCCTTCGAGTCCGAGTGCTGGTCGAGCAGCTCGTCGATCGCGTCGTAGCAGATGCCGATCAGCGGCTTGCAGGCCGTGTTGGCTCCGCTGCGACCCGGTCCCTCCTCGAGCGCGATGGGCTTGACGATCTGATCCGCGCAGCACGTCGACGAGTGCTGCAGGCAGCGGCAGCCCGTCGTGAGTGCCAGCGCGAGCAGGGCGAGGCCCTGAGTGAGCGTGCGCATGGATCAGCGCCCCCCCACCAGCGGGCAGTCGCAGTCATCGGCCTTCGCGGGCGCAACGATCGGCGCGACGACCACGGGCGTCTCGCTCGCGACCGTTGCGGTCAGCGCGACGCTGGCGTGGCGCCATTCCGGGCACGGCGTCGGCGTCTCGGGGCAGTTGCGCAGCCCGCGCTCTTCCGTGGAGAGGCGGAACAGGCGGCCGTAGTGGATGCGCTCGCGCAGCGTGTGGATTTCGTGCTCCTTGGAGCTGATGAGCGACTGCCATTGGGTGCTGATCTGAGCTTGGGCGTCGGTCGGCGCGGCGGGCTTGGCGGTCGCAGCGAGCTTGAGGCTCTCGACCTCGGCTTGCAGGCGTGCGACCTCGACCTCGTTCTTGAGCATCTCGAGCGTGGCGCTCACGAACTTGTCGACGCTGCTGCGCGGCACCTGCGCTAGGACCCAGCACTTGTAGCGGCGGACCTCGTAGCGCGAGGTGTTCGTGCTCCACGTGCCGTTCCAGATCATCCTGCGCTCGGGGGTGTCGATCACGTCCCACTGCTCCCAGTACTGACCGACGGGCAGGAGCTCGCCCACGATCGCCTCGGCGACCTGCTTCGCGCGCGAGCGGATGGCCTGACCCGGCTTCTCACCCGGACCGGGGCCGGCATCCTCGAGGGGCAGGTAGCGGGCGCCGTCGGCCCAGTCTTGATCGCACGACTCGCTCGTGACGCGCGTGCCGACGTACTGCGCGAGCTGCTCCCGCGCGTGCATGAAGGCCTCGTCGAAGGCTTCGCGCTCATCGAGCACGTTGAAGCCGCCGCCCCGGCCCACGAACGACAACATGGCGGGATCGGTCTGGATCTGGCCCTGGACCCACTCCGGCGCGTCGGACGCCGGGGTGATCTGCGTGCGAACCAGTTGCTCGTCGTGAATCGGTGACTTGGTGACACAGCTCGTCGCGCCGAAGAGCGCAAGCGCGCCGAACGCGATGGTGCGCCCGAGGCCGGGAAGCTGAAATGCGTGCGACATGAGGGGGGGAATCTCTGCGAGGGGGTTTCAATTCGTGCGGCCGTACCACCCCGTCGGCGGATCTCCTCCGCGAGCGCACCTCAGTTTGCGCGAATGCGCAACTCCGGATGGACGCGCACTGGTCACGTTCGCGTTTCGGGGGGGACTGCAGCAGTCCAGCTCCGGCAGGTTTCGATTTGCCACGGGTGGACAGGGTGGGGAGCGACGCTGCTCCGACCGACGGACAAGAAAGTCCGGAATTTCGCCTCGCTGGCCCGCCACGGGCTTCGACCCCGCCGGATGCGCCGCTAGGCTGCGACGCGGTCGCGGTTGCCGCGAGGTGTGCGTGCCGGAAGGTGCGCGCACGAGATCCCCCCCCACCACCACAGTCCCACGGACGAGCATGAGCAACGACACGCAGGCGGCGAACGCGAAGCGACTTCTCTGGGCCGGTTTC
>CAITGX010000260.1 GCA_903892045.1 uncultured Planctomycetota bacterium | reverse complement strand
TGGGGGATCCGCTCGGGCGAGGTCGCGGCAGCTCGTGGGTGGGGGGAGCCGTGCGGTCGCGCGTTCGCGGAGGAGCGCAAATCTACCCTGCACGGAAGACCTGCGTCACCCCCTTTTCGGACAGAACCTTGCGCGCGCGAAGAGCGCGCTCTCAGTCGTCGTCGCGCTCGCGCCGCTCGCCGCCGCCGCGACGCGCGGGTCGGATCGCATCCGCGAGGCTCGCTTGCAGCCCGCGCGCGAGCTCGTCCTTCTCCGATGCGCTGAGCTGCGCCTCGGGGTGCAGCGGCAAGTAGAGCTCCGGCGGCATCTCGCCTTCCTCGATCGTCTCGCCCGCCTCATGGGCGTCGCGCTGGGGCTGGTCCCAGGCCGAGAAGTCGAGGTGCTCGCGGCCTTCCTCGATGTCGTGCTGCACGAGCCAGCTCACGGGCGCGACGCGGGAATACCACGGGCGGTTGGGGGTTCGGCTGTGGCAGTCGAAGCAGGCCCGCACGGCGAGCTCGCGGGTGCGCGGGCTGTCCCAGCTGGGTTCCTTGGTCACCGGCGGGTCGACCTCGCCGCGGCCGTAGGGCACGAACTGGATCAGGGCGAACAGGGCCAGCAGGGCATAGAGCGCGCGACGCAGGAAGGTCTTCAAGGCGTGGGCCCTCCTCCGGGAGCCCCCTCGGAGCCTAGCAACGCGGCTCGGTCTCCCGCTCTGCGCACCTCGGCCTACCCGAAGCTCCTCCTTCGGCCCGCTGGCCCGCCACAGCGGACTCGGTCAGGCTGGGGTCCGTCGCCCCCCCGACGAATCCCGCAAGCATGGATCCCGCAAGGAGGGTCGCGATGAAGGTGTCGGACGTCATGACGCGCGGTGCCCGGTCCTGCCGCGAGAGCGAGCCGCTGACCACGGCGGCCCGCATCTTTCGCGAGGAACGCTGCGGTTTCGTGCCGGTGACGAGCTCCCTCGGTCGGGTGCTCGGGGTGCTGACGGACCGCGACGTGTGCCTCGCTCTCCTGCGGCTCGACGCGGCCCCGAGCGAGGTCCGCGTCGCCGAGGCCATGACCCGCGAGCCGCACTGCGTGCGTCCGGACGAGCGCATCGAGGACGCCGAGCGCACCATGCGGGCCTGGCACGTGCGGCGCGTCCCGGTGGTGGATGCGCAGGGGCAGCTGGTCGGGGTGCTCTCGATCGATGACCTCGCCCGGGCCGCGGCCGACCCCCGAGCCCGGGATGCCCGGGTCCGCGAGCGGGACCTCGCGCGGACCCTGTCGCGCATCGTCGGCCCCGCTCGGGTGCTCGACGTTCCCGCGGCGCCGAGCGAGCTGCGCGCCCGACGACCGCGGCGCTAGGGGTCCGAGGGGAGGTCGGGGCGGCGGATGCGTACAATCCCGGCCCCATGTTCCGACGCATCCTGATCGCCAACCGGGGCGAGATCGCGCTGCGCGTGATCCGCACCTGCCGGGAGATGGGCATCGAGCCCGTCGCCATCTACTCCGACGTCGACCGGCGCGCGCTGCACGTGCGCATGGCCCACAGCGCGGTGGCGCTCGGCGGCTCGACGCCGCGCGAGAGCTACCTCGACATGGACAAGGTCATCGCCGCCGCCAAGCAGTCGGGCGCCGAGGCGATTCACCCCGGCTACGGCTTCCTGTCCGAGCGCTCGGCCTTCGCCCGCAAGGTGACGGAAGCCGGGCTCGTCTGGATCGGTCCGCCGCCCGAGGCGATCGAAGCCATGGGCGACAAGATCACCAGCCGCCGCAACATGACCAAGGCCGGCGTGCCGGTCGTGCCGGGCCTCGTCGATCCGGTCGACGACGTCGAGCGCGCGCTCGAGGAGGCCGAGAAGATCGGCTACCCGATCGCGCTCAAGGCCGCGGCCGGCGGCGGCGGCAAGGGCATCCGCCTCGTGCGCTCGAAGGCCGAGATGGCGACCGCGTTCCGCACGGCGAGCGGTGAGGCGCTCGCGAGCTTCGGCGACGGCCGTCTCTACATGGAGCGCTACGTCGACGAGCCGCGCCACGTCGAGGTGCAGGTGCTGTTTGACAAGCACGGCAACGGCGTGCACTACGGCGAGCGCGAGTGCTCGATCCAGCGCCGCCACCAGAAGCTGATCGAGGAGGCGCCGAGCGTGGTCGTCGACGACGCGCTGCGCCGCAAGATGGGCGAGATCGCGGTGCGCGCGGGCGCGGCCGTGGGCTACCAGAACGCGGGCACGGTCGAGTTCCTGTACTCGAAGGGCGAGGTGTTCTTCCTCGAGATGAACACGCGCCTGCAGGTCGAGCACCCCGTGACCGAGATGGTCTACGGCGTCGACCTCGTGCGCGAGCAGATCCGCATCGCGTGGGGCGAGAAGCTCGGCTACACGCAGGAAGACGTGCTCGCGAAGAAGAACGGCTGGTCCATCGAGGTGCGCATCAACGCCGAGGACCCGTTCAACGGCTTCGTGCCCTCGATCGGCACGATCCACAACCTGCGCGCCCCCGGCGGCCCCTGGGTGCGCCTCGACGCGGCCATCTACCGCGGCATGGAAGTCAGCCTCAACTACGATCCCATGCTCGCCAAGCTGATCGTGTGGGGCCCGGATCGCAACGCCGCCATCGAGCGCATGAAGCGCGCGCTCGCGGAGCTCAACGTCGGCGGCGTGCGCACGAGCGCCCCGGTCGCGCTGCTCGTCCTCGAGGAGGAGAAGTTCGTCAAGGGTGACTTCGACACGCACTTCCTCGCGCACATGGACCTCTCGACCCCGCGCAGCGGCGAGGACGTGCTCGTGGCCGTCGCCGCGGCGATGCACCGCCACCTGCTCATGCAGCGCAAGGCCCTGCACACCAGCGCCGCCGATCGCGTCGCGTGGTCCGCGCGCAACCGCGCCAGCCTGTCGCCCTATCCGCCGCACGTCGGTGCGAGCGCCGGAGGTGCCCAGTGAAGTACTTCGTCACCGTCAACGGCAAGGCGCACGAGGTCGAGGTCGTCGAGCGGCTCGGCAAGCTGCACGTGCGCTGCGACGGCAAGGACATGGACGTCGACTACCAGGAGGTCGACAGCCTCGGGCAGGTCGCGCTGCTCGCCGGCGGCCGCTCGTGGGGCCTCTCGATCGAGGGCGACGAGCACCAGGTCACCGCGGGCATCGCGGGCCACCTTTACGCGGTCGAGATCGAGGACGAACGCGAGCGCGCCGCGCACGCGGCCGAGCGCGAGTCCCAGAAGGGCGGCGGCACGGTCAAGAGCGTCATGCCGGGCGTGGTCGTCAAGCTGCTCGTCAAGGAAGGCGACACGGTCGAGAAGGGCCAGCCGCTCCTGATCCTCGAGGCGATGAAGATGCAGAACGAGATCGCCGCGCCGTCCGCCGGCACGGTCAAGGCGCTGCACGTGAAGGAAAAGGAAGCGGTGGCCAGCGGAGCGAAGCTCGTCACGCTCGCGGCGACCTGATCGGGTTCGCAGGCCTCTCGCGGCCGCGAGCTCCCATACGGGGAGCGCGCGGCCGCCGCGGCCTTCACGGCGTCAGCTCGACGCGCAGCGCGTTGGACGCGTTCTGTCCGAGCGTGGAGCACAGCCCGAGCGGATCGCGGTAGTGCACCTGCAGCTGCAGCGTGTCGCCGGCGCGCAGCGCGGGACCGAGCAGCGCCACCGCATCCCATTGGAGCGCGCCGGCCGCGCCGGCGACACCGCTCGCCAGCCGCGTGCGCGCGCCGCCGAGACAGAAGATGCCCTCGCGGAACGGCACACCCCAGATGCCGTGGGCCTGCGTGGACCCTAGCCCGAGCAGCGCCGCGGCCGAGACGGGCAGCCCGCTGACGGCGAGCTGCAGGTTCGCCGCGGACACGCTCTCCGAACCGCTGCCGACGAGCAGCGCCCCGCGGCCGCTCGAGTTGCGACAGCCTTGGCCCGTGTCGCGCGCGCTCGTGTTCCCGCACGGACAGGGCGCGCCCGTGCCGTCGCCGAGGCAGTAGATGGTCCCGACGCTCGCGGGCAGGGTCTCGACCGTGCCACGCGTGAAGAGTACTTCGGACCCGCCGTTGGCGCCCCCGCGCTGGTACGTGAGGTACACGCTCGTGCCGGGGTCGTCGATCACGAGCTGCGAGCCGTACTCCGTGTCGTCCACCGCACCCGCGAGCGCGACGACCTTCTCCCACGTCGCGCCGTGGTCGGAGGTGCGCGTGAACTGGATGTCGAGCGGCACCGACTCCTCGATGCCCTCGTACACGTTGGTCACCGTGCCCCAGGCCGCGACGAGCACGTTCCCGTTCTCGCTCCCGGTCGTCGCCGCCTGCACGAGCCGCGGTTCGCGCACCGTGATGCGCGTGCTCGGCAGGCGCGAGATGTTGCGCGGGAGGTCCCACGTCGCGCCGCCGTCGAAGCTCCTCCGCACGAAGAAGTCGTAGTTGGCGAGGTCCGTGTAGCGCGCGAGCGGCTGGTTCCAGGTGTAGCACCAGCCGAGCGCGAGGAAGTTGCCGCGCAGCACCGCGCGATGGGCGTTGGCGTCCTCGATCGGGTTGGCCTGCGTGCCGAGCAGCAGGTCCGCCGCGCCCGCCGTCGGCGTGTTGGCGCTGAAGTTGCGCGTCGGGGCGGCCGCGACCGCGGCGGGGTCGAGCGAGAGCGACAGCTTGCCGCGGATGTCCGAGGGCCCGCCCTCGTCGGTCATGCCCTCGCGCCAGAAGATGAACAGCGCCGGGTGGACGCCGTTGGGGGACTGGCGCACGAAGCGCACGCGGCGCGAGTTCGGGATCAGCTCGGTCAGGCGCGTGCCGGCGTCGCCGGAGAGCAGCGTGCTCGTGCCGTTGCGCACCGGCTG
This sequence comes from uncultured Planctomycetota bacterium, assembly GCA_903892045.1. Classification (GTDB taxonomy): domain Bacteria; phylum Planctomycetota; class UBA1135; order UBA1135; genus F1-120-MAGs118. The sequence goes on along the minus strand of CAITGX010000260.1, from coordinate 6,574 downwards.
GTCGAAGGGGAAGCAGTGGTACTGGATCGTCTTGCCGAACAGGACGTCGCTGGTGCCCTTCGACTCCTCGTAGGCGACGATCGCCTTCCACGCGGGACCGTCCTGCACGATGTGCAGGTTGGCGCGCGTCGCGTAGTGGTTCTCGAGCCCGCCGGCCATGCCGACCGTGCGGATCGCCTCGAGCGGCGCGCCCGCGTTGTACTGGCTGTGGTTGCTCAAGGGGCCTCGATGCAGGCGCAGGTCGAGCGGCGCGGCGACCACGTCGCTGGCCCACGAGTACCAGATGTCAGTGCCCTTGTTCGCCACGGCCCCGGAGCCACCCTCGCCCGGTCCATCCGCCTCGCCGAGCTTCAGGCCCTCGGGATCTTCCTGCCACGTGACGGTCCAGCGCTTGCCGGCGCCACGGCTCGAATCCTGCTTCGCGTCGCGCTCGCCGAAGGTGAGCTGCAGCGGCGGGTTCGTGGTGCCCCGCAGCCAGGTGGTGCCGCCGTCGTGGGAGATCGCGGCCCACACGGCGCGGTAGGGCACCTGGTGCGAGCGCGGATAGGTGGCGAGGTCCGGATAGCTGACGCGCCCTTGCAGGGGGCTCTGGCCCTGCGCCCCAAAGGCCCAGCCCGGCGCCGGCGCGTAGGCCCCGATCCACGTCACCACGATCACGTCGCCCGCGGCGAACACGTTGGGCTTCTCGCAGTCGCCCCAGTAGGGAGTCGGCACGCCGTCCGCGTCGAAGTCCGTGAGTGTCGAGCTCGTGCGCGCGGAGTTCGAGAGGTTGACCGGTGCCGTCCACGTCGAGCCGTTGTCGGTCGAGTAGCGGGCGTACACGTCGCGCGGCAGGTACGTGCCATCGCGCGGGGCCCACACGGGCAGCGTGTGGTTCGCGTCCGCGTAGATGCTCACCAGTCGACCGTCGCGCGCGCCCGCCGCCGTCTTCACGAGGCGCACGACCTTGGGCTGGATCGCCGAGCCGCCGGGAGCATTCGCGCTGCCGCTCTCGTCCGAGAGCTCCTGCGGCCAGCGGAAGCTGGTCTGCGTGGGAGCGGGCGACTGGGCGAGCGCGATGGCGGGGACGAATGGCAGGGACGCGCGGAGGATGGTGGCGAGTCGCATGGCGGAACTCCGACCCGCAGGAAAGGAGGCGGGTTCCTGCCGCTCTAGCTCCCGGGGCGGGAGAGCCCCAAGCCGCTCGTTCGCTGCAACCGGCGAGGACCGTGTGCGTAGCGTCGCGCTCAGTGCGTTCTGCGTCGAAGCGCGTAGGCCACGGCCGAGACGACGCACAAGAGCGCGATCCACAGGAGTCGCGCCGGTCTCTCGGACGCCGCGGCCCAGAGCGTGTAGGCCGAGGCGGCGAAGTAGAGCAGCGCACACGCGAGCGGCAGGGCACCGATGCTGCGTCGGTCGATGCCCGCAGGTGCGTGGAACCTCGCACGCACGAGCGCGAGCGCCGCGAGGGCTGTCGTGAAGGTGAGCACGGCGCCGCAGTTCTCGACCAACAGGTCGAACGAGTGCGTGAGCAGGAGGACGAGCGCCACGGCGCCTTGCAGCACCGTCGAGGCGGCCGGAGTCGCGCCGCTGCGGGCAGCGAACACGGCCGGCAGCGCCCCGTCGCCCGCCATCGCCGCGTAGACGCGCGGTCCGGCCACGGTGAAAGCGCTCGCCGAGGAGACCATCGCGAGCACCACGAAGGCGGACATGGCCGCGGCTCCGGCCGGGCCCGCGAGCTCGCGCACGATCAGGTGCGCGAGCGTCGTGCGAGCGCCATCGCCGCCTTCGGACCGCCACTCGGAAAGCGTGCCAGGGTCGAGATTCGCGACGAAGACCCAGTTCACGGCGAGGTACAGCAGCGTCACGAGCAGCGTGCCGAGCAGCATCGCGCGCGGCACGTCGCGGCGCGGCTCGCGGAACTCCTCGCTCACGTAGCTGGCGGTGTTCCAGCCGGTGTACGCGAGCCCGACCCACAGGAGCTGGCCGAAGAAGCTCGCGACCGGAAAGCCCTCGTGCGGCACTTCGGGCTGCCACTGCGGCCAGGCATGGGAGCCCGCGACGGCGCCGATGACGAGGAACAGCGCGAACAGCATGACCTTCGCGAGCGCCAGTGAGTCCTGCACGCGCTGCGTCGCGCGGGCGGAGAGCGCGGCCATCAGCGTGATGCCGACGATGATGCTCGCGCCGAGAGCGTGCGTCGGAAGTTCGACCAGCGTGGCCATGTACGCGTCCGCCATCGCCGCGCAGAAGGCGACCGGGGCCGCGAAGCCGAGAAACAGGGAGGCCCAGCCGGCGAGCGCGCCGAGCGCGGGATGCAGCAGGTCCGCGAGGTAGCGGTACTCGCCGCCCGAGCGCGGCACGAGCGTCGCGAGCTCCGCGTACGCGCGCGCTCCGCACAGCGCGATCGCGCCTCCGACGAGCCACGCGAGCAGGATCTCGCCCGGACCGAGCACGCTCGCCGCCCAGCCCGCCGATACCAGCACGCCCACGCCGATCATGCTCGACGCGACGAGGCCGATGCCCGAGAGCAGCCCGAGCTTGGGGCTTCCTTCCATGTCGCAGAAGCCTACGCGGACGCACACGCTTCACCTAGGAGCCTGCGACGTCGCTGGAGCCCCGCCTCGGCCCCGCAACCGTCCGCTGTGGGGCTGCCATGGGCTGCTGATCACGGCCGTGTGCAGGGTTCTCGAGAGCTGCGCGCCGCGAGATGCCGCCGTGCACGGCTGCTAGACTCCGCCCCGTGGACGTCTTCAAGAAACTCTGCGATCTGGTGGCGATCCCGTCGGTGACGGGGGACGAGAAGGACTACGCCGATGCGCTCTCGCGCGAGCTCGCCGCGCTCGGGCTCGGCGTCGAGCGGCAGGAGCTCGCTCCCGGCCGCTTCAACGTGCTCGCCCGCGGCGCGCGACCGCGGGTCGTGTTCTGCACGCACCTCGACACGGTGCCGCCGTTCTTCGGCCCGCGCGAGGATCGCGAGGCGGTGCACGGCCGCGGCTCGTGCGACGCGAAGGGGCCGGCGCTCGCGATGATCGAGGCCGCGCGCAAGCTGCTCGCACAGGGCGAGGACCGCATCGGCTTCCTGTTCACCTGCGGCGAGGAGACGGACTCCGCCGGGGCGGCGCTCGCCAACGCGAAGCTCGCGGAACCGTGGCGCCCGGCCTTCACGATCGTCGGCGAGCCCACGGAGAATCGCTTCGCCGGCGCGCACAAGGGCGTCTACAAGGCCGAGCTCGTCGCGAGCGGCGTGGCGGGGCACAGCTCCCAGAACATCGGCCCGAGCGCGATCCACGAGCTCGTGCATGCGATCGAGAAGCTGCTCGCGCAGGACTGGGGGCGCCACGCGCTGCTCGGGCCGGGCACGCTCAACATCGGCACGATCCAAGGCGGCGTCGCGGCCAACGTGGTCGCCGATCGCGCGGTCGCGAGCCTGCTCCTGCGCGCGGTCGAGCCCGTCGAGACCACCGAGCGCAAGCTGTGCGCCTGCCTCTCGCCGCACGTCGCGCTGCAGCGGCCCTACAAGAGCTACGGGCCGGTCGAGTTCGAGGTCCCGCGCGGCCACGAGCCGATCCCGGTCGCGTTCGGCACGGACGCGCCGCATCTCGGTCGCTGGGGCAAGCCGCTGCTGTACGGCCCCGGTCGCATCCTCGACGCGCACACCGATCACGAACTGGTGACGAAGCGCTCCTTCGAGCAGGCCGTCGCCGACTACGAGTCGACCGCGCGCGAGCTGCTCGCGCGAGCGGAGGCCTGCGCGTGAGCGCGCGCCTCGCGGGAGCGGAGCTTCTCTCTGCGCTCGAGCAGGGCCGCGTGCGCGTCGCCGAGCGCGGTGTCGACGGCGCTTGGACCGTGAACGCGTGGGTGAAGGAAGAGATCCTCGCGCTGTTTCGCGCCTCGCCGCTCGCCGAGAGCTCGGCGGGTACGCTCACCTTCGTCGACAAGCGCGACATCCCGCCGCGCACGTTCTCGCTCGCCGACAAGGTGCGCATCGTTCCCGGCGGCTCGTCCGTGCGGCGCGGGGCCTGCCTCGCGCCGGGCGTGATCGTGATGCCGCCCGCGTACATCAACGTCGGCGCGTTCGTCGACGAGGGCTCGATGGTCGACAGCCACGCGCTCGTGGGCTCGTGCGCGCAGATCGGCAAGCGCGTGCATCTCTCGGCGGCGTGCCAGATCGGCGGCGTGCTCGAGCCCGCCGGCGCGCGACCGGTGATCATCGAGGACGACGCGTTCCTCGGCGGCAACACGGGCGTGTACGAGGGCGTGCTCGTGCGGCGCGGCGCGGTGCTGGCCGCAGGCGTCGTGCTGTCGGCGAGCACCGTGGTGTACGACGTGCCGAATCGCCGTGAGCTGCGCGGCACGCGCGAGTGTCCGCTCGAGATTCCCGAGCACGCCGTGGTCGTGCCCGGAACGCGGCCCGCGGGCGACGAGTGGGCCGCGTCGCGGCAGCTGCAGGTGGCCTGCGCGCTGATCGTGAAGTACCGCGACGAGCGCACCGACCGCGCGACCGCGCTCGAGCAAGCGCTGCGCTAGGACTCCCCGGGACGCACCCCACTGCGTTCGAGGTCCGCCCCCGAGCCCCCGCGTGTCCGCTGCCCCGGTCGAGCGGGCCCAATCGAGCGAGCCCGTGCCCTCCCGGAGCGCAGCCGGAGCGGCAGTTCGGACTTTTTTTCCGCATCTGGCCCCCTGTCGGGCTCGTTTCCGCCGCCGCGGGGGATCGGCCGCGTCCCTGTCTTGGACTGAAAATGCGGGCAGCGCGTATCGTGAAACCTGCATGAAGCTCGTCCACCGCATCGCCGCCCTCGCCCTCGCCGTGGCGCTCGCCGCCGCGCCGGCCTTCTCGACCTGGTCGATCGTCGCCGTGAACACGCGCACCCGCGAGGTGTGCATCTCGTCGGCGACCTGCCTCTCGAACTTCAACCTGCGCTTGAACCTGCCCGTGATGCGGCCGGGGCTCGGCGGCGGCGTGTCGCAGGCGCTCGTCGACACCGGGGCGGTCAACCGCCAGCTCATGTGGAACGGGCTCAATGCAGGCCTCGCTCCGCAGCAGATCCTGCAGCAATTGCTCGGCGTGCAGGCCGCGCAGTCGCGGCAGTTCGGCATCGTTGACTTCAACAACGCGCCCGTCACGTTCTCGGGCTCGCAGACCATTCCCGCCAACCCCGGAGTGGCCGGCGTCGTCGGGGAGTGGCGCTACGCGATCCAAGGCAACATCCTGACGGGCAACGAGGTCGTGCTCGCCGCCGAGCAGGCCTTCCTCCAGACCCAGGGCGACATCGGCCAGAAGGTGATGGCCGCCATGGAGGCCGCTCGCTTCTGGGGCGGCGATGGCCGTTGCTCGTGCAGCGCGTCCGCGCCGACGTCGTGCGCGCTGCCGCCTGCCGAGCCGTTCCAGAGCGCCTACACGGGCTTCTTCCTGATCTCGCGCGTCGGCGACACCGGCGGCTCCGTGTGCAACTCGAGCTCGGGCTGCGCGCAGGGTCAGATGTACGCGGCGCTCAACGTGATCGGCAACTCGACCACGCCGGACCCCGTGATCACGCTGCGCGCGCAGTACAACGCCTGGCGCGCGGCGCTCGCCGGCCGTCCGGACCACATCGAGAGCGAGACCTTGCCCGATCGCACGGCGCTCGTCGCCGACGGACGCACCGAGGCCGAGGTCACGCTGCTGCTGCGCGACCTCAACGGCGTCCCCGTCGGCCAAGGCGGAGCGACGATCGCGGTGAACAGCGTCGGCGCGGCCGGGGCAGCGAGCCTTGCGGGCCCGGCGGTCGACAACGGCGATGGCACGTACACGCTGCGGATCCGCGCCGGCCAGACGCCGGGCAACGCGCGCTTCCGCGTGGTGGTGAACGATGGCATCTCGCCGGTGACGCTGTGGCCTGAGCTCGCGCTGCGCGTCGATCCGGTCGCGCCCCTGCACGTCGGCTTCGACGCGCTCTCGGCTCACGACCCGCGTCCCGTGCCCCTCGTGGTGAATGCGGGCTACGACACCGATCCGCGCGCGTACCTCCTGCTCGCGACCACCTCCGGCGCGGCGCCGGGGCTCCCGATCGGGTCCGTGACCTTGCCGCTCAACGGCTCGCGGCTCCTGCGCTACACGCTCACCAACGCCGGCGATGCCGACCTGCTGCGCACGGTCGGACCGTTGCATCCGTCGGGGCGCGCCATGGCGTGGTTCTCGCCCGACCCGTCGACCCTGCGCTACCTTGCGGGCTCGCGCATCGAGTGGTCCGGACTGGTGTTCGGCCCTGGCGGACGTTCTGTCCTGCCGCCGGTCGGCTTCGACGTCCTGCCCTGAAGCGCCGAGCGCAGCCGCTCAGTCCGCGACGCGCGCAGCGATCTCGTCCCACAGGGCGCCGCGCGCGCCGAGCGAGCGAGCTGCCGCGTCGAGGGCCCGCATGTGCACGCTCTCGTCGCCCATGCAGTGCGAGCGGAAGAGCTTCGCGGCCATCGGCCCGTGCTCGTCGCCGTCGATCACGACGTGGCGGTCGAGGTACCACAGCAGCGTCTTGACGCGCGCGGCCTGCTGCGCGTCACGCGAGAGACCCTCGATCAGCGGCCGGAAGGTGGCCGGGATGATCTCTTCTCGCCCGAG